>NZ_QVID01000002.1:645286-967929 GCF_003413745.1 Marixanthomonas ophiurae | reverse complement strand
TCTTACCATTCCGAACAGAGTAGTTAAGCCCGTTTGCGCCGATGGTACTACACCGTGGGAGAGTAGGTCGCCGCCTTCTTATAAACCCCCTCATCATACCGATGAGGGGGTTTTTTTATGCGCAAAAACTAAGTCTATTAGTTTTAAAAATTTACCTAATTTTGAAATTGATATGAGAATACAAACCCAAAAAGAAGAACAGTTAAATGTACTCACACATGGAATAGGTTTCGTATTGAGCTTAGTGGGTTTTATCCTTCTTTTTATCTTTCATACTTACGAAAGCTGGCAAGGTATTCTGGGAATTTCATTATATGGATTTTCCTTAGCAGCACTTTACTTTGCTTCAACAATCTATCATTATGAAAAAGATATTACTAGAAAATTTTTATATAGAAAGCTAGATCATATAAGCATCTATTTATTAATCGCGGGGACATATTCTCCAGTAGTTTTAATAGTGCTGCCAGATAGTTTAGGATGGATATTGTTTTGGAGTGTTTGGAGCATAGCACTTGTAGGAACAATTTTAAAAGTTTTTTTTACAGGAAAATTTGAACTTTTTTCCACACTGTTGTATTTAGCCATGGGCTGGTTAATCGTCTTTGATTTTTCAGCTTTGAAATCTGCTGTAGACGAAACAGGGTTACTATTATTAATGGGGGGAGGCGCAGCTTATACCATTGGTATTATTTTTTACTCGCTAGATAAAATTAAATACAGCCACGTAATCTGGCATGTTTTTGTACTTACTGGAAGTATATTACACTATTTATTCATTTTCTTAGAAGTAATTTAAAGAAAGTATGCCAATAGAATAGCAACTACAACAGCAATCATTTTAGATAAATCAAACTTATGGTTACTTGAACTTTCAAAAAGAATAGTAGTTGAAACGTGCAAAAATACTCCAATGACCACAGCAGTTATTTCGGTATGATATGTATCAATATAGACGCTATTTTCAGAAATAAAACTACCAATAGGAGTCATTAAAGCAAAAAGGAACAAAAACAAAACCGTAATAATTCTAGAGTATCCAGCTTTTATAAAAAAGAATGACAAAATTATTGCAACAGGTATCTTGTGAACGATAACTCCAATTAATAGATTATTTTCTTCGGAAATAGGAAAACCTTCCAACAATGCATGTATTGAAAGACTAATAAATAATAGCCAAGGGAAATCTTTTGTGTCGGCATGCAGGTGAACGTGACCATGTTCTGCTCCTTTAGAGAAAAATTCTAAGAAGATTTGAAGTAAAATCCCTACCATTATAAAGATGCCAATGGATTTTGAAGGGGTTTCAAATACTTCGGGTAAGAGTTCAAAAACAGTTATAGCTAATAAAAAAGCTCCACTAAAAGCAAGATATAAAGATATCTGCTTTATTTTTTTTGTTTTTAAAAATAGAGCAACTCCATACCCTAATGCTACAGCTAGAAAAAGTAGTAGATAATTCATCAATTAAAAATAAGTATTAATCGTTCAGATTTATTTTTATCAAATTTATTTAAATGGTAGTCGCCAAAACAATTCACTAATTTCACCCCTGCTTCAAAAAAATAATTTTTAAAATCTTCTAATGTTAGCGCTCTTACTCGTTCCGTATAGAAGTATCTTTCATTTTCATATGTAAATCGAATGTCTTTAAAGATATAGCCGTCGTCGAGATACCGATGGATGTAGAAATCAATTCCATCAACAGTTTTAACTTCAGAAGGGACTAAGTTATTTAAAACATAATCTGTATTTAAAAAATCAATAACTCCATAACCATTGGGCTTAAGCTCTTCTTTAATAGATTTTATGGTTCGAAGGTTATCATTTTCTTTTTCAAAATAACCGAAGCTAGTGAATAAATTGAAAACCGCATCAAACTTGTCAGGATAGGGAAGGCACATATCGTGTACTTCAAAATGAAGATTTTTAGTTTCATACTGTTTAGCATATTCGATACTCGAAGCAGATAAATCTACTCCAGTAACATCATATCCTATTTTGTTAAGGTATTTAGCATGACGACCTTTTCCACAAGCAAGGTCTAATATTTTTGATTTTTCAGAAAGATTTAAAAAAGAGGTAAGTTTTTTCATAAAAAAACCAGCTTCTTCATAATCTCGATCCTTATATAATATGTGATAAAACGGTGTATCAAACCAGGAAGTGTACCAGGTATCTGTTTCTTTTTGCATGAAGTGGGTTTTGCCCTGCAAAAATACTGTAATTTTGTATCAAATTGTAACATACATTATGGAAAGTAATTTTAAAATGGTTGCCAAGACCTTATTTGGATTAGAAGATTTATTAGCTAAAGAACTTCGACAATTAGGAGCTTCTGGTATTGAAAAAGGAACCCGAAACGTTGCTTTTGAAGGAGATACCGGTTTTATGTATAAAGCAAATTTATGCTGCCGAACAGCTATTAAAATTTTAAAACCTATTACTGCTTTTAATGTGTTTACCGAAGAAGATTTATATAAAAGTATTTATAAAATTGAATGGGAAGATTATATGGAAGCAAATGGTAGTCTTGCGGTAGATGCTACTGTGTTTTCTAAACAATTTACACATTCACAATATGTAGCTTTGAAGACCAAAGATGCTATTGTAGATCGTTTTAGGGATAAAGAGGGAGTAAGACCCGATGTAGATTTAGACCATCCTACGTTGCGTATAAATGTGCATATAGACCGTAATATTTGTACCGTTTCATTGGATAGTAGTGGCCAATCACTACATAAGCGTGGTTATAAAACAGAAACTGGTCTTGCTCCGATAAATGAAGTGTTAGCGGCAGGAATTATTATGTTATCTGGTTGGGAAGGACAATGCAATCTTATGGATCCTATGTGCGGTAGCGGAACTATCTTAGCCGAAGCCGCTATGATTGCTTGTAACATTCCTCCAAACTTAAATAGGGACGAATTTGGTTTTGAAACGTGGCCTGATTTTGATGTGAATTTATTTGAAGTTATTGAAAACGCAGCTCTTAAAAAAATAAAAGACTTCCATTTTAAAATTTATGGTTCAGATAAGGATGGTTATACTTTGAATAAAGCGAAAGAAAATATTAACAATGCCAACCTTCAAGATTTTATAGAAATACAACAACAAGACTTTTTTGAAAGTGAAAAACCGGTTGACAAACCTATGTACTTGATTTTTAACCCACCCTATGATGAGCGTTTATCAGTAGCAGACATTGATGTTTTTTACAAACAAATTGGTGATACTTTAAAACAAAGCTACCCCGGCACACAGGCTTGGATGATTACCAGTAACATGGAGGCGCTTAAAAATGTAGGGTTAAAAACTTCAAAAAAGATAAAACTTTATAATGGAAAACTCGAAAGCCGTTTAGTTCGTTACGAAATGTACGAAGGAAGCCGTAAAGCTAGTAAACAGTAATTTAATTCTCAGTTTTTATCACCCTCTTCTTAGAAAGGACGGGGTTTGCAGATTGTTAAGCTTTTGGCACATTGGTTTTCAATAGCCAATAATTTTTACATTTCTATTTTTTTTAGCTCCTTATAGTTTCTATTTAATCGTCTTAGTAAAATCCCATAGACCACTCGGTAAAATAATATGATTAACCCTATAAAGAGGAGTCCGATAACAAATTGTGCCAAAAAGAAAACAGAAGCAAAGCTTTCTTGAGAAATATTAGAAAAGCCTTCATATTTTTCACTCATTAATGCGAACAAATGATCCTTATTTAGATAATAATAAATATTGATTGCCAGCATAATCAAGGCGTTTGCTCCCACATTATATATAACAAAGTACTTAACCGTTTTCCTAGTTTTTAAAATATTCTTCATCAGTTCTTTAACTGAATCAGTAATTTTAATATTTCGGTGATTTTTATAGAACAAATATATAAAAAGGCCAAACACTAAATAATTGATTATATTAATTGCAATTAATATATTATGAAGCCCCATGGCATCATTTATTTGGTTACTTATTTTAAAGTTTTCACTTACATTAGGAGTGACCAATGCTAAAACTGTCCAAAGAACAATTTCAACAATACTTATGTAGAAAATCCACTTCACTATGGAAGAAGATTTTTTAAGCAACATTTTGTAAATATCACTATATGACAACTTAGGTAGCTCTTGCTCCCTTTTTTGCCAATCTTTTTTTAATAATTCTAGTTCGTCCATGTGTATAACCTCCTATGGATTTAATATGTTACGTAACTTCCCTTTAATTCGGTTCATTTTTACCCTTGCGTTCACTTCGGTAATACCTAATGTTTCAGAAATTTCCTTGTAATTTTTATCTTCTAAATACAAAAACACCAATGCCTTGTCAATATCATTAAGAGTTTTTACCGCACTGTACATTAATTTTAATTGCTCTTCAATGGTATCATCATAGGGTTCAGCTTTTATTTTAAAACTGATGCTTTCAAAACTTGCAGTATCAATTCTGCGTTTCTTTTTTCGATATAAAGTAATAGCAGTATTTAATGCAACCCGATACATCCATGTACTAAACTTTGAATCTCCTCGAAATTTAGGAAATGCCTTCCATAACTGTATGGTAATCTCCTGGAACAAATCATTGTGAGCATCTTGATCATTGGTATATAATCTGCATATTTTATGCACGATGTTCTGGTTTTCCTCCAGTTGGGTTACAAAACTATGTTCGAGTTCTTTCGTCAATGCAATACTGTTAGCTGTTTCATTAGTAGTGTAAGAAACAAGATTGTTACAATAATCACAAAAATTACTATTTTTTATGCAAGGCTACTAAACAAATAGTAACTTTATAGTACAACAAAAAGCTATGAATATACCACAAACCCAAAAACCTCGTGTAGTCGTTATAGGCGGAGGATTTGCGGGAATTTCATTTATAAAAAAGATTAAAAATGAAAACGTACAAATTGTACTTTTCGATAAAAATAACTATCACACCTTTCAGCCATTATTGTATCAAGTTTCTACCTCCGGATTGGAACCAGACTCGATAGCGTATCCACTTCGGAAAATCTTCAGAAAAAATAAAAATTTTCATTTTCGCTTAGCTGAAGTAGAGTACATTAATAAAGAAGAAAAGGAAATTGAAACTTCAATAGGAAAGTTAAGCTATGATTATTTGGTGATTGCTACAGGAACTAAAACTAATTACTTCGGGAATCAAAATATTGAGAAAAACAGCATGCCGATGAAAACAGTCCCGCAGGCATTAAATATTCGGAGTTTAATGCTTCAGAATATTGAAAAAGCTGATATGACTGAAGATCCTGAAGAACGAAAACGGCTTTTAAATTTTGTTATAGCAGGAGCTGGGCCAACTGGAGTAGAGCTTGCAGGGGCATTGGCAGAATTTAAAAACGGAATTTTAGAAGATGATTATACCGAAATGAACGAAGCTGAAATGCAAGTTCATTTATTGGAAGGTATGGATCGAGTGTTACCACCAATGAGTGAGGAGGCCTCTAGATTGGCGCAAAAAGCTTTAGAACGCTTAGGTGTACACGTTCATCTTAATACGATGATTGAAGATTATGATGGAAAAATAGTAACCACAAAAGGTGAAAAAAGCTTTGAAACCGAAGCGTTTATTTGGGCTGCAGGAGTTACTGGAAATCCTATTAAAGGAATTGATGGAACATCATTAATGAAAAAGATTAACCGATATTACGTAAACGAATTTAATAAAGTTGAAGATACCGATGCTATTTTTGCATTAGGTGATATCGCCTTAATGGAAACGGAAGCGTACCCTAAAGGACATCCTCAAGTTGCCCAACCCGCTATTCAACAAGGGAAACACCTAGGTGACAACTTTAAAAAACTACTTCGCAATAAACCATTAGAACCTTTTAAATACTTTGATAAAGGTACCATGGCAACTGTAGGTCGAAACAAAGCCGTGGTCGATATTAAAAAAATGCATTTAGGTGGTTTTATCGCATGGTTTATATGGATGTTTATCCACCTTTGGTTTTTGGTGGGTTTTCGTAATCGTGTAGTTACTTTTTTTAATTGGACATACAGTTATATTAGTTACGATCGTGCAGCAAGATTGATTATTCGACCTTTTAGAAAGGATGTTTAATTAATTAGTTTTAACAGGAATAGGTCCGCCGTGAGTAACATATTGACCTCCTATTTCGTTAATATTCACGTTAAGCTCCTCATCGCTATCGACGCTGTTAATGTTTACTTTTAGTTCGTCATAGGTATCTATGCTTTTTAGGTTTACGTCAAGCTCATCGTAAGTGTCAATATCAACGATACGAACATCAAGGGTGTTGTTTTCACTAATAGGAACTAATTTATAATCTGAAGATGTTTCAATAGAATCTTTTGAAGCATATGCCTTTGGAATAATTTCAAATTCTTTAACTACATTGATAGTGAGACAAATTGCAATAATGGTTAAGATGGTTTTGGTGTATAAATCTGTTTTCATAATAAATTTTTTAAATGGTTTCTATTTCTGAAAAAATCAAAATGTGTTCCAAAGTGCAACTAATACTGAAAATAAGGGCTGTTTTTAGTATTTTAGCTAAAAATTGACTGTAATGATTTCAGAAAAACAATTCAAGAAAGAAATAAACTTAATTATAACCAATGCCATACGGGAAGATGTAGGTGATGGCGACTTCAGTTCGCTAGCTTGTATTCCTGAAGATGCAACTGGAAAAGCCAAATTATTGGTTAAGGATGATGGTATTATAGCTGGAATAGACTTTGCTCGGCAGGTTTTTGAATTTGTAGATACCGGCTTGAAAATAGATATTAAAATAGAAGATGGGAGCCGTGTAAAAAAAGGAGATGTTTGTTTTTACGTATCAGGATTATCACAATCTATTTTAAAGTCTGAACGATTGGTTTTAAACGCTATGCAACGAATGAGTGCAATAGCTACTAAAACAAATAAATACGTAGAGCTTTTAGAAGGAACCAACACTCAAATCTTGGATACTCGTAAGACCACTCCAGGAATTCGCGCTCTAGAAAAATGGGCGGTAAAAATAGGAGGTGGTGAAAACCACCGTTTTGCCCTGTACGATATGATAATGCTAAAGGATAACCACATTGATTTTTGTGGAGGAATAACAAAAGCAATTGAAAAAACACAAAACTATTTAAAAGATCATAACTTAAATTTAAAGATAATTGTAGAAGCAAGAAACTTAGATGAAATTAAAGAGATACTGGAAAACAAGGGTGTTTACCGAATTTTAATTGATAATTTTAATTATAGTGATACAAAAAAGGCGGTTCAAATGATTGGCGATTCCTGCCTAACTGAATCCAGTGGCGGTATAACATTAGAAACAGCTCGAAAATACGCCGAATGTGGGGTAGACTATATAAGTAGTGGCGCGTTAACACATTCAGTTTATAATATGGATTTAAGCTTAAAAGCAGTTTAATGTCTGAAGATGAAGTGTTTAATATAGAGAAGCTGCCAGTTATACGTACCTTGGCAAAATGGTGCAAAAAGGTTAAAATACCAGGAACCAATGGTCTTTCTTTATATCATTTACTAGAAATATATGGTACTGGAATTATAAAAGGAACCTTTTCATCTCGAGCAAGTTCCATTGCGTATAGTTTCTTTATAGCTATATTTCCTTTCTTATTATTTATCTTAAACTTGATTCCATACTTTGATTTTATAGATGGCTTTTTAACGCAATTCTTAATATTTATTGAAGAGTTATTACCACCGCAAACCGCTGATTTGTTTTACCCAGTAATTGCCGATATCGCTGTAAACCCAAGAGGAGGACTGCTTTCCTTTTCTATTATTTTAGCGATATTTTTATCAGCTAATGGAGTAAATGCTATTTTCAGTGCTTTTGAATATTCCGTGCACGTTACTATAAACCGAACTTTCATTAGACAATATGCTGTAGCTTTTGGAGTGGCTATTTTGTTGGCATTGTTATTGTTAACTACAGTAGGAGTCATTTTATATGGCGAATATCTAATAAATGAATTGGTAGGAAAAGTCTATGTTGAAAACAATGTTTACTTAGTTACAATTATGCAATTGGTTGTTTTTATAAGTATGATATACACCATTATATCAATATTATACTATTTTGGTACTAAGCAAGGTAAAGAGTCCCACTTTTTCTCTTTTGGAGCATTATTGACAACTATTTTATTTTTAGTAACTACTTATTTATTTGGTATTTATATTAATAACTTTTCAAATTATAATGAATTATATGGATCACTTGGGGCACTTTTAATCATGTTGTTCTATATTTGGATAAATTCAAACTTACTATTATTGGGGTTTGAATTAAATGTATCCCTACAATTATTGAAGGATAGAAATAAAAACAATAACACTAATACCTAAAAAAATGAAAAAATTATTTTTAACAATGACCTTAGTAGCTACTACTATACTTACTGCAGTAGCACAAGATGTAACCGGAAAATGGAAAACAATAGACGATGAAACTGGAGAAGCAAAATCCATTGTCGAGGTTTACAAAGAAAATGGCAAAATTTACGGTAAAGTAGTTGAAATACTTACTGCAGACAAAAAAGACGCTACTTGTGTAGATTGTCCTGGAGCAGATAAAGGAAAACCAATAATGGGATTGGTTATTATAAAAGGTCTTGAAAAGGATGGTGATGAGTACAATGATGGAAAAATTCTAGACCCTAGCAGTGGTAAATTATATAAATGCTATATAGAATTAGAAGAAACTGATAAACTTAAAGTACGAGGTTATATAGGATTTTCTTTATTAGGAAGAACACAATATTGGCATCGTGTAAAATAATTTTTTATTTAAAATAGTATCTTTAGTCCACTCAAATTTGAGTGGACTAATTTTTTTCTGAAAATAGTATCTGTGTATTATATAGACGTCATCCTCCCAATTCCATTAAAACAAAAATTCACCTACCAGGTTAATATGGACGAAGCTGCTTTCCTGCGTCAGGGTATGCGGGTAGCTGTACCGTTTGGAAAATCGAAAGTATACACAGCAATTGTTTATCAGGTTCATAAAACCGCTCCTTCTGGATATGAAACCAAGGAAATAGATCGAATTTTAGATGAAGAGCCAGTAATTACAGAAACTCAAGTTAAACATTGGGAGTGGATGGCTTCCTATTATATGTGTACATTGGGCGAAGTAATTCGTGCTGCGCTGCCCAGTGCTTTTTTGTTGGAGAGTGAAACGATTATTTCCTTATCAAAAAGTAATGTTTCCGAAGAAGAATTAGATGATGAAGAATTCTTAGTATTTGAAGCATTACAACATCAATCATCACTTCATATAAATGATATCCGTTCTGTACTAGATAAGAAAAATGTAGTAGCGGTACTGGAAAAATTACTTCAGAAAAAGATAATCCAAGTTCAAGAAGAAGTATATGAGCAGTACAGACCTAAGCTGAAACGATATGTAAAACTTACTTCGCAATATGCTTCTGAAGAAAACCTGAAAGCACTCTTAGAAACACTATCACGGGCCCCTAAACAGAAAGAAGTATTACTAAACTTGTTTATGCTTTCGGCTCAAGCAAATAAACCCATTAGCGTAAAACAGCTTCAAAAACAAAGTGATACGTCTTCAAGCGTGATAAAATCTTTAGTAGATAAGGAAATACTAGAAGAGTATTACGTAAAAAAAGATCGAGTTCAGTATAGTGGCGAAGCAGCTTCAGATATAAAAAAACTGAATGAAGCGCAAGAAATTGCTTTTTCCGAAATAAAAGAAAGTTTTAAAACAAAAGATGTCACATTACTATATGGTGTAACCTCTAGTGGAAAAACAGAAGTGTACGTTCGGCTTATTTCCGAAATTATTGAAAGTGGAAAACAGGTGTTGTATATGCTTCCTGAAATTGCGTTAACAACACAATTAATTACAAGACTACAGAACTATTTTGGGGCTAAAGTAGCGGTTTATCATTCAAAATACTCCGTTAACGAACGGGTAGAAGTTTGGAACAATGTACTGTACTCTAAACCCAAAGCACAAATAGTAATTGGTGCGCGATCTTCGTTGTTTTTACCGTTTAATAACTTAGGACTTATTTTAGTCGATGAAGAACACGAGCCTTCTTTTAAACAATACAATCCATCGCCACGCTACCAAGCACGAGATGCAGCGGTGGTTTTAGCAAATCTGCATACCGCAAAAACTTTGATGGGGTCTGCAACACCTTCGCTTGAGAGTTATTACAATGCGGTAAATAATAAATACGGACTTGTAAACTTAACAACCCGTTTTGGTGATGTACTCATGCCCGAAATTGAATTGGTCGATATAAAAGAAAAGACTAGAAAAAAACGAATGAAAGGCCATTTTAGTGATCGCCTTTTAGAAGAGATGAATGAAGTGTTGGAGTTAGGGGAACAAGTGATATTATTTCAAAACCGCCGTGGTTATTCCCCCATTGTTGAATGCACTACTTGTGGAACGTCACCTCAATGCCCCAACTGTGATGTGAGTTTGACGTTTCATCAATATAAAAATGAATTACGTTGCCATTATTGTGGTTATCATATGGCTATGCAGTTGTCTTGTATGGCGTGCGGGAGTGATACACTAGACACTAAAGGTTTTGGTACCGAACAAATTGAAACAGAATTGAAAGCTCTTTTCCCAAAATATTCCATTGCTCGAATGGATCAGGATACCACACGAGGCAAACATGCGTATGCTAAATTAATTGATAAACTGGAAAATGAAGAAATTGATATTTTGGTAGGTACACAAATGTTAGCCAAGGGATTAGATTTTAGAAACATTAGTTTAGTTGGTGTTATGAATGCGGATAATCTACTCAACTTCCCCGATTTTAGGGCACACGAACGCAGTTTTCAGTTATTGCAGCAAGTATCGGGTAGGGCAGGACGTACCAGCAAACGCGGAAAGGTATTGATACAAACGTACAATCCGTATCATCAAATATTACAACAAGTAAGTACGAATGATTATGAAGGAATGTATAAAGAGCAGTTGGAAGACCGCTACCAATATAAATATCCTCCATACTATAGGACTATAAAAATCACCTGTAAAGACCGTAATCTTCAAAAAATGCAAAAAGCGTCAAAATGGTTTGGTCAAGCTTTGGAAAATAAATTGGGTGAGCAAGTGTTAGGGCCCGAGCCACCTCCTGTGAGTAGAATTCGAAATTTCTATATAAGTAATATTTTAATTAAAATTCCGAAGAAACAATCGCTGGAAAAAACAAAAGAGTATATAAATAGGGTACAACAAAGTTTTAACTCGATTAAGGAGTTCTCCAGTGTTCGGTTAACAATAGATGTAGATAATTATTAAGATTTCATAGAGGCAGAAAGCGCTTCTACCAAATCAGATTTCCGGTTACGACTAAGAGGAAGCTGCTGGTTGTCAAGCTCGATAACTTTACTGTTATAACGTTCTACTTTATCAAGGTTAACGATGTACGATTTGTGAATACGTAGAAAACGATCTTCTGGTAATAACGCTTCAAAGGCTTTCATAGTAGAGAGTACTACTAAAGCATCGTGTTCGGTAACTAACTTCACATAATCACCAAGGGCTTCGATGTAGCGTAATTCATTAAGGAATACTTTACGTTTTTTAAGATTACTTTTTACAAAAATGAAATCTTCGTCATCAAAACCATCATCATTTTTAAGCTTGTAATTGGTAATAGCCTTATGCACGGCATTTAAAAATCGTTCTTTGGAAATAGGCTTACGTAAATAATCTATGGCATCGTAATCAAATGCTTTAAAGGCATATTTAGTTTTACCAGTAACAAAAATAATCTGTGGCTTTTTAGTAAGATCATCTAATAGATCAAAACCAGAAAGAATAGGCATTTCGATATCTAAGAAAATAAGATCTATATCGGTAGTGGCAAGACCCATTTTAGCCTCAATAGCATTGTTATATTCAGCAACAAGGTCTAATGAAGGATGGTTTTCTATTAGTTTTACAATAGAAAGACGTTGTAAGGTGGAGTCATCTACGATGACACATTTTAATATTGGCTTGTCCACAAGTAAAAAGTTAGATAGTTTAGTACAACAATTATACTCAAAATATCGATGAAAGGCAAGTTTTTTTAACTTTTGTCGAAAAAAAAAGGGGTTTATCTTATTGCGTAAGAAATTTCCTATATGTGTTTTTTTTATTGTTTTAAAAAATTGGTTTGATAATTATAAATAAAACAGTATTTTTGCACGCTCTTGGCAAGAAGCTAGGAGTTAATAATATTAATTTTAATCGATTTTTATGAATCATTACGAAACTGTTTTCATCTTAAATCCCGTTTTATCTGATGAGCAGATAAAGGAAACAGTAAAGAAATACGAAGATATTCTTGTTTCTAAAGGTGCTAAGATGATATCCAAAGAAGATTGGGGACTAAAAAAATTGTCCTATGCAATCCAACACAAAAAAAGTGGTTTTTACCATTTATTTGAATTTACTGCACCCGGTGAATCAATAAACGCTATGGAAGTAGAGTTTAGAAGGGATGAACGTATTATGCGTTACCTTACCGTTAAACTTGACAAGCACGCAATTGCTTGGGCAGAGAAAAGACGTAACCGAAACAACAAACAAAAAGCAAAAGCATAAGGTATGGCATCGATTCAAGAACAAGCAAAAGGAAAAAAAGACGGAGAGATTAGATATCTAACTCCGCTTAATATAGAAACTACAAAAGCTAAAAAATACTGTCGTTTTCAACGATCTGGAATTAAGTACATCGATTATAAAGATGCAGACTTTTTATTGAGCTTTGTAAACGAGCAAGGTAAATTGTTACCTCGCAGATTAACAGGAACATCATTAAAGTACCAACGTAAAGTTGCTGTAGCTGTAAAAAGAGCACGTCATTTAGCGTTGATGCCATATGTAACCGATTTATACAAATAAAAACCAGATAGTATTATGGAACTTATATTAAAACAAGACATTGACAATCTGGGATTCACAGATGATGTTGTATCTGTAAAAAATGGATATGGTAGAAACTACCTAATCCCAGAAGGGTATGCAACTTTAGCGACTCCATCTGCAAAAAAAGCATTGGAAGAAAAGCTTAAACAACAAGCATACAAAGAGCGTAAAGTTATTGAAGAAGCTCAAAAAGAAGCTGATAAACTTGGCGAAATTTTAGAGCTAAAAATCACTGCCAAAACAGGTGATAAGGATAAATTGTTTGGTTCTGTTACCAATGCAAACCTTGCTGAAGCTTTAGAAAAAGAAAATGTATCTATTGATAAAAAATACATTTCTATTGCCGGTGGTGCTATTAAGCGTACTGGACAATACGAAGCTACCATTCGTTTTCACAGAGATGTTATCGAAACATTTACGTTTGACGTAGTAGCAGAAAACCAGTAGTTTTTATACTGAATACCTGAAATAATACAGAAAGCCTTCTTCATTTATTTGAGGAAGGTTTTCTTTTTAATTTAAAACTCAAACCGGGGTTTCGATACAATTTTAATGCTTTTGCTGTGCAAAAACATTAAAATCACTCAACCACCTTTTTTGAGCTTAGTAAGGTGGTTGAGTGATTTTTAAACTGTCGGCAAATCAGTTTAAAATAGTATCGAAATAACCGAAACCCCGACATTAAATTTATGATTATGAAATACGCACGCCTTACAAAAGAACAATTTGAAGAACTGCACACTGAGTTTATAAACTTTTTAGCCACACAATCCATTACTGGAAAAGAATGGGCCGATATAAAAATAAATAACCCTGAAGTAGCTGAGCAAGAATTAGATGTTTTCAGTGATTTGGTTTGGGAAGGAGTTTTGCAAAAAGCAGAATACCTAGAAAATATGGCACCGCAGCAGTTATTTCTTTTTAAAATTAAAGCAGAACAAATGCAACTTATATCAGTTAAAGTAATGGATAAAACAAAAGACATTACAACTGCCGATGGGTACGCTTGGCTTCAAGAGAACTTTATGACAGATGAAGTTGAGTTTTACACTGCGAATAAACAATTTTCAAACGATAGAAGTGCGGATATTTTTAAATTGATTAAACAAGGCTCCATCATTACAAAAGGAGAGTTATATCGTTTTTTCGAAGATATCTTAGATAAAATTTCATGATTTTTTTAATAATGGTGGCTGAGTGATTCCGATGGTTATCGGAATTATATCAAAGCCTCTACAAACTTCTTGTCCTGAGCGGAGCCGAAGAGGACTGCCTTACTCATATCGTAAACTCTCAATAGGATCTAATTTCGCAGCTTTGGTTGCTGGGTATGAACCTGCAATAACGGCTACGATAAATGTGATAATAGTAGCCCAAATTATAGCCGTCCAAGGCAATGAAAAGTCAAAATCAAAGGCTTTAGCAAAGACAAAACCAGTAAGAATACCTAAAAGAATACCAAGGATACTCCCAAACTGCCCAATAACGATAGTTTCCATAAAAAACTGAGTAGAAATTGTAGAACGCTTAGCTCCCAATGCTTTTCGTACACCAATTTCACGTGTACGTTCGGTAACCGATACGAGCATGATATTCATTAATGCGATTGATGATCCCAAAATAGTAATGATACTAATAATCCAAGCTGCTGTTGACATATAAAGGCCTATTTCAGCAATTTGATTCAATAAATCATCACTCCGTAACAAACCAAAATTGTTTTCTTCCACAGGGTTTAAACCGCGAATATTTCTGAAAGTAATAATTGCTTCATCTTGTGCGCCTTGCATGATTTCCTTATTGTCCACGCGCACACTTATATTATAGTTAATATTTGGATCGGTAAAAATTCCTCGTGCCACTTGAATGGGAATTAACACCTTGAGATCTTGATTGTTTCCGAAGGTAGACCCTTTAGATTCTAAAACACCAATCACTTTAAATTTAACCCCTCGTATACTCACGATTTTATTTAAAGGATTTTCATTGCCAAATAAGTTTTTCAGAAAATCTGAACCTAATAAACATACTTTATTATTATTCTGAACATCAAAAAAGGTGAAATTTCGACCACGTTCTACTTCGGTTCCAGTATTTAGCAAGTAATGCTCATTAACACCATACACCTGAACTTCAGGGTCGGTTTTCTCACTTTCATATTTTACTTCAGCACCTGCAGTTCCTCTAAATGATATCGCAGTTTGGGTTAAAGGGTAATTATATTTATCCACAAATTCCCTAACATCGTTGTAACTAATAATAGGGTTTATCTTTTTGCGTTCCCCACCACGCTGACTTTGCACTTCCAATTCATAACGTTGCACGTTAAACGTATTGGCGCCCATAGAGGCAAAGTTGTCTGCAATCGTATTTTCCAGCACCTTTACGGCACTTAAAATACCGACTAACGCCCAAATACCAATCGCTATAATGACAACAGTAAGGATGGTTCGTAGCAATTGACTTCTAATAGAATCTAAGGCAATACGAACATTTTCGCGAAACAATGAAAACATAGTTACAAATTAAGGTTACCCATTAGACTAATAACAGTCGTTAAAGTTACAAGTTAGCTAATAATTTAAGATATTTGCATCTCAAAATTATTAATTGAACCTTACATTTTAAACCATACAACGTGGCTCAAAAACCATCTATACCCAAAGGAACACGCGATTTTTCACCTGCTGAAGTAGTAAAGCGCAACTATATTATGGACACCATAAAAGATTGTTTTACTACGTACGGTTTTCAACCTATTGAAACACCTTCGTTTGAAAACAGCGATACGCTAATGGGAAAGTACGGTGATGAAGGCGATCGATTAATTTTTAAAATTTTGAATAGTGGCGATTTTCTTCGGAAAGTGGATGATGCATTATATTCTGAAAAAGATAGCGGGAAACTAACTCCGAAAATTTCAGAAAAAGCACTTCGTTACGATCTTACAGTTCCGTTTGCACGTTACGTAGTACAACACCAAAACGAAATTGACTTTCCGTTTAAGCGTTATCAAATTCAGCCGGTTTGGCGTGCCGATCGACCGCAGAAAGGACGTTTTAGAGAGTTTTTTCAGTGTGATGCCGATGTGGTGGGGAGCAAATCACTTTGGCAAGAAGTGGAGTTTGTGGAACTGTACGATGCTGTGTTCAGCAAATTGAATTTGGAAGGGGTTACCATTAAAATGAACAACCGCAAAATTTTAAGCGGAATTGCTGAAGTAATAGGGGAATCCGATAAACTTATTGATTTCACTGTAGCTCTAGACAAACTTGACAAAATAGGGGAGGACGGTGTTAAAAAGGAAATGCGCGAGAAAGGAATTACCGAAACTGCCATTGAAAAGTTACAGCCGTTATTTCAGGTAAGCGGAACGGCTTCCGAAAAATTAGCTTTATTAAAAGATTTACTTTCTTCATCTGAAATAGGCATGCAAGGTGTCCAAGAGGTGGAGTTTATCGTTTCAACAATTTCTGAAATTGGACTACAAACAGCAATGTTGGAAATTGATGTAACCTTGGCTCGTGGCTTAAACTACTACACAGGAGCTATTTTTGAAGTTGCTGCTCCTGAGCAAGTAAAAATGGGAAGCATTGGAGGCGGTGGTCGTTACGATGACTTAACTGGTATTTTCGGTCTAAAAAATATAAGTGGTGTCGGTATTTCGTTTGGTTTGGACCGAATTTACTTGGTTCTAGAAGAATTGGGTTTATTCCCAGAAACCGTTTCAGCCAATACCAAAGTCTTATTTATCAACTTTGGGGAAGAGGAAGCGTTTTACGCTATGAAAGCTGTTTCCAAACTTAGAAAAGAAGGTATTACTGCAGAATTGTACCCAGACGCTACAAAAATGGGTAAACAAATGGGCTATGCAGATAAACGAAACATACCTTACACTGTTTTGGCCGGCGGAGACGAAATGCAAGCTGAAACCTTTACACTTAAACATATGAAAAGTGGTAAGCAAGATGCGGTTTCCTTTACGGAGTTACGGGCTAAGTTAAAATAAATTAAACTTTATTTTTTTTATAATAGAACCGCTAGTTATCAGGCTTTTTCAGAAAAACATGTACATTTAGGGACGATTATAAGCTAAAAATAAAGCTAAGGCCCCTAATCTATTTATGAAACATTCTAGTATAAAAGGTACGGATAGCGGAACTATTCTGTTTATACATGGTAACTCATCATCCTCAGAAGTTTTCAAAAAAACGGTAGATTCTGAAGAAATTCCCTATACTAAAATAACAGTCGATTTGCCAGGTCATGGAGCAAATGTGGAAGAATATGATGCTGAATGTGACTTTTCAATAAAATCATACCAAGAAAAACTACTTTCATTTATAGAAGAAATTGACGATGATATATTATTAGTCGGAAATTCAATGGGCGGTCATTTGGCTATTGAACTCGCCCCGAAAATTAAAAACCTCAAAGGCCTGATCATTATGGGGACACCTCCTGTAAAAAAACCAATCAATTTTGAAGAAGCTTTTCTACCACAACCGGCTTTACAAACTTTTTTAACAGAAAATCCTTCGGAACATGATATGGTTACAGCTGCAGAAATTGCAGTTCACAAACAAGAAAACGCAGCAGCCATTCTAAATGATTTTAAGCAGGCCAATCCAAAGGTACGTAGCGTTTTAGCCAACGATTTAATACAAAACAGACTTGACAATCAAGAGCGAATATTTTCCGATCTTGATGCACCCAAATTTATAATAAGAGGAACACAAGACCCCACCGTAAATCCTTCTTATTTGGAAACGATAACTAAACAATGCAATGGAACCTGTACGCTCATTGATTATGATGAATGCGGACATTACCCAAGCCTTGAACAACCAGATAAGTTTATAAAAACGATTTCAGAAATAGCGTCTCAAGTCTTTTAAATTATGGAAATCCTTACCGAAAAAGAACAACTGTTACAAAGCCAGCATTTTGCTTTTAGATTACGAAACCTCTACCAAAATGATCGACAATTATTTGACCAATTAAACGATTATATTCCGTATTCTATTCATATTAATAGACAGGATAACCTTGATATTACCTACGCCAATGATAAACCATTATTTAAAGCTCCTGAAATGGAGAAATTAGTTGAAGTGGGTAGTAGTTATCTAGACGAAATATCGTGCCTAGTTTTACATAGAAATGCCGTAACAAAGGCTACCAAGTTTCGAAAAGCTAACGATATCGATTCTGTATGCTCTTATATACAGCAACTTCAGTTCAATAATGAAAAGAGGTATTTTTATTCTAATAAACTAATTTTAGATAATGACTTATATTTTAATATTTCGAGTACTGTTGATGAGTTGGGTTTAATAGGAAAAGTATTTAATTCTATTTTTAGGCCTATTCATACCAATCAAATTTCTTGGCAGCAGTTTCAATCCTTAACCAAACAAGAAAAAAAGATTTTGCACTTGTTGGCTAATGGGAGCTCCACAAAAGAAATAGCAGAACAATTGTTTATTTCAACGCATACCGCACAAACCCACCGACGAAACATCAATCAAAAATTAAACATTTCATCGGTGAGCGATTTGGTAAAAATTTCTTTGATTTTAGAGATTATTTAACCGCTCATTTTTCTTACTAACCAATATACCATCTTTATAGGTTATGGGACTTTCACCAAAGCGTCTTTTAAACTCTTTATTCATTGCTATTGCCAATAAATTCTGTGCGTGTACGCCAAAGAAACCATTCCCCAAAGCATTTTTATAATAATTTTCCAGTTCTTGGTCGGTCATTTTTTTAAGTCGTTCTAAATTTTCTGCTATTTTTTTGGCATCGCCTTTGTGATTAATATACACTTGATCCATAATAAAAATTTTAAATTACACATTGTTTTTATGTATCAAGACAAAAAAGAAAAGTTGTTTATTTTTTTGACGGATGTCCGTATGCTAAACCACCGCAGCTTATATGCTCGGTTGGTATGCGTAATGCATTCTTGATACGTTTATAATATATAGCTTTTTTATGAAATATAAAAATTACATAAAAAATGATGATGCTTTTTTATACGAAATAGCATTAAAATTAGAAACCACGATATCTGCTTTAGAGTAATCTTGATCTTTGGAATGCAAGCTATTGTAACCTACACAGAAAATACCTGCAGCTTTTGCGGCGGCAATTCCGTTAGTTGAATCTTCAATCACCATGCATTCTTCATTTGAGTAACCAGAAGCTTCAGCAGCTTTAATAAAAATTTCGGGATGTGGTTTAGATTCTTTTAAATCAGCTCCGCTAAATTTAGCTTTAAAATATTGATTTAAGTTAAACCGTTCAAAAATACGGTTGATATTAGGCATAGATGCTGACGAGGCAAGAATCAATGTGAGGCCATTATTATAATAGTCTTTGATTAGATCTAACACTCCATCTAAAAGATCCAAATCACTATCTGTAGCAAATAAGTGTTTAAAATGCTTTCGTTTAATAGCCATTAATGTTTCAGGAGCTTCTGAAAGTGAAAAATGATCGCAAAGTTGTTTACAAATGTTAATAGTAGATTGTCCTGTGTATGAATTGTACATTTCTTCAGAGACATCAATATTTACATCATTAAACATACTAAAATAGGCTTTTTTATGAAGTGGTTCGGTGTCAATAATTACTCCATCCATATCAAATAAAACAGCTTGTAGCATAGTAATTAATTTTGACGCGAAGATATAAGTTTTAATAGAAGATTATTTTTTTGAACGTATTAAATTATCCTTAATTCACACCTCTCTGAAATTTTATCGAAAACCATAGTTTTCAAATAATTTGTGAAAATAGATAGGATGTATTCTATATTTCATTAATTTTAAGTGAGATAGCTATATTATAAAAACATTGAATAGTATGAATACTTCACAGCGCTTAGAAAATGCACTTTCAAAATTGTATAATGCGTTTCATAATAACACACTCAATCCGGAGTGTTGTTTACAATGTGCCGTGGGTAATATTTGTAATAATACAGATAGCTGGAAACACTTTAGTGACTTGCATGGATCGCTACAATTAAACTACGTAGGCTTGGTACATCAGCGCTTGGGTCGTTTGGTGAATGGCTTCACACCCCAACAGTTGCTGGAAATAGAAGCAACTTTTTTAAAAGGTTGTGGATTTTCAATTCCATTAAACCGAAAAGGGACGAAACCTAAAAACCCGACTTCAAAAGAAACACTTTTTAAAGGTCTTTGTGCTGTTGTAGAGTATTTGTGTGCGCTTGATAATATTGAAAATGTGATGGATTACAAAAAAATATTTGAAACTGAAGAGCAATTAAAAATGAATTTTACAACCCTATATACTTAAAAATTTTATTAGCAAGAACCACTTAGTTTGAAATAGGTTTTAAAAAAAAGAAATTAATTTAATTTTTGGTTTTTTTCAATGGTTATTGTTTCTATATTTGCACTCGCAAAATGCGGCGAGGTAGCTCAGGTGGTTAGAGCGTCGGATTCATAACCCGGAGGTCTGGGGTTCAAGTCCCCATCTCGCTACAAAACAATTAGGCAATTACATTTATTTGTAATTGCCTTTTTTTATATCTAGTTTAAATATTTTCAAAACTTTAAGTAGCTTTAACTAACGTTACATTAATTTCTTCCTATAGCTTAAACCCCTTTTTCTTAATTAAAATTCCAGTAAACTGAATTTTAAATACAGCTTTCTACGTTTATTATAAAACTTTCTTAAAAACTTTTTTAAATCTAACCGGTTGTTTAGTTTTGTGGTGTATTAAAAATAATGGCACGAAAAAAAGAATATATAGAAGAAGAGGTTATTGATAGAGCAATGCATTTGTTTTGGCAAAATGGTTATGAAAATACGTCAATGAAAATGCTGGAGCGAGAAATGGGTATCAATAAATTCTCCATATACTCAAGTTTTGGGAGTAAGCACGGACTCTTTCTTGAAAGTTTAAAGTGTTATAATTCTAAAATTAAAAATATTTTCGAGAAGCTTAAAAATGCATCAAATGGTGTTGAAGATATAAAACAGTTTTTTTATGATTCAGTAAATATTAGTCATCAAGTAGGAAATAAAAAAGGTTGTTTAGTAACCAATACCTATAATGAATTTTCAGAAAGCGATGATATATTGATTAAAAACCAGATGAACGTTTTTATGGATAACCTTAAAAAGGTATTTATTGAAAAGCTAAAAACTGATTCAACTAAAGATGCAGAGACGGTATTAAAACAAGCAAACTTTTTATTATTGGCCAAGCATGGTCTAGCAGCAGCATCTAGAGTCAATAGCCAAAAAGAAATAGAAGACTATATTGAAATGACATTTAAAAACATTTAAAAATTTTTTCACCCAAATCTAAACGGTTGTTTAGGTATTTATTAATAAAAATTAAAGTTTAAAATTATGACAAGTTTAAAAATTCAGAGTTTAGAATCTGCTCCAGAAGAGAGCAAAGATTTATTAGAGAAATCTAAAAAAGCATATGGTATGATACCTGGCTTGCACGGGGTTTTAGCCGGAGCGCCTGGCATCCTTGAAGGTTACCAAAAACTACATGAGTTATTTGAAAACTCATCATTTAATAATGAAGAGTTAACTGTGGTTTGGCAATCTATAAACGTAGAGCATGAATGTCACTATTGTGTGCCGGCGCATACGGGTATTGCTAAAATGATGAAAGTAGACGATACTATCACAGATGCTTTACGTAATGAAACTACATTAGAAGATCCTAAATTAGAAGCGTTGCGAACCATGACATTAAAAATTGTTCGTAATCGCGGAAATGTAACTCAAAAAGATTTAGACGCTTTTTATGAGGCTGGTTATGGTGAGCGACAAGTGTTAGAAATTATCTTAGGCTTATCTCAAAAAACCATTAGTAATTATGTAAACCATATTGCTAATACACCGGTTGATGAAGGATTTAAAAAATACGAGTGGAGGAAATAAAACGTCGTTTTATTTTAAAATTTCAGATTGGTTAGTTTTTATAAACCTTCCGTTTATTCGGAAGGTTTACTAATCATCAAAAAAATAAATAATATGAAAAAAAAATTGAAAATAGATATAGTGTCAGATGTGGTTTGCCCTTGGTGCACCATAGGTTATAAACGTTTGGAAAAAGCGATTTCAGAATTAGGAATTGAAGACCAACTAGAAATAGAGTGGCAACCTTTTGAACTAAACCCGAATATGCCAGTTGAAGGTCAAAATATGAAAGAGCATATTACTGAAAAATATGGATCTACGGTAGAGCAACAAAAAGAATCGCAACAGCATATGACCGAAGTAGGAAAGGAGCTTGGCTTTACGTTCGACTATTTTGATGATATGCGAATGGTGAATACCTTTAATGCTCATATTTTATTAGATTATGCGAAAGACTTCGGAAAGCAAACCGAACTAAAAATGCGGTTAACAACTGCTTTTTTTAGTGAACGCAAAGATGTTTCAGATAGAGATATTTTAAAACAAGCTTTATTAGATGTGGGTTTAAAAGCAGAAGAAGCACTCGCTAGGCTAGACAATGAAGAAGTACGCTATGATTTAAGAAATAAGCAAGGCTATTGGAAGAATATGGGAGTTAACTCGGTTCCAACAATTGTTTTTAACCGAAAAAGTGCTGTAACCGGAGCGCAACCTGTAGATGTTTTTAAAGAAGTACTTTCAGAATTGATTACTGATTAAGTGAACTATGAAAAACAGAAGGAAATTTATAAAAAATCTAGGATTACTAGGTGCAACAGGAATGTTGATGCCTAATATAGGACTAGGACAAACAGAAAATAATATGCAAAATAGCGACAATATAAGACCAAAAGTTTTATTCTTTGATGTTAATGAGACTTTGTTAGATCTTACCGATATGAAACAAGTAGTGAGTGAAGCTCTAAATGGTAGAGATGATTTACTTTCCTTATGGTTTACTACCATGCTACAGTATTCCTTGGTCACCACAGCAAGTGGTCAATATGAACATTTTGGAAATATAGGAGCTGCAGCTTTACAAATGGTAGCAGCTAATAATGATATTAAAATGTCTGAAGAAGATGCGCGCAAAACAGTATTAAACTCATTTCGTGGTTTACCAGCACACCCAGAAGTTAAAGAAGCTTTAGCTCAATTAAAAAAAGACGGTTATAAATTAGTATCCTTCACAAACTCTTCAAACGAAGGTGTGAAAAAGCAATTTGAAAGTGCGGGCTTAACCGAATATTTTGATGAAAGATTAAGTGTTGAAGACATTGGTAAATTTAAACCTTTTACAGACACATATACTTGGGCAGCGCGAAAAATGGGTGTGAAATCAGAAGAATGTATGCTCATTGCTGCGCATGGTTGGGATGTAGCCGGAGCAATATGGGCTGGCTGGCGTGCTGCATTTATTAAGAGACCTGGGCAACAGGTATTTCCATTAGCACCAGAGACAGAAATTAATGAGCCAGATTTGCTTAAAATTTCAGAGAAACTTATAGCTCTAGATAATTAGAAACAATAGATAAATAACTGACTAAAAGCCGTATTTAAAAGCTTTAAAGCATATTAATTAAGCCTCTTGATAATATAAACGCCCATTGGAAATAGTAAATCAATGGGCGTTCTTTTTAATAATACTTCCTAATTAAAATAGTATCACATTCTTCCCGATACTTTTTCCAGATTCTTGTATACAATGTGCTTCTTTAAGGTTTTCTACTGTAAAGCCATCGAGTTGGGTAGTCATTGTACTCTTTAAGGTGCCATCATCCAATAATTCTGAAAGGTGATTAAGGATATCATGCTGTCTTGCCATATCATCTGTTTGGTACATAGAACGAGTGTACATCAATTCCCAAGAGAAAGTGATACTTTTATTTTTTAGCATATTCAAATCTAAAGGTTCGTTACTTCCCGTAATTGAAACAATATGACCCTGTGGTTTTACAATTTCGGTCATAGTTTCCCAATACCCTTCAAGATCTACAAAATCCAGAATGTAGTTAACCTCGCTGTGACCTATCTTTTTCAATTCTTCTTTAATGTCCTTATGATGATTGATGACAAAATCTGCTCCCATATCTTTGCACCATTCCACCGTGTCTTCACGGGATGCTGTTGCTATAACTGTTAGGTTCCCTAGTTTTTTTGCCAATTGAATAGCAATAGAACCAACACCTCCTGCACCTGCCAAAATTAACACAGACTTTCCTTTGTCTTTTTCTGGATCTACTCTAATAAGATCAAAAAGTGCTTCATAAGCCGTCAAGCCTGTTAACGGAATTGCCACAGCTTCGGCAATGCTTAAATTTTTAGGTTTCCGGCCCACAATACGTTCATCTATTAATTGATATTCAGCATTGCTTCCGCTTCGGGTGATGTCGCCTGCGTAGAAAACTTCATCGCCTACTTTAAATTTTGAAACTTTACCCCCAACTGACTCAACAATTCCTACTGCATCCCAACCGATCACTTTCGGCTCGTTCAATTCTTCATCTTTTGCAGCACTTTGTCGTATTTTAAAATCTACGGGGTTTACTGAGTTTGCTTGTACTTTCACCAAAAGATCATACCCTTCAGGTGTTGGAGTTTTTGTTTCAAACTCAATAAAGCTGTTTTCTTCTTTTATTGGTAATGATTGTTTAAATCCTATTGCTTTCATATTTCTTATTCTTAAAATTATTTATAGTACAAAATTACAATGAAACTTCAGTTGTATACTTGTATAAAAAATGGGTATTTATGTATTATTAAAGGTTTTTTGTCTTAAATTAAGGTTTTATAAGTTGGTTTTATATAGTTTTACCCATAAATTATACTAAAATGCAAGTATTAGAAGCATATAAACCTTTTGAAGTACAAGAATTGAAACTGTCAGAATGGAAACAACGTCCTGTTAAAAACAACTTTTTTGAGCTTGTTTTAATTAAGGAAGGGGAGGGGACACAATGTATTAACTATAATTTTCATCCATATAAAGAAAACAGTATTTTTCTACTGCCTCCGTTAAAGTGCCATTCATTTGATATAGACTCACCAACCAACTTTGTTTTTTTGAAGTTTACAGATTCTTTCTTCAAAAATTCAAATAGGATTTCTGTGGACCGGTCTGAGTGGTTTAGTGAGGCTGCTTATATTCTTTCGAATTACAATCAATTACCAGGAGATGTCATTAAAAGTGATATAGACAGGCAACACCTTACACGACTTGTTGCAATGATTTTACAGGAATCCAGAAATTATGGTGAAGAGTCCATTTCATTAGTGTCTAGTTTAATGACTAGTGTTTTAGAAATTTTAATTAGGAACATTAAAAAGGGTAGCCATTATGAAGTAGTTGAGAATAGTAGCGATGATAGGGCCACGAAAATGCTTACCTATATAAATGAAAATATTAATAAACCAGATCTTTTGAAAGTAGAGCACTTAGCAGAAGAATTTTTAATGTCACCTACTTATGTAAGTGAGTTTTTTAGAAAACAGGTTGGAGTATCTTTACGAGAATACATAATAAAAGCTAAACTAAAATTGGTGGAAATACGTCTTTTAAATTCGGATTACACGCTCACGGAAATAGCTGATGAGTTAGGTTTTACCGATGTTAGCCATCTTTCCAAAACCTTTAAGCGTTATGTGGGCATTTCTGTGCGTGATTTTAAAAATGATGGAGAATACGTGCTTCTAAAACGCAGTGAGTGTGCTTCTAATTGAAAATGAAATGATTTTTCATCAAAAAATAAAATATGATTTTGATTTCTAAACTTTTACTATGAGCGGTAGCATTCTTTTTCAATCCATTGTTTTCCTAGCTGGGGCGATACTATGTGTGCCTATTGCCAAAAGATTTGGCTTAAGCTCTGTAATTGGATATTTACTGGCAGGGATGCTAATTGGTCCTTATATTTTGGGCTTTGTAGGTCAAGAAGGGGAAGACATCCTCGAATTTGCTGAATTTGGAGTAGTAATGATGCTTTTCATTATTGGGCTAGAGATAAAGCCCAAAAGCTTTTGGCAGATGAGAAAACTGGTTCTAGGAATGGGAATTACTCAGGTTTTTGGAACAATGGCCCTCACTTTTGCAGTCTTGAATACTTTCGGAATCGAATTGAAATTGTCATTAACTGTTGCAATGGCTGTGGCACTTTCATCTACGGCTATTACACTGCAAACTAATAAGGAAAAGGGATTGATGCAAACTGTTTACGGGACTTCTTCTTTTTCAATTCTATTGTTTCAAGATATTATTGTTATTGTAATGTTAGCGGTGTTGCCTCTATTGTCAAATGTTTCGGATAATACTGCAGTTGATGCAGGTGGACACAGCTCTCCCGCAAGTCTTCTCGAAAGCTTACCGTTAGGGTTACAAGCATTAGGGATTGTTTTGTCAATTGTTCTCATTATTATAGCGGGTAGATATTTAATCGTACCTATGTTAAGAATTGTAGCCAAATCGAGAGTTCGGGAATTGTTGGTGGCTTCAGCATTGTTGATTGTAGCTGGTATTTCTTTTTTAATGGAGTTGGTGGGATTAAGTCCAGCATTAGGAGCTTTTTTAGGAGGCGTAGTTTTAGCAACTAGCGAATTTAAACACGAACTGGAAAGTACGCTCGATCCTTTCAAAGATTTACTTCTTGGCCTATTTTTTATGGCAGTAGGTGCTTCTATCAACTTTGTGGTTATAGGCGAAAACCCATTATTGATTACAGGGCTGGTACTATCCGTAATTATAATTAAAGCTATTGTACTCTTTGTAGTTGGCATTGTTTTTAAACTAAAAATAGACCAACGCTTATTATTGATGGTTGGGTTATCCCAAATTGGTGAATTCGCTTTTGTTTTGCTTTCTTTCGCTTTTCAGTTGAATATTTTTGAAAGGGAACAACTTGATATAATGTTGGTTGTTACAGCACTTACGATGACCCTTACCCCAATTCTTTGGATATTGAACGAGCACTTATGCCTACCTAAAATCGGCACAAAAGAATCTGAAAAAAGGCCAATGGACGACATTCAAAAAAGTAATAAAGTAATATTAATCGGATTTGGTCATTTTGGGAGTACAATTGGGAGGTTTCTTCGGGCTCATGGTATTCCTACTACGGTTCTCGATATAGATTCAAATAGAGTAGACTTTTTAAGAAAAATAGGGTTTGAAGTCTTTTATGGAGATGCTTCAAGGATGGACTTGCTTGAATCTGCAGGAATTGCAGAAGCCGACTATTTAATTTGTGCCATTGATAATCCAGATGCAGCCCTTGGTATTGTGAAAAAAGTAAAGGAGAAATATCCAAGTGTAAAATTATTGGTCCGAGCTAAAAATCGTTACGATGCGTATGATTTGCATAATATAGGTGTTGAACACATCTATCGAGAGTCATTAGATACATCAGTGAAAATGGCTAGTGATGTACTTCACTTTATGGGTTTTGATAGAGAAGCTACAAACGATCAAGCTGAAAAATTTATAAATCTTGATGTGCAAAGTCTCAAAAGACTGGCAACTACCCCAAAAAATGGAAAGGAATACATATTTAAAGCAAGGGCAGAAATTGAACAGCAAGAAAAGCTATTAGTAGACGACTTGAATATTGGTAGTAGTAAAATCAATAATATTTAATTGAGTAACAAGTATTATTAAAAAGCTTTACGCCACAATAAGTAAAAAAACATAATTTTATATGAATATAAAGCAAAACAAAGAGAATGCAATCGCTTTTTATAAAACTGCTTACGAAGGCGATCCTAAAAAGGCAATTGAGCAATATGTTGGCAATGTATATGTTCAACACAATCCAGATGTGAGCGATGGTATTCAGGGCTTTATAGACTATTTTGAGAGAATGCAGAAAGAATATCCTAATAAGTCCATTGAATTTGTGAGATGCATTTCAGAGGGAAATTTAGTGGCTTTACATACGCATCAAACTTGGCCAGATAATGATGAATACATTACAATGGATTTTTTTCGCTTTGATGAAAACGGGAAAATTTGTGAACATTGGGATTCAATTCAACAAATTCCGAAGAAATCGATGAATGTGAATAAAATGTATTGATAGTTTCAATTAAAAAAACAATTTATAATCTGACAATTTTCGTTTTTAGTTCTTGTTTAAGCTGTATGCTTTTATCCCTTTAATTAATTTAAGTTTCTTGTTATTTAAAGACAGGACGGATTAATGTTTTTATTAAGCTGTTTTTCAGTAAACTATTTTTTTTTAAATAAAGTTTTATAATTACTTTCAGTAAATTTTAAAAAGGAAAAAATCAATCTTCTTTCTTTCCAATATTAGAATTAATCTATATATTGGGCTCTAACTAAGAAAAAACTATGGAAGATAAAATAAAATACGAGATGGAATTTCCTATACAGGTTTCTCCATCATTGTTATATCAATATATTTCTACACCCTCAGGTATGAGTGAATGGTATGCCGATAACGTAAATTCTCGTGGTGAATTTTTTACCTTTATTTGGGAAGGAAGTGAAGAAAAAGCCAAATTGCTAGGAAAGAAGAGTGGCGAACGTATTAAATTCCGTTGGTTAGATGACGAGGATACCGATTACTTTTTTGAACTTCGTATTCAGGTAGATGAAATAACCAAGGATGTTTCCTTAATGATTACCGATTATGCTGAAGAAGATGAAATTGATGAAGGAAAAATGTTATGGGATAACATGGTTTCAGATTTAAAACAGATATTGGGATCTAAGTAACAGTTTCGCCTAATTTATAATATCTTTGCGCCGCACTATTTTGAAAAAAAAATCAGAATAAAAGCGGCTTTTTTATGATCAATTTTAACGGAACAATACAAGAAAACAATACAACAATTTTGCCGGATAACCGCGGACTAAACTATGGGGATGCTGTATTTGAAACGCTTCGAGTTTCTGGCGGTAAAATTTACTTTTGGGAAGACCATTATTTTCGGCTAATGGCTTCTATGCGTATTCTGCGTATGGAAATACCCATGAGTTTTACTCCAGAATATTTGGAAGAGCAAGTATTGAATACCATAGCATCTTCAGGAAATAAAAATGGAGCCTTTCGAGCAAAAATTTTAGTGTGGCGAAAAACGGGAGGGAAGTATTCTCCAACGACGAATAATGTAGAATTTCTAATTACATCTGAAGAATTAGCAAATCCATTTTATACTATGAGTGATTCTTTTTATGAAATTGAATTATTTAAAGACCATTATATAAATTCAGGATTGCTTTCTACTCTAAAAACTACCAATAAAGTATTGAATGTTTTGGGAAGCGTATATGCTCAAGAAAACGATTACGCCAATTGCTTGTTGTTAAATGAAAAAAAGCAAGTGGTGGAAGCTTTAAATGGAAATATATTTTTGGTAAAAGATTATAAAATAAAAACACCTCCTATAACAGATGGTTGTTTAAATGGTATTCTTAGAAAGCAGATTATCAAAATTTTAGGTCAGATGCCCGATTATGTACTAGAAGAAGAATCAGTTTCACCTTTTGAACTTCAAAAAGCTGACGAAATTTTTATTACAAATGTCATTACAGGCATTCAGCCCGTATCAAAATACCGCAAAAAAGAGTATAGTAGAGAAGTGGCAAAAGAATTATTAGCAAAACTGAATGTAAAAGCGCGGTTAGGTTAATTATAAGCAGGATTCTCCGGTGAGTTAGACCAAATAAGGTAATCGCCTCCAAACTCAATCATTTTTTCTTTCCAGAAATTGGTGTAGGGTTTTCCTATTATTTCATTTTTATAATCATTGGGTGCAACCACCCAGCTATTTAGTTGTAATTCTTGATCAAGCTGTGTGCTTTCCCAACCAGAATATCCTAAAAAGAAGCGTATTTGTGATTCATCTATTTTATTTTGAAGCAATAAACCCATCACCGAATTAAAATCACCACCCCAGTAAATACCACTTGATATTTCAATACTATCAGGAATCAATTCTGGTATTCTGTGAATAAAGTACAGATTATCCTGCTCAACAGGACCACCATTATAAACTGGAAGTGTGGAGTCTATTTCAGAAATAAAGTCTTTTAAGGTATATTCAAGAGGTTTGTTTAAGATAAAACCCACAGAACCTTCTTCGTTGTGTTCGGCTAATAGCACTACAGACCTGTTAAAAGAAACGTCACCTATAATTGAAGGTTCAGCAACTAATAACAATCCTTTGGCTGGTTTTAGCGTAGTCATATAGTTGGTTTTGTAAACTAAATCTAAACATTAATTTTTGAATATCCAACACTTAAGGTGATTGTTATGTAAATTGGACTTATAAAAAAACCCCGCCAAAAGGCAGGGTGTGTTTTAAGTAAGCAATTTCTTGCTTAGTTTACAGCACTCTGTAAATCTGATCCTGCTTTAAACTTAACAACGTTTTTAGCAGCGATTTTAATAGTTTTACCTGTTTGTGGGTTTCTACCTTCACGGGCAGCTCTTCTAGATACTGACCAAGAACCGAATCCTACTAACGATACTCTGTTTCCTTTTTTAAGCGCTCCCTCTACATTTTCAAGGAAAGACTCTAATGCCTTTTTCGCAGCTGCTTTTGTAATTCCGGCATCTTCTGCCATTGCGTCGATTAAATCTGATTTGTTCATAGTTTAAATTTTAAAATTAGATTGTTGGTTAAACTTTATTTAATTGCTCTACAAATTTAAACGGATTATCGGTTCATGCAAGGAATAGCGCACTAAATCGGGGTATTTGTTAATAACTTTGGGCGTTTGTTAACAACCAAAGGTGTTTTTTTAGTCTTTTTAACAAAATCAGCAATGACAAGGGGTTACATCAATTTAGCATCTTTTGCAAAAGAAAAACCATTTAAAAGCGATGCAATATCCATTTTCCGTTTTCCAGGTAATTGCAATACCTTAATATATATATACCCGTTTTTTGTAGCCACTTTCATACTTTTTTTATCAGTCGTTATAGTGCCGGGTTTTTCTGAATGTGCAATCACTTCTTTGGTTGCTGAATAAATTTTTGCTTTTAAAGTTTCTCCTTCATTCTCCAGCATGCTCCAGGCTACAGGATAGGGGGAAAGCCCTCTAATAAAGGCGTCAATAGTTTCTACCGATTCATTCCAATTTATTCGTGTGTTTTCTGAAGTAAGTTTAGGCGCATCTTTTATAATTATGTCCTTTATTTGAGGAATTGGTTTGGCTTCATTGTTTTCAATTTTTGAAACTGTTTTCACCACCAATTTACTTCCAAGTTTCATTAGAGTATCATGAAGACTTTCAGCCGTTTCGTTTTCTGAAATCGCGACTTCTTCTTTTAAAATAATGGCTCCGGTATCAATTTTTTCGTCTATAAAAAAGGTAGTAACCCCAGTTTTTTCTTCTTGATTAATAATTGCCCAGTTGATAGGTGCAGCACCACGATACTGAGGCAGGAGGGAAGCATGTAAATTAAACGTACCATATTCCGGCAGCGACCAAACTACTTTTGGCAACATACGAAAAGCTACGACAATTTGTAGGTTGGCTTCAAGTGCTTTTAATTCAGTTAAAAAATTATCATCTTTTAAGTTGGTAGGCTGTAAAACAGGAAGATTTTTAGACAACGCAAATTCTTTTACCGCCGAAGGTTTTAGTTTTCGTCCTCTTCCGGCAGGTCTATCTGGAGCGGTTATTACTCCGACTATATTTTTATCTTCTTCTAATAGTTTTTTTAAAACACCAACAGCAAAATCTGGTGTGCCCATAAAAACAATCCGTAAATTTCTCATGAATGTATGTAATATTGGTTTTTGGTATTCAGTTTAACCTTGCCGTTATCTAGCAATAACCGTAATACGTGAATCATCTTTTTGGCTGCAAAAGTACTTTTTTCTGAAAGCTCTCGAGCATCCATTTCGTTTTCTTCCAATAATTGTAATATTTTTTCTGAAATAAGCTTCATTTCACTTTTACTCGCCGTCTTTTTTTGAGAAGCGCAAACGGAGCAAATTCCGCAAGCTTCAGCTTCCACATCACCAAAATAACTTACTAACTGCACACTTTTGCATTCTTTGCTATTTTGTACATACTGTAATACTGAAGCAACTTGCTTTCGCTTTTTTTGGTTAAGCGCTTCAATATCTTTGGCAATTACATTGATGGTTTTATCGTCTTCTCTGGGTTTTAAAAAAGTAATTGTGGCATCGGTCACTTTTAGCAACAATTCAATCACTTTGTCGCGCTCCATTTTTTGTAATACGGAAATGATAACCGAAACCGATTGTCCTGTTTTTTTTGAAATAACATCCAAGTCAACCCCTGTAGGCATTTCAAAAATACCTCCATATAATCTGAGTATTGTTTTTCCAATAACAGAAGTTGTTATATCACCTGAAAAATACTCCAATACTTTTTCTGAAGGCCATAAAAATTGTACCGTTGACTTACGGCCAAACTCTTTTGATAATTGTATTACCGCCAATCTATCCAGTGAATTTAGGGCATTGTAAGCTAATAAGGTGTTCAATTTGTAGGTGCTGCAAAACTCGGTAAAACTAAAGCTGAATTGTTCAAACTCTCCTTCACCATATGAAACCTGAAAATAATTGTTCAGTTTTCGGTAGATTTTTTTTAAGTGTTTAGGTGTTGGTAAAGCATCTATAAATTGCTTTTTCACCAAGATTTTATCGTATTCATTATACAATAATATGGCTTGGGCATAATTTCCGTCCCTTCCAGCACGGCCTGCTTCTTGAAAATAACTTTCTAGGCTTTCAGGAAGTTGAATATGGATAACAAACCGAACATTAGGATGGTCAATACCCATTCCAAAGGCGTTAGTGGCTACCATAGTAGGAATGCTACCTGTTTGCCATTGTGCTAAGCGGTCGTCTTTTTCTTTTTTTGAAATCCCGCCGTGGTAAAAGGTACTGGAAAACCCCAATTGATTAAGATGGTTACTCGTTTCTACTGCGCTTTTACGACTTCTAACATATACAATGGCTGATCCGCCGGTGTTATTTTTTAAAAGTTGTTCTATATGGTATAATTTATCATCAACCTTACGTACTCGATATGCCAGATTGGGACGAGCAAACGAGTTTTTAAAAACAGCAGGAAGCTCTAAATTTAACTCTTTTATAGTGTCTTCTAACACTTCGGGGGTTGCCGTGGCGGTTAAAGCAATAAAAGGAACCAAAGGTTTCAGCTCCCTTAAAACGGTAATGTTTTTATAAGCTGGACGAAAATCGTTTCCCCATTGCGAAATACAATGCGCTTCATCTATTGCAATTAGGTTTACATTCAATTGCCTAATGGTGTTTTGAACCAGTTCTTGTTGCAAGCGTTCGGGCGATAGGTAAAGAAACTTATAATTTCCGTAGAGAACATTATCCATACTGGTTTGCAAGTCAGAAAAAGAAATACCTCCTGAAATATGCATCGCTTTAATACCACGGTCTTTCAACCCGTTTACTTGATCGGCCATTAAAGCAATTAATGGTGAAACAACAATACAGGTACCCTCTTTTAGCAATCCCGGAATTTGAAAACACATCGATTTCCCCCCGCCAGTAGGCAGCAGGGCAACGGTGTCTTTATCATTTAATACCGAAGCGATAATGGCTTCCTGCATCGGTTTAAAGGAAGTAAAACCCCAATAATTTTCAAGGATTTGCAGAGGTGTTTTCAAATGTTTTACTTCAAGTTATCAAGTATAAATGCAATCCGTTCTTCAACCGAACCTGTAGGAACCAATTGTACGTCATATCCATAATTTTCATAGCCTTTTAAAAGTGCGGTATGTATTTTTTTAGCTTCTTCAAAATTTTCGTATCGTTCGTTGTCTTGTTTGTATATTTTTTTCCAAGGCGGTAATAAAAAAACCGTATCGTATTGATTGTCCATACAACTTTTGGTGAAAATTTCAGAATATGTTGTTCCAAAGTAATCCATATAAGCTGTTACATCAGGTAAACCACGATCGTAAAACAAAAGAGCTCCATTGTATGATTCAGCTTCGTTAAATTGCTGTAAACGCCCCTCTAGCAACCGTTCGCTAAATAAAATAGGATTGGTTAAAAACAATTGTTCAATTCCTTCTTTTTGTGCTTTTTTAATGACTTCTCTAGATACTTCGTGCAAACAACTATGCCCTTTCTTTTCAAGTTCGTTTATTAACGTTGTTTTGCCGGTTCCGGGACCTCCGGTTATTACAATTCGTTTTGTTTTCAAGCGGAATGATTTTTTCTACAAAATAAGCAAATATTTATTGATACTGAAAAGTGTATCTTTGTGTAAAAGAAAAAGAAAGAAATTGATGAAAGACGAAAAAAAAACAGAAGACTTTTATAACCGTCTCCGTGAGCAATTAGAAGCAGACACCACTTGGCCTGCAGCGTATTTATATAAATTTATAGTCCCTTCAAATTTAGAAAAAATAGCCGAAATTGAAGCCATTTTTAATGAAACAGGTGCTAAAATTAATACCCGAGATTCTTCAAAAGGTAAATACACCAGCATATCGATTAAAGTAACCATGGATTCACCCGATGCCGTAATAGAGAAATATTTGCAAGTTTCTGAAGTGGAAGGTGTCATTTCGCTATAATTTTAGTATTTTGCAATCATAATTACTTCAAGAAGAATACTTCCTTAAATTTTAGATTTTGTTAGACAATATAGAATACAATACAGAACGCACGCATTTAATTATTCCTGAATATGGACGCCATATGCAAAAGATGGTGGAACACGCAGTTTCAATCGAAGACCGTGAGGAGCGTAATAAAATTGCAAAAAGCATTATTGCTGTAATGGGTAACTTAAACCCACATTTACGCGATGTGCCTGATTTTCAACACAAACTTTGGGACCAGTTGATTATTATGTCGGATTTTAAATTGGACGTAGACTCTCCATTCCCAAAACCTTCCCGAGAAGAGTTGTCAGAGCCGCCACAACCTTTGCCTTATCCACAAAACTTTCCAAAATACAGGTTTTATGGAAATAATATAAAGCGTATGATCGATGTGGCCAATAGCTGGGAAGAAGGCGATAAAAAAGAAGGATTGATCCTTAACATTGCCAACCATATGAAAAAATGTTTCCTTAATTGGAACAAAGATACTGTTGATGATGAAGTAATTTTCAAACACCTTTTTGAACTATCTGATGGAAAGATAAATCTTAAAAATAGTGATGAGGATCTATCTGAAGCGAAAAATCTTCTGAAGAACAAAAAAAGATATAATAGCAACAGCAGTAATAAAAAATCACATAAAAATACCCGTGGTAGAAAGCGGTACTAACCTCTATTAATCAGTATTAATGGGAACTTTTCAAATTGAAGGCGGACATAAGCTTAAAGGTGAAATCCGTCCGCAAGGTGCCAAAAACGAAGCCTTGCAAATACTTTGCGCCGTATTATTAACACCCGAAGAGGTAATCATTGAAAACATACCGGATATTCGGGATGTCAATAAATTAATTGCAATACTTGGAAACCTTGGCGTGAAAATTCAAAAATTAGGTAAAGGTAAATTTGCTTTCAAAGCAGATGGTCTTAAGCTAGAATATCTGGAATCCGAATTATTTAAACAAGAAGGAAGTTCACTTCGTGGTTCTATAATGATTGTAGGACCTTTGTTGGCACGTTTTGGTAAAGGCTATATCCCACGTCCTGGTGGCGATAAGATTGGCCGAAGAAGATTAGATACCCACTTTGAAGGTTTTATAAAGTTAGGAGCTAAATTTCGTTATAATAAGGAAGAACGTTTTTATGGAGTAGAAGCACCCAATGGATTAAAGGGTACTTATATGCTGCTAGATCAAGCTTCGGTAACCGGAACTGCAAATATTGTGATGGCTGCTGTTTTGGCAAACGGAACTACTACAGTTTATAATGCAGCATGTGAACCTTATTTACAACAACTTTGCAAGATGCTTAATGAAATGGGCGCTAAAATAAGTGGCGTTGGATCTAATTTATTGATCATTGAAGGTGTTGATAGTTTAGGTGGTTGTAAACACCGTATCTTACCTGATATGATTGAAATAGGAAGTTGGATTGGACTTGCCGCTATGACGCAAAGCGAACTGACTATTAAAGATGTAAGTTGGGAAAACTTAGGGTTAATACCCGATACCTTCCGGAAATTAGGAATAACTCTTGAAAAAAAAGATGATGATATTTACATTCCTGCTCAAGAAGAATATGAAATACAAGGATATATAGACGGTTCTATTTTAACTGTTGCAGATGCGCCTTGGCCAGGCTTTACACCAGATTTGTTGAGTATTGTTCTTGTAATGTGTACTCAGGCAAAAGGAAGTGTGTTAATACATCAGAAAATGTTTGAAAGCCGTTTGTTCTTTGTGGATAAATTGATTGATATGGGCGCTAAAATTATCTTGTGCGACCCGCACAGAGCTACAGTAATTGGTCATAATTTTAAATCGACTCTTAAGGCGACGACTATGGTATCTCCAGACATCCGTGCTGGAATTTCATTATTAATTGCAGCACTTTCTGCTAAAGGTACCTCGACAATCCATAATATTGAACAGATAGATCGTGGTTACGAAAACATTGATGAACGATTGCGTAGAATAGGAGCTAAGATTACCCGAATAGAATAATAAAACTTCTAAGTTAAAGAATTAAAAAAGCCGCGAATCAATCGCGGCTTTTCTAATTTTATTTACTTCGGTTTTTATTAACCTCGTCCTGTAATTTGCGTCGTAGCTTTTGCTCTCGCTCCAAAGATTTTTGACGATTGGTTTCGAGTTCCATTTCGGTCTCTGCCAATTTTAGTTGAGAGTCTTTGGTAACTTTATGGCTATTTTTGAACTTGTAAAAAATAAATGCCAGCCCAACCAACAATAATACAATTATGGACCACATAATGGTGTTATAGGTAGCTTTTTGGGTTAGAATTCCTAAAATCGAAATACCATTTTCTTTTTCTTTGGAAACGGAAAGATTTTCTTTTGTGGTTTTTAATTGGCTCGTAAGCGAATCAATTTGTGTTGCTTTTTGGTCAATTTCAGTTTTTGAAGTTGCTATTTTAGACTCTAAAGCTGAAATTGAATCTAAAATGTTTTTACGAAGTTGATTGATCTGGTACTTTTTAATTACCTTATATTCTTGGTAATTGTTCGATTCGTCAACCACATCTTTAAACTGTCCTTCTATACTATTATCCTTTGCCTCAGTTTGGGGATTTTCTTGGGCAAAGAGGATTACGGTACATAAAAGCAAGGGGAGTAGGGTTACTAAATGTTTCTTCATGGTAATTTTGTTCGGTTTGTTTGTTATTTAACACCGCAAGAGTAGAAAAATTGTTTCAAATAACCCAAATTTTACACCTAATTAAAATTTATTTAACAACATGCTCTTTTTCATTATAACAAAAATTGAGTGCCCCCGAGGGGCATTTACGTATTTGTTTGATAATACGTTCGGTGTCAGCACCATCTAAATTAATCCAAGGAATTACCGAAGTCCGGAAAACTTCAGAAAGTTCTTGAGCACATTTTTCAGCATGGATGCATTTGTTTGGGTTAAAAGTCACTTTGATTTCACCATTGGTGAATTCATTGGCTAACGTTTCCATAAGCATTGATTTGGGGGTTATGTAAACTATTAATTATCAGAATATTCGATAAATATATATAAAAATCCGATAAAGTGTAATTAATTAAGAATATTCTTACACTAAATTTTAAGAAATAGCTTTTTTATAAGTAGCTAAAGCACGTTCCCGAGCTTCTTTGTGGTCAACCATTTTATCTGGGTAGGTATCAGTATCATATTCCGATATCCAATGTTTGATGTATTTTTCGTCTTTATCAAATTTTTCAATTTGAGTAGTAGGATTAAATATTCTAAAATACGGTGCCGCATCCACACCGCTTCCTGCTGCCCATTGCCAGTTACCTACATTGCTTGCAAGTTCAAAATCTAATAATTTTTCAGCAAAATAAGCTTCACCCCAACGCCAATCTATTAAAAGGTGTTTACATAAAAAACTAGCAACGACCATCCGTACTCGATTGTGCATATAACCAGATTGGTTTAATTGCCGCATTCCAGCATCAACCATTGGGTATCCGGTTTTGCCTTGTTTCCAAAGCTCAAACTCTTTTTTATTGTTACGCCATTCTACGCGGTCGTATTTTTTTCTAAAAGCGGTGTCAACTGTTTCAGGAAAATGCCAAAGTATTTGCATAAAGAATTCCCGCCAGATTAATTCTTGCCAGAAAGTTTCATTTTTTTCAGCAATGGCTTTTTTTATCATTTTTCGAATGCTCACTGTTCCAAAACGAAGATGTGGACCTAAATGTGATGTTGCATCTTCAGCTGGAAAATTCCGTTTGCTTTTATATTGCTGAATGGTAGTGGGTGTAGCATCGTAATCTGGTATTTCTATGGAGGATTTTTTAAAACCTATATCACTTAAGCTTAAATTGGGCAAGCGGGAGTGTTGTACGAGGTTTTTTAAATGCTCATTAGTGTAATATATTTTAAGATGCGTATCAGCATTGAAAGTGTTTTTCCAAACTTTCATATAGGGTGTATATACCACATAGGGATCACCGTCGCTTTTTACGATTTCATCTCTTTCAAAGATAACTTGATCTTTAAATGTATAGAGTTCAATATTTTTTTCTGAAAAAAATTCTTTTACTTCCTTATCACGTTTAATGGCATAAGGCTCATAATCGTGGTTGGTTATAACGTTTTGTACATTGAATTCTGAACAAATTTGTTTAAAAACTGCTTTTGGTTTACCATGGTAGATGGCAATACTGCTATCGTGTTCCTGAAGCGTATTACGCATTTTTTGAAGTTCTTCAAATATAAAAGTGACGCGAGCATCATCCTTTGGTAATTCTTCTAAAATTTCAGAATCAAAAATAAAAATAGGCAGTACGGGATATTTACCGTGTAGTGCTTTATAAAAACCTATATTATCGTCAAGACGCAAATCTCTTCTAAACCAAAAGATATTTAATTTATCTTGCATTGTAAAACGTTATTATTTTATTTCGCCGAAAAGCTCCGTAAGCTTATTTCTGCGGTAGTCAAAAATTTCATCTAATTTAGGCTTTACCAAAAAGGGGTGTGCTATTTGGCCCAGAAAACCCATAGGAAGTTTGTAGTGAACGATATCTTCCATTTCAACCCCGCCATCAATTTCTTTTATAAAGTGTTTATGATGCCAAAGCGAGTAGGGGCCAAAACGTTGTTCATCCACAAAATACTCAAGGTTTTTAACGTGTGTTATTTCGGTTACCCATTTTGTTTTAATACCTAAAATAGGTGTAACGATATACTCAATTATTTGACCGGGATACATAGATTTATCTACACCAGAGAGAATAGTAAAACCCATGTAATCTGGAGTGATTACCTTCAGGTTTTGTGGTGCTGAAAGAAACTCCCAGGCTTCTTCTTTTGATATCGGCACATTTTGTTTGGTGTGTAATTTATATAGTTTCATGTATGCTTTTTACAGAAATTATCTTCGCTTGTAAGATAGCTTTCTGTTCATTCGCATAAGTCTATATATCTCAACTTTTACAGCCCTTTTTTCTTTTCTGAATTTGAATAAATTCTTTAAAATAGTAATCATAATTTTTCTTTTAAAAATACGACTGTTTTACAAAATAAAAAATACTTTAAACAAAACTTAACAATTTATTGATAAACGTATTAGGTGTTTGAATATACCTAAGGTTACAGTGATTCAGTATTAGGTTTCAAATTATATTTAAGGTTTTGTTAACTATTAAAAAAGAGTTAAAGTGTATTTTAGTAGATTGAAACAAATCAACAAAAATTATTTTATGAAAAATCTATTACTATTAGCTTGTACTGTGCTCTTTTCAGCAGGAATGTATGCACAAATTGAAACGCCACAATCTAGTCCGTTTCAGAAAATTGAACAGACTGTGGGGTTGACCGATATTACTCTTGAATATTCGCGTCCTGCTATGCGAGAGCGAACTATATTTGGAGGTTTAGTACCTTATGGAAAAGTGTGGCGTACTGGAGCCAATAAAAACACGACCATTACATTTGACAAACCGGTTATGATCGGGAAAACCGAACTAAAACCAGGTTCATATGCTATATACACTAAGCCTAATAAAGAGAATTGGGAAGTGTATTTTTATAGTGATGCAAACAACTGGGGAACTCCAGAAAAATGGGATGAGAGTAAAGTAGCTGCTAAAACAACTGCAGAAGTATATCCTATGCCAATGAAAATCGAATCGTTTACTATAACGTTTGACGATGTAGCTCATGATTCAGCTAATCTTGGGATGCTTTGGGAGAATACTTACGTAGGTGTTCCTATAAAAGTGATGACCGATAAAGAAGTTTCGGCATCTATTGATAAAGTTATGGGAGGTCCTAATGCTAACGACTACTATTCATCTGCTGTTTATTACTTAGAAACAGGTAAAGACATTAATCAAGCAAAGACTTGGATTGATAAAGCCATCGATATGGCAGAAAATCCTGCATTTTGGCAGTACAGACAACAATCGTTAATCTATGCTAAAGCGGGTGACAAAAAAGGAGCAATTAAAGCAGCTAAAAAGTCTATGGAATTAGCTAAACAAAAAGGTAATGATGACTATATAGCCTTAAATGAAAAGTCATTGAAAGAGTGGGGAGCTATGTAATATTAGACCTTATTAAGAAACAAAAGCCCCAGATGTATTAAAATCTGGGGCTTTTTTATGTTGATTATAAAACCTTATTCAGAAATTAGAAAATGGTGTACCCAAGAATAAAGGATACGTTATTATACTCTGACCCCCAAAAAAGATAACTATTCAATATTCTTCTTTTGGTAGCGATTCTGAACTCTGCGCTATACCGGTCATTGAAGTTGTAACCAATACCAAAAGCAAAATTGGTACTTGATTTTACTTCTAAGTCAGTTGATTCTTCAAATTCTATTACTGAATTTAAGCTAAAATCAAAAACGTAGGAGGCATTAATGAATATTTTCGATTTGTCATTGAGGAAAAAGTAATGTCTTAATCCTGCTGGCACTTCTACAGATGTATAGTCAACTTTAATAGTTTGTTGGTTTTCTTTTTCTGTTTTTAGATATTGATAAGTTGGCTCAACAATTAGAGCCCATTTATTTTTATTGAATGGCAACTTAAATTCACCTTCAAGTCCTATTGAAAATGAAGTGTTATTTCCGAAATCTGTGAATGAGGAATTGCGTATGGCATTGTCGATTACCAAGGTTGAAAACCTTACCCCCGGTCTAATACTCAAATTAAAAACCAATTTATTTTGATTTTTGGTGTAATCATAATACTCTGCATTAATACACTCGTTATATTTCACAAAAAATCTAGTTAAATTACCAGCGTTATATCCTATCTTATCAATGCTGTTCATTGAATAGTCATCGCATTTTAAATTATTCCATAATTGTTGTTTGTACCTATTATTCTCGGCTACTTTATAAGTTTCAATTATATATTTCTTGAAAACCAACTGTTCTATCTCTTTGGTTTCAGTTTTATAAAAATAACGACTTAAATTACTGTCTTTGTACAGGTATAAAGTTGCATTTCCTTCAACCAATACTTTTAAAAAAAGCTGTTCTTCTTTAAAAGTAGGTTTTTTTTTGTAGTTTATCCTACTCAACACATCACTAGACCTATCGATTTCAACTATGTGACGTTCGTATTTTTGTGTTTCTGAAACCTTAAACTCTTTAATTGTTGCAATAGAAGCTTTCTTTACTTTTTCGTTTTCAGAAAGTTTATATTCAATTTCGGTGGGACTGTCTCTCCAGTCCATATTTTTTATTAGACAATTGGTTTTTATACCTTGATTGTTGATAAAATAACCTTTTTCAAATTTAATTTGTGCAAATGTGTTGAGGCTTAAAAATGATACTAATAGAATGAGTATTGTTTTTTTCATGTACAGGTATTGTTTTTAGGACATTCATAGGTTTGCAAAAAAGAGTTATTATAATTTTTTGGAAGCCTTTGATTTTAAAAATTCGTGAAGTGGCGAAAATAGTGTATTTATTTTATTTAGGCATACGGCTTAGTAACAATCGTATTTGTCCCATATGGTTGGCTTGATGCTCCATCACATGGTACCAGGCCCAATGATTATTCATAGAGCCATCTTGAGTTTTACTGGCAAACCATGTGTCATCTTTTGTTTTTAATAATCGTAGTGTTTCTGTACGAACGTCATCCCATATTTTAAGATAATAGCTTATGGGTTTGTTTATGACTTTTTTACGTGCTGGTTCTCCTAAACTAAGGGCTGTTTCCCAAAATTTTGGCATATCATCGGTAAAGCCATGATTTTCAAATGTGTAAAGTTGGTAATATTTTTCTGTGGCGGCTAGGTGCAAAATCATAGCTCCAATGCGGTTAGCTTTTTCGTCCAATAGAAAATCGGTTTGTTCTTGGTTTAAAGTTGAAACACTTTGAGTAACCCTATTTTTAAGGTCTTGCAACATGGAAACCATAGTACCAATTTCTTGCGAATACCCTTTTGTTGGTTCGATAGTGTATTGAGCATGGGTTGGAATTGCAGTACAGACAATTAATAAGAAGATTAATTTTTTCATAATTTTATTTTATAATTAAGTTATACTCTTACTACACCTCGAAACCCTCTACTGCCATAATAAGATTGAGCGCCGTTATGGTATATAAAAACAGTTGCAAATCGATAATCGCCAAATAGGGCGCCGCCAAGCCTCCTGATTTTGTCAGGTGTTTTAATCCAACTTGATGTTTTGGTATCAAATGTACCCAACATCTGTAGTGCTCGGTACTCTTCTTCATTTAAAAGTTCGATACCCATAGCAGTAGCCATATCTATAGCAGTATTTTCAGGTTTAAATTTCTTTCGTGACTCTAAACCTTCGCGATCGTAACAAACACTTCTACGGCCTTTGGGACTTTCTGGAGAACAGTCATAAAAAATATACTCATCATCATCAAAGCCAACTACGTCGGGTTCGCCTCCAGTTTTCTCCATTTCATTTAAGCTCCATAGTTTTTCTGGTTTTGCTTCTAACCTTTTTTGAACATTAGTCCAGTCAATTTTTTTATGACGGTTTATATTTTCGTTAAACCGGGTCTTTAACGTGTTGATCAGATTTTCTTTCTCTTGAGCAGTTAGGTTTTTTATTTTGTTAGCCATAATGCAAAGATATTTTTTAAACTTTCATAAACTTTTGAGTAATAGTCCTTCCATCGACAGTTATTGATACAAAAAAGATACCTGAAGACAGATTAGAAACGTCTATTTCATCAGTGTTTTCTTCAGAAATTAATTGCCCTTGTATTGAATAAATCTTGACGTTATTATACTCTAATTTGGTATTTAGTATTAATGTGTTTGTAACTGGATTAGGGTATATGCTAAATGTGATCTCCTCTAAATCGGAAATACCCAAACTACAGTCCTCACTGTAAATAGTGTTTGGTTCTTTGCACCAAGCAATAGGGTCATCACCACAGGTTTGATTATTGGCATACGTAACATCGTCAACTTGAATGCACCGTAAATTACTACTATTATTTGCCACCATCAATTCAAGGTTACTATTATTTCCGTTTTGAATGTTTAGATATTCCAAGGACTGATTACTATCACACTCTAACGAAATTAAATTTATATTAGCTGAAAAGTCGAGAGCAACAATCTCATCATTATCCCAGCAACCCAATACTTCAAGATTCACAAGTGCTGAAAGGTCTAGTTCGGTTAAATCATTATCGGTACAAAATAGAGTGGTCATATTAGTGAAAGATGAAATACCTTCAAGAGAGGTTATGTTTTGAAAACTCACGTCTAAGCTTAAAACTGCTTCCGCCTCAGTAAGTTGTATTTCTCCATCATCATTTAAGTCGGCATCGGCATCTGCATCACCATCTCCATTTGTATCAACACATTCGGTATTTAGTAATGCGTTTTTAAAATTAGCATCAGGAATTGTTACTATCTGTGCGTTTAGAAAAGAAAAAAAAAGTAAAAAGAATAGAAAGTATAGTTGTTTCATAAAAATAATGTTTGTTTAAAATATGATTAATTAATCTAAAAAATATATTTATCGGCTAATTATGTAAAGCAATAGCTAAAACAAATAGTTTCGGTTTAAATATAGTTAAATTATTGCGTTTTTTGAATAGTTGCTATTTGTGTCATAATTCTATAAGTGTTCTAATGTCTCGTAAATAAACAATTTCGTATAAAAGGTGGCAGGTACATACCACACCTTTTTCTTCTAAAACCAAAAAAGTTGTTTACCAATAAACAACTACTGTGTAAAAAGTATACACTTTTAGTATCCATAGTTGCTAATAATCGCTTTGAAAGCCACTAAAACTGTGTTGGCATAGCGATTGCCATATATACGGCGAACGAAACATACTAATCTATAATAAAACAGAATTACGCATAGATGAATCTAAAAAAAACTACTTCAGAAACTAAAACGGACGCGAATGGAACTACATCAAACTCCATTTTTAGTTCCTCTTCATCAACATCAGAAAAGGCCACGAAAACGTGGAATATCTTAGTATTAATAAATACCTTCTTGCTTCTTGCTGGAGGTGCTTTTTTGATGTATCAGATGCAAAATGACTTTGCGCAATTTAGAACGGAACGCCTAAGCAGTACTTGGGGATTCATCTTTTTTGCTATAGCATCTTCTTTGTTTGTATATAAAGCAGGTTTTTTCATTTATCAACTCTATTTATATTTTAGGTATAAGCCTGTTGAGTCTGTTACAGATGATGAACTACCAACCGTAACAGTAATTGTTCCGGCGTATAACGAAGGAAAACAAGTATGGGCTACGCTAAAGAGTTTAGCAAAAAGTGATTATCCTAAAGAAAAAATACAATTATTAGCCATTGATGATGGTAGTAAGGATGATACTTGGTATTGGATGCAAGAAGCTAAAAAACAATTAGGCGAGCAGGTAGCTATATACCAACAACCAGAAAATAAAGGAAAACGTCATGCACTGTACAGAGGTTTTAATATTGGTACAGGAGAGGTATTTGTAACGGTGGATAGTGACTCTGTTGTAAATGCAGATACACTCCGTAATTTAGTAAGTCCTTTCATTACTAATGAAGATTGTGGTGCAGTAGCAGGTAATATTCGTGTACTGAATAATGCTAAAGCATTATTACCTAGAATGCTCGATGTGAGTTTTGTATTAAGTTTTGAATTTGTACGTTCGGCAGAAAGCAGGCTTAAGTCTGTACTTTGTACGCCTGGAGCTTTGGCAGCTTACCGTAGAGATGCTGTACTTTCTTGTTTGCCAGAGTGGATAAATCAAACGTTTATGGGAAAACCATCGGATATTGGTGAAGACAGAGCGATGACCAATATGATCTTAAAACAAGGATACCACGTATTGTTTCAACGTAACGCTTATGCGTATACCAATGTACCTGAAAAATACAAAGGCTTGTATAAAATGTTTATTAGATGGGGTAGAAGTAATGTACGTGAAAATATTGCGATGGCTAAATATGTATTTACCGACTTTAGAGAAGGCTCGAAAGCAGGATCACGATTACTGTTCTTTAGTCAAGCTAGTAAATTAATTATGTGCTACCCATTTTTACTATTTATGTTGTACTTTATATTGGTACACCCGGTATTATTTGTTACATCAACATTGGCTAGTATATTAGTGTTATCAAGCTTTCAGGCGATTTTCTACGCCAATAGATATAAATTTTCTGAATCATTCTGGGCATACACCTACAGTATTTTATATACGTTTAGTTTGTTCTGGATTACACCATATGCAATTGCTACTGCAAGCAGAAGTGGTTGGCTTACAAGAGAGTTGCCACAACAAGGGTAGTACTTCGAGATTAACAATAAAAAAATGGTCATTTCTATTTATTAGGAATGATCATTTTTTTAGTTTAAACATCATTTTTTATTGAAGGTTCAATGCATATTAAATAATTCTTTTACCTTTTTAAAGTCAGTTGTTGGTGTGATTTCATAAAAGTAACCTAATTGCCATTGTTGGGTTTTTGCGGCTTGTTTATTAGTTGTTGTGTCCCAAGGGGGATACACCCGAAAACCTCTTTTTCCTTCTTTCATAGAAGTCGTAATTATTCCTTTGTCTATAAGTATAGCCTTTGGAAAAACAAACTGCCCCAAGGTGTCTTTACCTCTAACCGTGATGACATAAAAATTAAACAAGTCTTTATCTGATAAGGGGGCTGTAACTCCTTTTTTATTTCGTTTCCAAAACGTAACAAACTGTCCGGCTTTTTTAGGAGTTATTTTTGCACTTCTGTAGATAATATTCCATCCGTTTAGCTGAAAGCGGCACGCAGCATATTGGTTGCCTTCAGTTTCATTTTTAAAGTTAGAAAACTTAAGGCCGCTAATAGCGTATACTTTTGAATTAATTAAATTAAGATAATTTTTCATTAAAAGTGTGGTACTGTGTAGTTAAGGGTTGAACTAATACTTTGCATTGAATGCGGTGTTATCAGCCTTTTTGCTTTTCTAGTATTTTGACAATTCTATTGTTTATGATTTCTGACAAATTCCACAAATATAGCTTCGGGTCGGTGGTGCTGTAAAAGGCAACAACAACGGCATCCAGGTCTTTGTGATAGGTTGCAAAACTTTGGTAACCTGGAACCCACCCAGCATGCTCATACTTATAAATAGAGGAATATAGTTCCTGTTCTCCCGCTTCAAATACCGATCCATCGTTTAGGGCTCTTACAAACTTACCCACGTCTTCTGCAGTGGCTAGCATACCGTGATCGTCTGTTTTTAAATCTAGGGGATGCCCTACGTGATAACCACTCATCACATTATCTATATTCACTTCTTGTAGCGAACCGAAGGTATGATTTAGCTGAAGGGGTAGTAGTATTTCTTTCTTAATAAACTGGAAATTATCATACCCCAATTCATTATCCATTATTTTATTAATTAACAAATAGTTTGTGTTGCAGTATTCATAATCTTCCCCAGGCTCAAAGTTAGCTGGTTTGTCCAAAATTAAGGCAAGGCTTTCTTTATAAGTAGCTGTAGGGTTTCCCCAAAAGTTTGGAGTATCTGTAAAATTAGGGATACCACTTCTATGCTGTACGAGCATTCGCAAGGTAATTTCATTTGAATTTTCAATCCTTCCTAGCAGTTCTGGTAAGTATTCAGCAAGGGTCTTGTCTAACGAAAGCCGTTCGTTGTGCACCAATTTGGTGACTGCCACCGCATCGTAAAGTTTGTTGATGCTAGCCAATTTAAAGAGTGCTTGTGGGTAGGCAGGAGTTTTTGCTTCCCGATCGTGCCAACCGGAAGCAAGATATTGAGGTGCTTTGCCAGCTTGATCTATATACACAATTACTCCTTCAAAATCATAATCAATTGCGTCATCTACTTGTTCTTGAACCGTAACGGGTAGTGGTAATATCCAAGCTTTTACTAAGGTCCATGGTACTAAGAATAGAGAACCTATGCTAGCAATAATAAATACTATTTTGAGTATTCGTTTTGTTTGTTTCTTTTTCATGTTTTTCAGAACAAAGCAGTCGAGTTTACATGTTTATATGGGTTAAATATACAGAAACCTTTCCTTTTTTTGTGACAGCAAGGGAAAGGGGATCATAAATTAAAGGTATTCATCATAGTTATGATTATAGTTTATTGTAAACTACTGTTGTTCATTAAATTATATTATAAAATATTGAGAAAAGGTTTATATTTATAAGCTATAATCTTATTTATATGGAAGCAGAAAAACCCAAAGATAAAAAGGAAAGCGATTTAATAAATAAAGGGAATGACTCAGAAATAGCTGAACAAGATAAAATGGAGTCTCATCATACGCAAGGTAAATCTCCTATTATTAAAAGCTTTATAGAAATGTGTGGCCGACATCCATTTGCAACAGGATTATTTGCTATTCTTGGATTAATAGGCCTTATATTTTCTATATATGGTTTTTTAGTTGATAGATCTGAATCAATAAGCACCACCAAACAAATAGACTTGGTTGTAGACTCTATTAGTCAAAAAATTGTAGAATCTAATCCCGTAACAAGAGATAGGACCTTAAAAAACCCTATTAAATTAGATTTAAGAGGAGATCATGACAATAAATATATAGACAATATTGTATTTCCAGACTCTCAAAATGTTATAATGAAAGAACTTACATTGAGTGAAGCTAAGTCCTTAATGCATAACATTATTTACAGTCAAAACTATTCCACCTATGATCCTTTTTATGGATTCTCAGTAAGTTCTATATCTAATAAAGGCTTTGTTCAAATTGCTCCTTATCTCTTAATAGATGTCACGAAGGTAACGTCCATTAATGAAGATTTAGCCGGATTCTACTTTGGAGAGCGAGGTGGTGGTGCAATTCTTAGAGAATTTAAAGCCAATATTTTTCCTAAAGAAGGTATTCAAGTTGCCCCAATGATTAATGCTACGAAAGGAAAGTATGTAAATAGCATTGATTACATTTCATTAATGCCAGGAGAGGTTGAAGAGTTTATGTTATATCTAGATTTTTATCCAGGGTTTTATTACGACTTAAGGATTGGTTTACAAATTAAGTTTAACGGCATTAATTCTGTTATTTGGGATACGAATAGTTTTCACCGAGGAGTGCCCTCGACTAAAATGCCTATTTACGATTTTACCTCTACTAAATTCAATGTAAAGTATCATCCAGATGCAGAGGGTTTTGCTGATTATACCGACAATTTTTTAGAGCGTATCCATTCAGATATAGACGCTTACAACAGTTCACGTGTTTTTAATATGAAAATGGCTGATTTAGCAGGTCCTGTATCTCCAACGCAGTTTTAGCCACAACCTACTATTTCTTTTTGGCAAGATATCTAATTTGTCGTGGCTATTGATGCCGCTATAGCTATCCCTTTTATATAATTTAAATAGGGGAGGTGCTAGTTCTAATGTTACTAGGCGTTTACTTACACACGTTATTACTCCTTGTCTTCTGCTATAGGAGATATCATAATGTGGGCTCTATGGGTTCCAGGATTCATAATCCAAGGGTGGTTTGAACTTATAGGCTTTTCAGGAAGTCCAGTAGATTGAGCAGTAGCAAATGGCATATAAACTACATAACGGTATTGCGCTCCTTCCACTTTAGACGTTTCAGGGTTATAGCGTTCACTCTCTCCAAAATAAATATGTAGGGCAGACCCTTGTTTTCCCATATCTAACGTACCTGCTTTTGCTTCCTTTTCTCTAATATCAAAGATTTCACCTGCTGACTTTCCTTCGGCTTTTAGTTCTCGACCTCTTGCCATAAAAGGTTCTAAGTCTTTATGGTAGCAGGCTGCACTAAATCCAGATTTTTTAGGGTCATCTGCTAACACAATAAATTCATTATTGCCTTCTTTAAGTGTAACAAACTCTCCAGCCATATTATAACCAATCACTTTACAACTATCTCGGCTTGCTTTTGGAGCCGCCATTAATGCGGTTGCAATTAAAGCTTCGTCCGTATCAATAGCAACTAATTTGTTGTTGGTAGCATTTGATGTACTGTCCGTAACTGTTTTTTGTGTGGTTGTAACTTCTGTCGTGTTTTTATTTTTATCTGAAGTATTACAGGAAATCAAAACTCCTGTAAAAATAAATACTGCAATAATATGTTTCATCCTCTAATGGTTTTACGTTGTTAATTTGTTTACGATATTTGGTATGATGAAATTTAAAGATAAGTGTAATCTTATTTCATACTATAATTTGATTGCATTTTTTGTGACTTTTTTGGTGTGCTCCACATTTTTAAAGGTCTGATCAAGATAAATTTAATCTTTTAAAATACTGTCACACACTCTGCCAATGCATATTTGTAACAGTAGTTTTCTTCTATCATGCTAATGGCTATCTTTTTTATTTTGAGTAATATTTAAGCATGTTTTATACTCTAATATTATGACTATTACGATAACAATTAATTCGAGCGCAAAATATATAAATCCAATTTCTGTGACTTTATCAGAGTGAGTAATTATAAACCCGATAGACAGCAATACGTAAATTGTATTACTTATAATTATTGCCGTTAAAAATGGCTTCCAATTTTCCCTAATTACTGAATAACTAATAATTGAATATAGGAAAAAACAAAAAGCTATTCCAGATAATAAATATAACACTTTGGTGGGCATACCAAAACAATTATTATGAGGTAATAAAAATAGTAATTTTGAAAGCCTGAGCGAGTTCTTTACTAGGACACGGTGTTGATGACTAGTCTTTTTCTTTTATTTTTTTATTAATCGCCTTATTTCGAAATTGCCATTATTATTTTCAAACTTCAAGAAGTAGACACCTCGTGAAATATGTTCAACATTCAGACTTACTGAATCTTGAACAATTTTCTGTTCCATGATTTTATGGCCCGGTAGATCATAAATTGAAATTTTTGAATAATTTGATACGCCTATGATGAAGAGCTTATTTTCAACAGGATTAGGATAAATATAAATTATCTCTTCTCTAAAGCTTTCTACGCCCAGTTGTTCAACATAAGTGGTAGTTACCGTATTAGTGAGGATAAACTCATTAAAATCAAAGTATATCTGTGCATTATTAGATACTTGATCTCCAACACTCACGGGTGACATAGGTTTTATTTTGTATTGAATATGCCCTTTAGATCCTTCCTCATCAGTCTTTGCATCGGGTAAGTTGATATCATCAAAAATAAACTGCATCGTGTTGCCTTCAGTGATTTCGACTCTAGATTCATGACTTGTGTTTAACAGTTGAAAACTATCCCAGTCTAAATTCATGTCTAGTTCGTTGAGAACCCTCACGTTAATTGCCGAGGCTGTTCCTGTATTTTGAAAGCGAATAATATAGTGTAAATAGTCATCTGCATCATCAATATGAACCTGAGGCCCTTCAAGTACTAGAATATCATTGGGATCGAAGGAGCCAATAACAATTTGAGTATAGTTAAATGAATTATCTTCAGGGTTAATATCGTTCGATACCGGATTAATTTGCCCGCTAAAAATCAGCGGATCGTCAATTTGAGTAGTGGGAGGTGGTGCCACTGAAAAAGTGATTTGAATCGTACGAGTTTCAAATGGTTGTAGGTTGGTATAATCGAAAGTTATTTGGCCAGTACTTGAACTAGCCACAGGTTCACTACTTTCTGAATATTCAAGACGAACATCATCAAAGTTAAGCTCAATATCCCCATCCACGATGACTGTGCCAATGTTGCTGTATACTAATTCATAAACTGCTTCAAAACCGGGGCGTGCATCTGTTATAGGGAAAAAACCAATACTAATGTCTTCAATAGTTTCTGTGGCAACTACGCAAAAATCTTTGACCTCAGCATTGTTTATGCCTACAAATTCAGACACATGCGACTCTGGTTCAGAGCTAAAATGGGTTGGCAATGAAGAATTGATTTGAGTAGTAAAAGTTCCTTCCGTTACACTAATAGAATAGTCGCCATTAGCATTTGTAACAGTTGAAAAGCTATGTGTTTCATTCTCGGTTTTAATAAGAAGATTTTGCATATCTGGATCTCCAGGATCACAGCCATTTGAATCTAGGTCGATAGCGACATTCCCAGATATAACATTCGACAAAACACCGAGGTTTTCATACCACAAAATACTTCCATCCTGTGTATTGGAAATGGCCAAGTCTTGTTTAAAATCACCATTTAGTTCACCAAAGGCAAGAGAAGAAGTAAAAGTTAAGTCGGTGCCAAATAACTCAATTGGCTCTGCAAAAGAACTTCCCCAGTCTATATTTTCTATAAATTGAACAGTATTAGTTAGTAAATCTGAAACAATAATATCCGGATCGCCATCTGAATCTGAATCAAATACCTCTAAGACTTTATTCATGCTGATAGTTGTAGAAATTTCATTGGCGTCTCCAAATGCTCCTAGACCATCTAAATTTTCATACCATAGCACCGTATTGTTATCTGGTGACCCCGAAACGATATCAAGGTCGCTATCTCCATCAATATCGGCTGCTTTAATTCCGGCTCGACGTATATTTGGCTGGTCTGTATCAATTACCTGAAAAGCTCCAAATGTGCCGTCTCCTTGATTTGGAATCCAGATTAATTGATTGTCGCCGGAAGTGGAGCCAACAAGGTCAATAAAGCCATCTCCATTCACATCGATTTTATTAATTTGTCCTAAGTCCAATGAAATATTCGAAAGTATTGTATTACCTAAGTTTTCTAGGGCGGAATTGATATTTTCGTGCCAAATTAGGCTTAAAGAAGATAACCTAACGTAATCCAAATCTAAATCATTGTCAACATCCATAAACGTTATATCTGAATTTGTACCGCCTGCAATATGAAGGGCCTGTCTTTCACTAAAATTGCCTGCTCCATCAAGATTTTCTACCCAACTAACCACTTCATCATAACCATACATTAGATCGAGATCACCATCATTATCGAAATCTACAGCTTCAAGAAATCTACCAACAAATACATTGCCAACCAGTACATTTTGCTGTCCGTATGTGCCTAAACCATCTAAATTCTCGTACCACGAGACTTTATTGTGTGAAATGTTTGCTATATCATTATCTCCATCGCCATCCAGATCTGCCAATACCACTTTTGTAGGATCCTGTATTGTGGAGTTTACGATAACACCCGGTTCTAAAGTGCCTTGTCCGTCCAGGTTTTTATAGGTGGTCACCGTATCTTCGCTGTATGCTGTAGAAATAATATCAGGAGTGCCGTTACTGTCAATATCAGCAATAGAAATATGGCTTGGTGAAAAAACATATTCCTCAAATATAATAGCGGGCCCAAAATTTCCGTTTCCGTCATTTGGAAGCCAAATAGTATTTTTACCTTCTGTATTCGCAATCACTAAATCTTGATCTCCATCTGTATCTAGGTCAACTGCATTCATATGTTTCGGTGAATTGAAGATATTTGAAACTATAGTAGATGCGCCAAAATTTCCATTCCCATCTAAATTCTCATAGGCAACAATCAAATCTTCATCCTGAGATGTTAAAAGATCAACAGAAATAAGCAGATCCAAATCAGAATCACCGTCTATATCACTTAGTAATACTGAACTCATACTTGAAGTTTGGGTGTCGTCGATAAGTTTTAAATTACTGAATGAGCCCATACCATCCAAATTTTCATACCAAAACACTGTGCTGGTACTTGAATTGGAAACCAAAAGATCCATATCGCTGTCTCCATCAATATCAGCCGTCACCATTCTAATTCTATTGCTTGATCCTCCATCAAAACCTATTTCATTAACCTCTCCAAAATTACCGAGGCCATCGAGATTTTCAAACCAGCCAAAACGATTGGCGCCTTCGTAATAATATACCAAGATATCCAGATCTGAATCCCCATCTATATCGGTTAATATTAGAATTCTAGGATTGGTAATGTCTTCATCAACAGTAGTGAGTGTACTAAAAACTCCAGTACCATCATTTGCATCCCAGTCAATACGGTCAACTGTTGTTGACCCTCGAAGAATGTCAACATGGCCATCTCCATTTATATCTCCAATATCTGAAGATTGAACTGAACCCACATTTTCTTGTGCAACTACGTTTCCAGTTCCATAGTTCCCTTCTCCGTCAATATTTGGTAACCAGGTAAGATTGCTGAAGGAGTTTGATTGTAAAAAAATGTCCAGATCACCGTCAGAATCGATATCGGCGAGTTTGGTTTGGTTTGGATTTTCAACTCCAAATGTATTATCTATAACAGTATATGGGAAAAACGCTTGTTGTGCTAAAGAGTGAAAAGAGAGTGAAATAAATAGAAGTGAAAAAATGAAAATTTTCATGTGCTTTTAAAATATGGTTAGTTTTTTAAAAGTATATATATTATTTCATATAAAATAATTAAAAAAATAAGTGCTTTTCGTGGGATACGTTATTGGTAATAGTTCTACTGCTTAAGTAAATGATCAACGATTACTTTTGCAGCAATTTCACTGCCTTTTAGTGAAGGGTGGAACCCATCATCACCATAATATTCATTATTTTTTGCTGTATCACTATATGCTTTCCATGCGGTACCCACAGGCAGCAATATTGAGTTATTGATGGCGGCAGCATCGGTATGGTTTTTTATAACACCATCAAACGTATAGTAGTAGTGTAAAGAGGGCCAAACCATAAAATAACAAAGTTTCGCTTCGATTAATTTACATAAACGAGTATATTTTTTACCGTAATTAATTAGCATGTTTCTACCATCAGGTTGTGAGGAAGGCCCTTGTTGTATAATAACAAAGTCATATGTTTTACTTGAAATTAGTTTTTGAACCTGCCCATCATTCCAGTGATCTTGAATGGAATAGTTAGGGAAGGCTATCATGTTAGTAGTAATAGCGATGTTTTTTGAAATAGCGTACTCCTTTACAAGCTCAGGCAAATTATTGGTATAAGTAAGACTGTTACCAATAAATAAAACATCAAACGCTGTTTGGTTATTAGTAAGGGCTTTCTGTTGGCTATATATACTAGAATACGTACTTATTAATACTAAAAATAGAAACAATAATTTCTGCATGTTTTTTGGATTGAATTATTGCCAAAGTGTTTGTATATGGTTTTTTGCGTGGTTTAAGCAACTAATTTAGTAAACATTTACGAACCCGTGAAAATTCCGAAGGAATTTTAGCAAGTAAGCTCAATAAAGCAATTAATTATACACGGGTTAGGCAACGTTTTTTATTCATTCTCTTTTTCAAAATAACTCCATACTTCATCTCCGAGTTTTTCTCCATATTCTGAATTGGTGAAAAGAATATAACCCCATTTTTTTTCTGTTTCCATAAGATAAGAGCACGTAAATCCAGCGTTGTTTCCTCCGTGAAAAAAGGTGTTACTATAAACTTTATCAGCTGTTAAAAAACCTAAAGCATAATAAACACTAATTCCCGTTGAAGATGTAGATATTTTTGAATGATGTTTTAGCAATTCGGAATAACTTTCTTCAGATAATATTTTGTTGTTCATTAGTCCAATCATCCATTTTGAAAAATCTATTGGTTCTGTTTGCATAGATGAAGGAGCAACGAATTTTCCTTTATCTTTTTTATACCAATAATCATTTTTTAAATCAATCCATTCGCCTTGATTGTTATAAGGTTCTGCTTTGTTTTTTTCTGTGTAAGATGTTGGTATAAATACGGTATGTTCCATTTTCAACGGTTTTGCGACTTTCTCTTGAAAAAGAGCTTCTAAACCATTCCAATCCGTATTCTCTATCTCTTTCAAAACCATAGCGAGATATTGATACCCTTCTCCAGAATATTCATAGGCTGTTCCTGGGTCAAACTTTATTTTTAGTTTTTTATCGTCTTCGTTTTCTCTCCAATTTGGAAATCCTGACCTATGGCTCAAAACCATTCTTGCTGTTATTTTCTTGTATCTTTCGTCATTGGCGATGTCTTGATATGGTAAATATTCATATAAGGGTTTATCCAAATCCAATTTGCCATCTTCAACAAATTGCATTACAAAAAAGGCAAATACTGATTTCGATATTGATGCAGCTTCGAAAATTGTTTTGTTGGTAATTGGCAACTTTTTTTCAACGTTGGCAAATCCAAAAGTTTTGTGATAAACTACTTTACTGTCATTTATGACTGCAATTGAAAGTCCGGGAATATTCAAAGAATCCATTCTCGATTTGAGAAAGGTGTTAATTGAGTCAGTTGAAACTTCAATTCCAACAAGGTTTTTGATTTTGTTTTGTGAATGACAACTTGTAAATGAGATTGTCAGAAGTAAAAACATAAATATTTTCAATGTGTTTTCTTTCATTCTATGGTATTTCCTAAATGTTGCCTACGGACGGTTTCGTATAACCGTCAGTTACGGGTTAAATTAGCGATTATTTTCGGTTTGGCACGGACCTTAGCAATTTCGAGTGGATTCGGACGCAGTCGAATCCGCCGTAATTGCGGTTATACATTGTTGCCACACGTTTTTTTTAGTTCGTAGGTAATGGTGGAATTTGAATCCGAATATAGGGATAATCACTTAATTTTATTTTCAGCGGCAAACTATCAGAATGTTTTGCATTCAAATCGTTAAATTCAGTAGCAATTTGAATTAGTTGACTTTTAATGTTTTTCGAACTGTAAGAACTTTTTTGGTAGTAAAGAATCAAAGCTTTCTCAATATTTTGCGAATAATCAAATACTTTTTTAGGATTTAATATATGGTTTTCTAAAATTGACTTTAAACTATCTAATGTTTTTTCAGTATCATCATTTATTATAATAGTCTCATTTTCGATTGAAATTACGTTTCTGTCAGAGAAATCTACAATATCATTTAATTCGGAACACTCTTTATAAATAATCAGATTAAAATCCGTTTGTTCGTTTTCAAACTTCAATAAAGGTTCTTTTCCGTCACAAGCGATTTGATCGGCTATTTTTATTAATTCGCCATAATTTTTTATAGAATCCAAATATATTTTAACCAGAGAAGAGTCAGTTTTAAAGTTAGAAATTCGAGGATAATAGAATTCCGTTTTTTTTAATTCCGCTTTCTGCTTTTTCGTTTCGCAATTACAAAACAAATTGGCAATTATTAATATGAGTACGATTTTTTTCAAATGTGTGGCAACGTGTTTGTATATGGTTTGTTGCGTGTTTTAAGTACCCAATTTAGCAAATACAAACCGAATAGAAAATCCGCGAGGATTTTCGTAAGTAGGCTAGAACTAGCAATAAATTATATACGGTGTTAGCAACAGTTTTTATTCGTAATATTCGTATCGATAATCTTCTTCTCGTCTTAAAATTCCATTTTTGTCTTTAGAAACTACTTTCGTTAATAGTCCGTTTGAATATTCATAAACAGTACTAAATGTTAAATTGCCACTATTATCAGTTTTCGTAGTTTTTATAATTTGTCCGATATCATTTCTGTCATATCTGAATATAATTGAATCCATATTTTGATAGACAAATTCTCCGTTTTTGTATTTATATTTTAATTTTTTATTTGCGGTATAACCAAAAATAAAATCTCCTTTTTTCTTGTAATAATTTTTAAGTTCATTTTCTGCGGTTTTGACCTTAAATATTCGATTTTTACGATAAATATAAATTAGACATTCTTCAAGAAGAAATTCAGTTGCATTTGTGCTTTTATAATAATCACAACTCTTAATTAGTTTGTTGTCCGAATCGTATTCATATTCAGTTAAATCTTGGTCTTTATCATCTAACCAAGTCCATTCTGTTCTTATGGTTTGGTGATTGTCATTGTACTTGTATTTCACATCCCAACCATCAGTAGAATCTGAATCATAAAACTCACGTTCTCTAATAATATCTCCATTTATAGCAAAATCTTGGATTAGCTCAATATATTCTTCTTTTAATTTTCCATTTTCAAATTCCTTCGTTGATACCGTTAAGGATTTTACTTTTAGGTTACTGTATATTTCGTGGTAAGAATTATCTAAATCATAAAAATCTTTCTCTTGTCCAAATGAAAAAAGTGGAATAAAAATCAGTAATATAAATTTAAGCGATGAGTTCATTTAAATTGTTGCTAACGTTGATGTATATGAGCTGTGGCGTGTCTCGGCACGAACCTCTCCAAATTGAAACCGGCTTTGGGAAATCCGCAGGATTTTCCAAGTGAGGACTGACCAAGCCATACCTTATATACGGTGTTGTAAAACGTTTTTTTATCCGCATTTTCTTTCAATTAACGATTTTATATCAGTTCTTCCCAATTGCAAAGCACGATTTAAATCTGCGCAAGCTTCTTGAGATTGATTTATTTTAAATAAGAGCAATGCTCTATTAACTAATGTAGCTGGTAGGTCAAAATCCAATTGGACTGCCTTATTGTAATATTTAATAGCCTTCCTAATATTATTTTGTTCGCTATTCAAATATCCCAAATTATAATATGGTGCGCCATAATTAGGATTGATTTCAATAGCTTTTAAAAATGTTTGTTCTGCATCTTCATAATTAGATTGTCCAATTAATATTGAGCCTTTTAAATTGTAATATTCTGGGTCTTTTGGATTAATTGTAATCGCCTTATTTATTTTGTCTAATGCTTCGCTATTTTTTCCCATATCAGACAATAGCATTGAGTAATTAAAAAGTAATAAGTCGTTTTTTGAATTTAATTTTTCAGCGGTTTTAAAATGTTCCAATGCTTCATCAAGTTTTCCAGAACGATGTTTAAGTACTCCAAGATTTGTATTAATCATATCATTATTCTGCGCTTGTGGCGCCAATTTAATTGCTTTCTCAAAGTAATAAGTGGCAGAATCAATTTCGTTAGAATAATTGGCATAAAGTTGACCAATATTAAAATGAATATCAGGATTATAGGAATCGTATTTTTTTGCTTTTTGAAAATCCTTGAACGCATTTTCAATATTTTCTTGCTCTAAAAATATTGCTCCGCGAGCTCCATATGCCAATCCGCTTACTGTATCAATTTCAATTGCACGATTTAAGAAATTCAACGCATCTTTAGGATTGTCCGATATGTTTGCTAAACCAATTAATGCTTGTGATGTGATGGTTTTATCATTATTATCATTTATTTCTAAAGCTTTATTGTAGAATATTTTCGAGTTCTCAAAATCATTTAAGGTAAACAAGATAGAAGCCTTTTGTATATAAACTTGGCTAATACCTTCCGTGTCTTCCTTATTATCTATCACATAATTAATATCTTCTAATGCTTTTTCGTTTTCACCAAGTCTTATATACGCTATTGCTCTTTCATTATGGGCTGTTATAGATTTGTTGTCATTTAGCTCTATAATTTTATTAAGGTCTTTAATTTCTTCACGAAACATACCAAGGTTGCTATAGGTTAAAACCCTCAAACCATAATGGCTTACGCTATCAGGCTCTTGCTCAATTAGTTTATCAAGTTCATTCAACGCTTGTTCATATTTCTGTTCTTTGAAATAATTTTCTGCTGTCGTTTTGCTTGCTTTTTTTTCTTGACAAGAAACAAATAAAATTAAAAGACCGATTATGGATAGCTTGTTAAAATTCATTACCTAAATTTATTTGTTTTTATTTCCACCACTAATTGCCATTATGATTAATCCAATAACGCCAATTACCAATGTAATGATAAAACCAAATGCGTATCGTTTTAAGTCAAACTCAATCCAACTTGAACAACTGGAAATTGTAAGTGAAACAATAAACAATAATATTATTCTTACAAATTTTGATTTCATTACGGATTTTTCTTCAAAATGTTTTACAACGTGTTTGTATAAGAATAGTTGCGGGTTTGCGTGCGAGGATTTTCCGAAGGAAAATCAGATGTAACAAATACGCAACTACCTTTGTTTTAGTACTAAACCGCAATTATTTTTATACGGTGTTGTGCATAGTACTTTTTATTTTTTCAATTTCAGATTCAATTTCCGTAAAGTCTATAAATCCGTTTTGATTGGTTGTTTTTTTTATCGTTTTTTTCCAAAAAGGAAAAGCCCAAGTTAAGGAAGTTCCATAATTTTCCCAAGTTCCGTTTTCATTCTCAAATTCATACTCGTTTTTGAATGGGAATTTTCCTTTGAAATAATCGATTCTCCTTTTTTTACAGATCAGAAATCGCAAAAACTCATTAAATCCTTCGTTTAAATTATCAATTTTCGGATAAAAATGCTTGTGTGCTATTCCGTATCCAACTGTCAACATTCCGCCTTCATCAAGTTCAATCCAAATAGACGATTCCTCTTCGTTTTCCGAATTCAGAACCAGATGAGTTCCATCTTCAAATTCCGAAATCCTATCAGGAAAATGATTTTCCAAAAGCTCTTTTATTTTACTAAATGTCAGTTCGTGGTTCGTCATTTGGGTATTATGCACAACGGTCTCGTATAACCGTCAGTTACGTGTTAATATGCGTTAATTTTCGGTTTAGCACAGGCTTTAGCAATTTCGAGCGGATTCGGACGTAGTCGAATCCGCCGTAATTGCGGTTATACATTGTTGTAACACGTTTTTTATTCAATTGTTAGTATTCTAATTGTTTGAAAAATAAATAATAAAATTATTGGACTTGAAAGTCCGATAAACATAAGTTTTCTATTCAAACTGTTCCAATCTTTCCAATGCTTTATTGTTCGTGCTATTACTGCAATTCCAAGTCCAAGTGATGTTAAAATTGCGGGAAGAAAGAACAAAAAATTGAAGCTAAAGTTATGAGGCGCATATCCTTCTTTAATTCCAAGTAATGGTTCTCGAAAAAAATTAATAAGAAGAGCTAAAGTCAATAATATAAAACTTGTTAATGCCATTCTAAAAGTCCATTTTAATTTTTTATCCATTCCTATCTTTCAGTCTTTTTAATAAGTCCACTAAATGCTGTTCCGAATGAGTTCTCATAGAAAAGTCGAAATGCCAAAGTGCATCATTCATACTTGTGTTTTCCATTCTCCATTTCACAGCGAGTAGGTCTTTTATAATATCTGTTAAATCATCTAATTCATCTCCACAACCTGTTTCGATATTCGGTTCCATTTTGTTAGAGTCCAAAACCATACTGTACCAATCGAAATCAGGGAAATTCAATTTAACAACCTCTCTTATTTTCTTGTAATCAAATTCAGGTTCTTCTTCATAATCGGTTTCATCAAATTCAAATTCCGCATTCAGATATTCAAAGTAAATTCCAACTAATAGTTTTTTTAAGACATCGGTTTTATCGGTGAGTTCCACTTTTGGATTAATTCCGAATTCGGTTATTTGGTCTATTAATTTTCTTAATTCACTCAATTTTTAATGGTTTGTTCAAATGTGTTACAACGGTCTCGTATAAGAATAGTTGCGGGTTTACGTGCGAGGATTTTCCGCAGGAAAATCAGACGTAGTGAACTTGCAACGATCTTTGGTTAAGCCCAAAATTGAGCAATTATTTTTATACATTGTTACCCACCGTTTTTTATTCGTTCAGTAATTTAGTTTCTAATAGTGACAATGATTGTTCAATTCCATTATCAACTATTTTTCCACATATTTTCACTTTATCCAATTCCTTAATTTTATGCTCGTCCGATTTGTTAGTAAAATAAGCAATTAAATCTCGTTTCTGTCCATTGTAATTAACTTTCGCCATTAAGTAATGATGTCCACCGTCAGATCCAGTTGTTTGAATTTTAAAGTCCGTTAATGTAGTCTCAAAGTCTTCTGTCTTTTCAAATAAACTCCAATAATTTTCAAAACTATCTTGACTGATTTCTGAAGTCTCAAAATGATTTTTAAAATCTGTCAATAATAAATTGTTGTCAGTCCAATAACCATAGTTATTTTTAAATGGCATTTTTATAATTATTCTTCCGTTTTTATCCATTCCGATTTCACGTTCTGGAATTCCGGTTTCGTTGTCCAATTCAACAATCCACTTTTCCACGAGGTCAATTTTATTTTCGAAATCAGGATTTGCTTTTGGAATTATCGAACTTAAAATTCCAGTTATTGCTTTTTTTAAATTCCGTTTTACTATTCCGTCAGCTTGCCCTATTTGCACGCTTTTCGGTATTTTGAATTGTATGTACGTTGTTTTTTTCAAATGGTGGGTAACGGTTTTGTATAAGAATAGTAGGGCTGAAAATAGACAGTTATTATTCGGTTAAACACAAGCCGAATTTTTAAATTTTTCTTATTATCTTTTTTGTTCAATAAGCCAAATTTAAAAATTTGGCGACTTCGCAAAAGTGCTTTGTCCATTGGGTTAAGCACTCATTGCCCTATTATTTTTATACGTTGTTAGGCAAAGTACTTATCAGAGTTTGAATGGTTTAATCTCTTGAACTTTAACTTCAACTCTTGTTTCATTTACTTCACTAAAAACGATTGTATTTTCGCTATTTAATTTTGCAAACAACTGATTAAATTTGGTTTCGTCTTGGTCTTTCTTTAGATTAAGAATATCTCTACCACCAATAGCAGTCGGTACTATAACTTCGTTAGGGTTTTTGCCAAATGAAACAAAAACAAATTTATTAGTATATGTTTTAAGTTGTTCAAATATTATTCTGAATTCTGTTCCAACTCCACCAATAAAATTGTCTGCTTTTTCTTTATATTTTTCTGATAAAACCACAATAACCTTATCTGAATTAGAAATTCCAGTTATCATCATTTGATTAAAATCAGTAGCTGTATCTTCTTGACTTTCTTTTCGGTCCATTGTGGCATTATATCCACTTTCACGTAAAAAATTTACAAAGGAAATTACTTTATCATTATGTTCGTTATCTTCCCAAGCATAAGTGACAAAGACATTAATCACGTCACTCTTAATATCGTCAGCAACTTCGTCCATATTTATTTCATTTTCCTTATTAAGTTTTTGCATTTTAGTAATTAAATCTTGACGTACTTTAGTTAAAATGAATTGCAATGCTGCTTTACCAAAACTGTGGCTTGCAGATGATAGATGAAATTGAGGGTTATTATGCTTGAATGTTTTGTTTAGCATTTCAACTGCTCCTGGCGGAATTGATCTTTGGACAAGTTGACCTGTTAATTCTACAAGTCCGTCTTCTATAAATCCAATTCCGTCGGGAATATGAGTATCTGAAAGGTCAATACCTACGTGTTTTGATAATACAGAAAAGTTAATAGTTACGTCTTTTTTAACAATTTGACCGTAAGCATTCTTTATGGTTCCAATTATTTCGGCTTTTATTATTCGATATTCAGGTAATTCGCCAGCATCATATCCATTTAGCTCTTTATCAATAAATCTGATTAAATCTTCGTCATCAAACTGCTCCGCAAATTCTTTAGCTTGCAACAGTAATAGGCTCAATCTTCCTTCGCCACTATATAATTGCTTTAATAGTTCCTTCATTTTTTTTAGCTTGTGTACAACGGTTTGTATATGAAAAGTAGCGTGTAAAATAACGCAAACCTCTCGGATAAATACAGAGCCGAATTTTTATGTTTTGTTTTTATTTTTTGTCTTAAAAGCCAAATTTAAAAATTTGGTGGCTTCGTAAATAAGCACAAACCTTTCGGTTTAACACTAACTAGCTATTTTTTATATACTTTGTTGTGCGTAGTGCTTTATTCACTTGCTCCCATTAAATAACCAGTTGTCAGTCCTTTTTCCTTAAACCATTTTTTAATTTCGCTCTTATTATCAGATAGAATTCTGTCAATATCAGAATTTAATGGACTATCCCAAACATTCCAATTTACGAGCCTTCTAATATTAAACTTAATTTCCTCAAAATTTTTGTCCGAAAGATTTCTGTGCATTAAGGTCAACTTATCATCTGAATCGAAAAGTTTTAAACTAGCACAGATAGAATCAAATAAAATTTCTGCCCACGATATAATTGATTTTGAGCGAAAAATTCTTGATAATTTTAATTGTTCTGGGTCAGAATTTGTTTTTTCACTATCCCAATTCAAAAGGCTTTCTTCATAAATGATATTCAATAGCTTAACAAGGTTGTTAAATTCAGTTTCGCGAATATATTTATCCGTAGTCATATCGGTTTCAACAGGTTGTCGAAATAGGAAATTAGAAAAAATGGATTTTTCTAACATATCCATTGTTATAGGTGTTTCTACTGAACTTCGATTACCCTTAGAAACATAATTTGCTAGTTTATTATTACTATCATCAAGGATTGAATTATATAAAAAACTCCTAAATCTTTTATTTAATTCAGCTTTTGTTAATTGTTCTTTTTCTTTTATGTAATTTAAAAAACCTAATTCAGATTTTGTTTTATTGTCTTCTAAGCTCTTATATTCTTCAAATTCTCTTCCAAACTGCGCTCCTAATTTCGCAACCATAATACTTGAAAAGAATCTTGTTTGTGCAAATTTGTCGTGAGCTGAAATATTAGTCTTATTTAGTAAATTCGGTTCAGGGTTGAGATAAACTTTACATTCAAATTTTTTCCTTCCTCCCCATAAAAGTCCTGCTATCTTGTGTTGCCCGTCAAAGACTAAAATTTTATTTTTATGAATTCTACAAATTGAAGGTTGAAGAACTGGATGCCTTTGAAAATGTCTGAAAAGATTAAATACTTTTTCTTTTATCAAATATCTTGGTTGCAACCCAATTTCGTTGTCAGCATCATCATCACTATCTAAAATTTCTATTGGTAGTGTTGCATAGAAATAATTCCAATCAGTAGTTGGACAAGTATAAAGGGTAAAGTTTTGATTTTTATTCTGAATCTCTACTTTGATAGAATTTTCTTCTTGTTCGATAATCGATATTGTTTCTCCGTAACCGTTCAAATCCTTTTTTGATTTGAGATATTCTAATTCATCTTTCAGAGTTAGATTTTCTCCGTTATCGAAAAATTCATCAATTTTTAATTTTACTTTGAAATCGTAAAGTGATAATTGACCTTTTTGCTTATTGTGTTTTCCACACATTGGTGCAATGTTGTCAATTTCGGATGCTCCTTTTTGCGCATATGCTTTTATGTGGTCAAATTGAATATTTTCGTCAGTATCAATTGGATGTCCAGTTGCAAAACACGTTTTTCCAAATCTCTCTAAAACTATCTTTTTTTCATCGTCTGAAATCTGTCTTTTAAGTAATATTGCCATTAATTTAATTCAGTTTTGAGGTTGGTTACTATGTTTTTTTGCATTACGCACAACGGGTTGGCTATGAGTAGTTGCGTGGTTTAGCACTTAACTTTGCAAGTACACACCAAACTGAAAATCCGCGAGGATTTTCAGAAGTAGGCGAGAACGAGCAATTACTTATAGCCATTGTTGTAAAACGTTTTTATTTTCGATTTGTAATTGTTTGGTCAAGCATTTCTATAAAATCAATAAAATTTAAAACTATATCATTTCCTGTATCAACACCCATTAAAACACCTCGAATTCTAATATCAAATTCAACATCTGTTTTTAAATCTTTTACAGTAGAATGAAAGTTATAGGTTTTGTCTTTTTCTATATAAATATTCAGGCTTTTATAATCCTCATTCATTGCAAACATTGAAATAATGGTATCTTTCATTAGAGAGTCCATTCCCATTTCCAAATGCATTTTAAAACGTTGGGTTGCACTTTTGTTACCTTCTACCATAATTTGTAGAAGAATAGTTTTATGGTCTTTTTGATGCCAGCTTACAATGTCAAAATTTGAATAAAATAAATCTCTATCATTTATTCCCCAGTTTATCGAATAATCCGTAATGATTTCATTTTTGGAATGTCGACCCATTTTGTCAGAGGAAAGTTTTGCTAATGGTCTAATTAGTTCTTGAAATCCAGTCTCAAATTTATCTCTAAAATCAGCATACACTTTTTCCTGAAGAAAGACAGGTACTTCGCAATCATCCAATAAGATTGGAATTACAACAACTTGTTTTTCTTTTATTTCTCGCATTAATCCAGAATTCAATTCTTTTTTACACCATTCACTTTGCACAGAATTTTCGGATAGTACAACTAATAAAAAGGAAGAATCGGTTAATCCATCTTGAATTTTGTCAATTAAAGAATCTCCTGGTTGCATTTCCCATTTGTCGAGCCAAACGTTAATTCGATTTTTTATAAGTTCAGCTGATAATTCATTAACGAATTTTCTGTCCTTTGTTGAATAACTTATAAATACGCTCATTTTTCAAATGTTTTACAACGTTTTTGTGTATGATTTCGTTGCGTTTTTCAGCAACTAAATTAGCAAATACAAACCGAATAGAAAATCCGCGAGGATTTTCGTAAGTAGGCGAGTACTAGCAATGAATTATACACGGTGTTGTAGCACGTTTTTTATTCTTCATAAATTAGTTCAATTTCCAATTCCTCAATATTTTCAACTTTGGTTTTATCCATATTTAAAAGAGTTTTTCGACTCCCATAAATTCTATGAGGAACACCTGGGTCAAAATAGTATTGATAATAATTTAGGTCAGTTATGTCGAAAATTGCAGTTTTCATCATTTCTTCTGCCTTTTTTCCTTCTATGCCCATTTTTTTAAATAAAGAGATGACTTGTCGTTTGGTGTCATCTGGGTTAATAGTAGACTCTTCTTTTAGAACACAGTAAAAGTTTTCAAAATCCGTTTCTATAATTGAGAGTTTTGCATCTGCCTTAATAGGTTGTTCTCCTCCGACCATATTTGGCAATTCTGATTCATATTCAAAAGGGTCATTAATATCATATTCAGTACCAAAAGGGAAATGAAAATATTGTAATTCGTAAACAATCAACTGTTCAATTCCTTCTTTAGAGCTATAAATTTCTGCAAGAGGTGCCATTGCTTGTTTGACTTCATTTATCTTATCTGGCTTACGAATTTTAATGCTTTTTTCTAATTCTCCAAGCATATTGCTCATTAGTGCACTTATATCTTTCCAGTTTATTATTTCCAAGAATTCACCATATTCATCCGTTTTGTAGATGACTTTAGTAACATCGTATTTTTTTACAATATTATTTACTGCCTGTTTGTTTTCATAAAGTTTGTTCAAATTTTCTCGGTAGCTATTAGTAAGAAAATTTTTGAATGTCCATTGTAAAGTATATGATTTCTCCGTCGAGTCTATTACTTTAAAATTTGCAATATATTGTGTGGAATCATTTTTTGTCAGTTTATCATTTGTCCATCGTTTTTTTATTTTAGTCACTTTGAAGTCGTAACTATCACCTTTTGACCAGTATGCTATAAACGCAATTTTCGTAGTGTCAGTTTGCCCAAATAATGGAATGGTAAAGACCAATAAAAGAAGTAAGGTTAAGGTTTTATTCATTGTTTTTTCAAATGTGCTACAACTTGTTTATATGAGCACCTTTTATGCTCTTATTAATCCAATTTGGCATGCTATGAGCAGGTTTTGTGCTTTTTATATGTTCTTATTTTTATATAATATAAAGGGGAGTCCTTCAAATATACTTAAAAATTGTAAAAAACCTATTTAACCAACGTTCCACGCATCCCAAAAGAAATATTTAGAGATATTAAGGTTTTACTCAGGTTTGGTTCGAGACTGGTATGAGATTGGTTCGATATTCCTTCGAGGATTGTTCGAGAACCACCTGCTTTTACGGGCTAGTGTCGAAGTATTCTCGAAGAAAACTCGGATGAAACTAGGGGAGTGCACCTTGCTTTTTTTGGGTACGCGCTTGTTTTTTAAGGGAATACGTTTTATATTTAGGGGCTCCCTTTTCATATTCTTAACCAAATTCTACTTGTTATGGCAACATTTAACAACGGTATTTTAGGTGGTTTTTCGGGTACGGTGGGTACTGTGGTAGGTACTACGTGGCGCGGGGTTCCCGTGATGCGAAGTAAACCGAGAAAGTCGACCAAAAAGCCGAGTCCAGCGCAACTGCGCAATCAATTGAAGTTTAGACTAGCGAACGTGTTTTTAAATCCGGTAAAGCCTTTTTTAAGCGACAGCTTTGGTCAACCCAAGGGAACAACAAGCCGATTTGACTTTGCGAAGTCCTATCTTTTAACAGAGGTTATGATTCCCACAGCCGATAGTTTCCTTATTGATTATCCAAAAGTGCTGATTAGCAAAGGCCCCATTCGAGGGTTGCTAGATGCATCTATCACAGTGCAAGCCAAGCAAAAAGCAAAACTACAATGGACAGACAATAGCGCACTGGGCTTGGCATATGCTGAGGATGCACTATCGGTTATCGCATATGTACCCGCTACGCAAGATTTTATTTTCTTTGAAGCCGCCGCCCAACGCCATATGGGGGAAGTGGTATTACAATTCCCGGAAGAACTGCAAGATCTTACCTTAGAAGTATGGGCAACCTTTAAAAATAAAGCATCACAACAGTACGCTACTAGTGATTATGTAGGGAGTATAACGGTTATATAGCGCTATAAAATTGCTTGTGTACGCCTAAAAACGAAAAGTTTAAAACCAGTTAGTTGTTTTCTTGTTGCCACGTACGGTATTGCTTGTCTAGAAAACGTTGCCCGTCTTCTTTATATGCTGGGGTAAAGACGGTAAAATGATCGCCAGGGTAGTAGTCAATCTCAATAGTAGATTCTAGCTTTTTCATTTCTTCATCAAACAAATGTACTGCTTTGTGAAGGTGAAAGTTATCTTGTTCGCCTATGGAAATGCGAATGTCATTATTAACCACCTCTTTATAGGTTTCCCAATTGTTTCTAATTTGATACGAAAGGTCGTAGCGTTTAAAAAGCGGTACCGCTTCTTTGTTAATGTCTCCAGTTTCCGCATCTACCAGGCGGATGATGTTTCCATCGGCATCGCGACTGCTGAATACCGCATCGAACGAACGTATTTGACCACCACGGGAAACTACGGCCTCTACTTGGTAAATATCTTTGGCGGCAATAATAGGGTAGCCACCGCCCATGGTGATATCGGCTAAAATATTTCCGTTGGCATCGTAATATAGATTATCAACTTCATAGATGTCTTCGCCTTGCCAGTTTCTGAAATCCACCTGATCGGGTGCGCTGGCCCAAGCTCCTGAAAAAGTTTCAGGATAGTTTAACTGAAGCCATAAAGACGTCCAACCCCCGCTACTGTGACCAAACACAAATTTGGCACCGTTGGTACGGTATTGCGCTTCTAGAGCGGGTATAAATTCTTTTACCAAGGCATCGCCCCAAGGGCCGTTTATATCGCTATTGGCATAGGTAGAATGCCCTTCGGGACTGTTACCGTCTAAGTATACCACTATCACAGGCGTATCGGCCAGGTGGGTAAAGGCATATTTTTTAGATCCAGAATGGGTTTTATAGTTCGCACCAAATCCAAATACCGAAAACAACACGGGATACGTAGCATCTGGGTTTTCATGATATTCTTTTGGTAAGCTTACAGCTCCTGCTATGGTGACTTCTTTGTTATGAAACTCACTCAATACTTCCGATTTTAAAGCCAGTTCTTTTAGTTGCTTGGTTTCTTTAAATGGAATTTCAGGTACCATTTGATTGGCTTGTAGGGTATGGGTAGTGTCAAAATTTTTATCGAAGGTTAGTTGTTGGGGTTCAGAAAAAAGATTCCCCGGACTTTTTCCCATGTCTTGTCCGCCTAAATTACGGTCGAACACCACTTGTACATAATACGAACCACGTTCAATATTTGTAAGGGTGTTGGGATATGAAATAGCCGAATCGTCAAGCACCACGCCTTCGTTAGGTTTTAAATTGGTAACCTGTACACGATACACCGGCGGTAACTCTAAGGGAACAAAAGCATTCTTCGGGTTTTTGTTTTCTTGCGAAAGGAAGAGCAGTACGTCTCCGGTAAAGGGTTCGGAAAGTACGTCTTTAGAGAAAGAAACATCAAATTGTTGTGCCTGTACAGATACGGTAAGCAGTAAAGCGGTGCAAAAGAGTAGTAGTTTTTTCATAGTGGTCGTGTTGATTATGACTATTGAGTTTATGCTTGTTAGTAGATTTAAGGCATGAGTATCCATAAAACCTACCCAAAGATACGATTTTATAAGAGGGGTTGAAGGTTATATAGTATAATGAGTTAGAAGCTATAAAATAAACTAATTAAAAATGCTAGTACTTTTCATAGGACACTTGGTTGACACTAGTTTTATTCAATTTGAAGAGAGGTCATATATATTTTACTTAGACCGTTATTGCTTTCGTTAATGTATTTTTTGAAATCTGAAATAGTATTAAATTTTTTTGATTTTATGTTATTTCTCTTACTTGTAAAATACAATATTTGATTTTTTTCATCATAGAATGGACAATATTCCATATATTTTGTGTTAAGTGGAACACCTAAATTTTTCGCCTTTTTCCACTTACCATTTGTATCTTTTTTTGAAATATATAAATCACCACTTCCTTGCCCATCTTTTTGGTTGTATTTAGAGAATATTATAAAATCTTCTTTCTCTGATATAAAAGCATTAAATTCATAACCATCGCTATTTATATTTTCACTTAATAAAACTGGCTTTGAATATTTGTTATTTTTCCATTCGCAATAATAAATATCATCCTTTCCAAAACCGTCAGGAGATACCATTGTAAAATATAGGTTGTTATTTTTACTGACAGAAGGATAAAACTCGTCTAATTCTGAATTAATAGGTTTCCCTATATTTTTGGGTTTAGACCATTCACCATTTTTTTTATTTCGGTCTACATACCAAATATCAAAATCTTTTTTAGATTTAATAGAATCATGTAAGGGTCTATCAGAAACAAAAAACAAACGGTTATTACTAAATGACAAAAAAGGCTCTAAGTACATATATGAATCACAAAAGGGCAATAATTCTGGTTTAGACCACTTATTCTTTTTTCTTTTAATGTAGGCTAGTTGTGAGATTTCTTGATTTGGGCTTTGTATAGTGAAATATGCTTCATTTCCATCTTTTGAAATAGTGAAATCTCGCACATTATGAAACTGATTTAGTGATTTATCAAATTGGATAATATCAGATTTATTTTGGGCTGATAGTAAATTTGAGATGATAAATAAAAGAATTGTGAGCCTAATTTTTTTCATTTAAAGTTTTGTTAGGTAATTATTGCCAACGTTTAGAATAATGGCAATTCCGTTTAAGCGGTAGGTTTTTCTTTCTTTTTAGGGAGTATTACCTGCAACAACACCGCAATCCCCATCACTAGGGCACAACCTACTAAGTTAAGCCATAAATACGGCATTAAGTCAATCCACCAGATATAAACAATGATGGCTTGTGTAATAAGTGCGGCGATAAAGGTAGCTCTGCTGTGTACAAATTTGACAAAGAAAGCCAGCAAGAAAATACCCAATACATTTCCGTAGAAAATAGAACCGATGATATTGACCAATTCTATCAAGTTTTCAAATAAGTTTGCCACGCTGGCCACCCCAATAGCAATGATACCCCAAAGTAGTGTAAACCACTTGGAAGCGTGCATATAGTGTTTCTCTTCTTTACCTGGGGTATTCCGCTTGTACAAGTCAATTGTAGTAGTAGAACCCAACGCATTTAATTCGGATGCGGTAGAGGACATGGCTGCACTTAAAATAACGGCCAATAACAGCCCAATTAATCCACGGGGTAGGTTGTTTAAAATAAAGTGAATAAACACATAATCTTTATCGTTGGTTTCGGCATCTGGGTTGGCTTGTTTTATAAGATCGCGCGATTGTTGGCGTAGCTCATCTTCGGTAATGTTAATGATTTGTATTTCTTCTAAGAGTATCTCTTTCTCCGTAGCATCTTCGGTTGCAGAATAAGTAAGTTGTTTGCTGTTCAATTGTTTATCCAAACTTTGTTTTTCAGCTTGTAAAACTTGGTATTCTCCTGCGTATTCCGATTGCATTACATCGGCTACCGCAGCAGGGTTAAAATGTAGGGGAGAAGCGTTAAATTGATAAAATACAAATACCATAACACCCACCAAGAGGATAAAAAACTGCATCGGTACTTTTAAAAGTCCGTTCATAATCAATCCCATCTGACTTTGCTTGACCGACCTACCAGATAGGTAACGTTGCACTTGGCTTTGGTCGGTACCAAAATAAGAGAGCGCCAAGAAGGTACCGCCAATAATACCACTCCAAAAGGTGTAGCGGTTATCAAAATCGAAGGAAAAGTCGAGCACATCAAGTTTTCCATTGGCACCGGCAATCTCTAAGGCATTGGTAAATGAAATATCTAACGGGAGATAGTTTAGTATTAACAAGAAAGCAATGAACATCCCAGCAAAGATGATTGCCATTTGTTGTTTTTGAGTAACATTTACCGCTTTGGTGCCGCCACTTACGGTGTAAATAATTACTAACGCACCAATACCGATGGTAAGGTAGGTTAAGTTCCACCCCAATACGGCTGATAAGATAATGGCAGGGGCAAAGATGGTAATCCCAGCAGCTAATCCTCGCTGAATTAAAAAGAGAATAGCCGTAAGGGTACGTGTTTTTAAGTCGAATCTAGTCTCTAAGTATTCATAGGCGGTATAGACCTTTAAGCGATGATAGATAGGAATAAATACCAAACAAATAATTACCATCGCTATAGGTAGACCGAAGTAGAACTGCACAAATCCCATTCCATCATGAAAAGCCTGTCCTGGTGTGGACAAAAAGGTGATAGCACTGGCTTGTGTAGCCATGACACTTAACCCGATGGTCCACCAATTGGCATCGTTACCTCCTTTAAGGTAATCGTCTACATTTTTGTTTTTACGAGTTTTCCATGTACCGTACAGCACAATAAAAGCTAAGGTTCCAATAAGGACAATCCAATCGATATGCTGCATTAGGAGAAGTTTTGCATTAGAAAATAAAACAAAATAATGTACACGGCATTAAGCAAAATCACAGCTACGTAACTCCACTTTTTTACCGGTTTGTTGGTTGAATCATTCATAATTAATTGCCTAAGGATAATATATTTGCAAATAAACGGTAGGCACCTGCTACTCCAGCGGGTAACTCTCTAAAGAAACTCAGCCCGGTATAGATATAATTTCCCTTGCCGTATTCGGCAACTAATAGTGAGCCTTTGGTTTCGGGAGCGTCTTTGTCGTGCATTCCCAATATAGGTACAAACTTAGGCGCCCATTGATTTGGGAAATATAAGCCTCGTTCTTGCACCCAACCTGTAAAGTCGGCTTGGGTAATTTCGTTGGGTTCATTTAAAACGGGATGTTCAGGTGCTAAAAAGGTAACGTCGCTAAACTCATCAGTTACACGATCTCTTGATAATGAAAGTGAGTAGGGCGCGATGTCTTCAGTAACCAGCCTATGACTAGTGTTATATTGCAATAGCAAGGTGCCGCCTTCTTGTACATATTTATTGAAAACAGGTTGCTTAAAAGCCAACTCTGGTACGGTGTTATACGCTCTAATTCCTACGACAACAGCATCAAAATCCTTCAGGTTTTGGTAGGTAATGTTAGACGGTGGAATGGTTGTTACTCGGTACCCTATTTGGCGTAAACTCTCCGGAATAGCATCTCCAGCACCTTCAATGTACCCAATAGATTCGCCTTCCTTTTCAATATCAATACGCACTACCTTAGCTTCGGAAGGAAGCAATACCCGTTGATAGGGAATGTGCTCATAATCGATTGTAACGAGTTCTTTATCAAAAAATTGATCGCCCATAGATACTAACGGTCTTAGATATCCTTCGCTTTGTTCTTTAGGAGGGGTTACAGTAAACATAATCGTTTGTTCATCTCCTTTTTTTGCAATGTTAAAGCTAGGTTGTGCAGGTTTGACTTCCCAACCCTTCGGATGGTTTAATTGCACCGTTCCATTTGCATTATCACGCCCTGCTTTTATAGTGACAGGGATGTTTTGTTCGTCTTTTGAAGAAAAAATAATAACTTTTTCAGGAATACTGGAAGTAGCTTCTGGTAAAACCTCTAAAGGTTGATAGACTTCCCCTTTAACAGGGTCGTTGTATTTATAGACTATATTTCGTTTTATTGGAAACTTTACACCGCTTAGAGTTAAATTAAATACTACTTGTTCGGGGGCCATGGTTTCTGGCTCACCGATACGGTTATTAGGTGCCTTATACATTCCTAAACTACCTTTTTCACGCAACCAATACGGACCAGAGGTAGTCGTGTTTTCAGAATATAATGTAGCTTCAAGGGTATACTTCTCATTTGGAGCCAAGGTTTTGTTCTCGGTCACAATAGTTTTCCCGGAAGGATAGGTAATGGACTCTAACGCTATCGGGAAGTTATTTCGGCTTATAGCTTCAAAAGTAACATTGTATTTTTCACGCGGCATAATGGAATTGCTTTGAGCAATTGCTTCTACAAAAATTCCACCGCAATCGATAATCAACTGTTCCAGTTGTTTTGTTTTTATAGCACACCAATGGTCGTCCTCAATATTTTTAACCAATTCATACGCTTGCAATAAGGGGCGAAGCATTCTGGAAGGATCTTTAAAATCGAAATTATCTTCTAGCGGATACAAAATTCCCCCAATGGTTTCGCCGCCTTCAATACGAGACCAAGAGGTGTCTATACCTTCAAACAAGTTACTGTTTCCTTCAGAAAAATCACCTTTTAAAAATTCAAGCCATTCATTCTGGTTTCCGCGGGTACCTGTTGCTCCAAAACCTTGCGATTTGTGCATGCTTCGGCTTAAAGAAGCAATTTCTCCGTTAGAAAGACCTAAGGAGGGGTAGTAATTTCCGGTTTGTACTTCTACTAAGTTAGTTTTGTCTGCTTGTTCAAATTTTTCTTGACTTCCGTAAAACCACCAGCTCGTGTTGAAGAACAACCGTTTAGGTTGCCACGTACCAAACGTATTAGCTGTTTCAGGGTAGCTGTTAGGATTGTTTACTAAATCGAACGCCTCTACGCTCAACATAGCAGACGCCGTGTGGTGCCCGTGTGTAGAACCTGGGCTACGATGATCAAACCGATTAATAATAACATCTGGCTTAAACTTTCGAATGGCACGTACCACATCGTTTAATACTTCATCTTTATTCCAGATGTCTAATGTTTCATCTGGGGTTTTAGAATACCCAAAGTCGTTGGCACGGGTAAAAAACTGTTGTCCGCCATCGGTACGACGCGCTGCTAATAGCTCTTGTGTTCGAATTACGCCAAGTAATTCACGAATCTCAGGCCCTACCAAGTTTTGTCCGCCATCACCACGTGTTAAAGATAAATAGGCTGTACGTGCATGAACGTCATTCGCCAAGTAAGAGATCAGACGCGTATTTTCATCATCTGGATGTGCTGCAATGTACATAGCCGACCCAAGGAAATTGAGTTGTTGGAGGTCGTGGTAAATTTCAGAAGCAGTTGGTTTTTGAGGTTGTTGAGCGAAGCAGGCGGTTGTACTGATGCTTAACAGAAGCAGTACAGTAAAAAGATTGCGCATAGTATTTGGTGTGTTTTTTTCTGAAAGAACCAAAGATACCAAAATATATAGTGAAAAAAACAGTGTATTTATAAAGAAGAAAGATCGTTTTTCTGAATAAAAAAAGAAAATAGATGATATAGTACAATGAGGTGATACCCCTGTACTGTTTATGTAGTGTCAATTCACTAAAAACCTACTGCTTACAAGGAATCTAGGCGATCAATCAGTACCGTGTTCGGTGAGGTTTTTATCATGTTCTTCAACTTGTTGAGACATTTCATAGTAATCTTCTGCTTTAATTACCGTCACCCCTTTTTGAAGCATCATACTATTCGGGTAAGTAATTAGCTCATTATCTTTAGTACGTACCATCACGTGAAAACTTTTAATATCTTCAATCATTCCCTCATACGGGAACTCCTTATCGTGAATCTTAATAAAATCACCAATTTTATATGGAAAGGTAAAGAACATAATTACGCCGCTAGTAATATTGCTTAAAATGGACCATTGGGCAAAAAAACCAACGCCGATTACTGCAAAGACAGAGGACATAACCAACCCGAGATCTTTAATCTCTACACCCCAAATTAGTATTAAGCATAATACGATTAAAAAGATGGTTGATAAGTCTACGTGCTTCATAATTAAGCCCGTGCGGTGCTCCATACGTTCAAATTTATTGGCATACCGTTTTATTAAACGAATGGTCATATAGCGCAGTGCTAAAAAAAGCAATACGATAAAAATAGACTTTAGTAATTGAGGAAAATAGATTTCAATAAACATAATATTCTTATTTAAGTCCTAAGGTATCTCGAAGCCTGGCATCTTTATTTTGCTTCAAATTCCAATAATCGTTACGGATACGTTTTATTTTGTGTGCAGTAGTTTTTAAACGGGTGCTGTCACTAGGATGGATGCCATTTGTTTCTTCCCATTTCTCAATTTCATACGGAAAAGAACTATTAAAATACAGAATGAGTTCTCGTTCTAACTTAGGATAATGTAAGGAATATACAGAAAGTGCTTCGCCTTGTTTAATATTTGCATGAGCACGATAGGCCTTAACTTCTTTATGTCGCATTCTGCTAAACTCGAACGAAGGGATTACTTGCATATCTCCAATAGGTAACTCTTCTGGATTAATTCTAACTAAGTTCCACAATTCGTCTTCTAACCAAGTTTTATCAATAGTTAGTTCTTGATCTGCTTCCCCTTCAAAATAGGAATGTGACGTAATATTGAAACGTTCTCTATTATTAAGTTGCATATATACTTGCCCGCACCATTCCTGTACCGAATTGCTTATTTTTAAGGCGTGTTGTTGTTTTTGTATGGGATTAAACGTACTCGTCATAATAGAATACGGATAAATACCGGTGGTAAACTTCTTGGTTTTATTGAGTTTTAATACAGAAACATTCTCCTCAGATTGTACATCGGCCTTTACTTGAGGACCGGGTAAAAAATCTTCTGTAACAAACACTGTAACGGCTGTCCCTTCACGAATTTCACCATAGCGCTCTTGCATGAGTTTATAGGAAGTCAACTCTGCTTTACCCGCGTACCAATACGCTTTAAATTGCTCTGGTAATTGGCGGTTATTGGCTACAGTATCGGTATCTTCTGCATTACTATTAGGGATTAAGTTATGCTCAGAGTCTTTACAAGAATGACTAAAAAAAGTAATACTTATAATTAATATTGCTTTATATAGGGTGTTTTTGGATGTTTTATTCATCGTTTTAATTTGCTATTAAAGATATGGAAATCCGGCAGAATTTTGATTATTTAGTAGTAAGCTCCAATAAGATTTTATAAACTAGTCTTGTTGGTAACCCCATTACATTAAAGAAAGAACCTTCAATCTTATCAATACCAATATACCCAATCCATTCTTGAATACCATAAGCACCTGCTTTATCGAATGGTTGGTAGGTGTCGACGTAATAATTAATTTCTTCTTCTGAAAGCTCTGAGAACCATACTTGAGTCGTTTCATTAACCGTTTTTTGAAAGTCAGTTCCTGTAAAGCAAACCGAAGTAATCACCTCGTGAAACTTACCGCTTAAGTCGGACAACATAGTTTTGGCGTGTTTGGCATCTTTGGGTTTTTCCATTGCTTTACCTTCCTTCCAGACAATGGTGTCACTAGTAATGAGAATATCAGATTCAGAAAGCTCTTTAAATACAGCAGCTTTACGTTCTGATAGGTAGTCGGTGATCTCGGTTCCTTTTAACTCTTTGGGGTACGTTTCAATTATTTTACGCACATCGATGGTAAAGGGAATACCTAGCTCCTTAAAAAAGTTTTGTCGTCTAGGCGACCCAGAAGCAAGTATAATGTTGTGGTTGATTAGTTTTTGTTGTAGCATAGATTTTAGTAATCAGTATTGAGATTTGAGAAATGAGTTTTATTAGTTATTAAGTAATTAATGAAATAGGTGAAATTTACTTGTTGTATAAATTTAGTATCAAATGTCTAGTATTTAACTTCTAGCTTCTCATTTCTTTTAATAAAGCTATAAAATTACAAAAGGATACAATAGCATAGAGCACATTCCGGTTAACATGACAAATTTTAATAAGCGGGATAAAAGCCCGTAATGTTTGATTTTTTTAGCTTCAAAAGCTTTAATGCAGAAGAATAGGAGCGGTGCTATTACTAAAAATAGAAAATATAAAACGGCTGAGGTGTATGCGTATAAATACATATACATATAAGCAATTATAGAGAGTGTTGTGATAGCTCCTAAAGCAAATACAACCGTAGTGGCGCGGCTTCTACCAATTGCAATGGGTAAGGTGTTTTTACCACCATTTTTATCACCATGAATGTCTTGTAAATCTTTTACCAATTCGCGTATAAAGTTTAAAAAGAAAGCAAACAAAGCGTACGCTAAACTTATTTTAAACACCTCCCATTGTGATGCCTGGTTTATAGGATTGGTAACGGGTACGAGGTCAAAAAAACCTACAATAATAATACTCATAGAAACCAATATAGATACTAAGAAAGTACCTATAAGTAGCATCGTTTTAAGATACGTTGCATAGAGGTATAGTAAGGCAGCAATACCGATAAAAAGTGTAGCAAAAGCAGGCTTGCCAATGCTATTAGCTAAAAAAAATCCGATGCCCACTCCCAAAGCGGTTATGACCATATAAAAAGTACTACCAGCTTTTTCTGAAACACCGTTGCCAATTATAACTTTCTTGGGTTTGTTGATACGGTCAATATCTACATCGTACACATCGTTGATGATATTACCCCCAGCGGCAATACAGACCGTGGCAATTACTAATAGTAAAAAGTGAAAGTTTGATAACGCAGTGACTGCATGAAAGGGCTCAAAAAGACCATACTTAATCAGCACTTGTACCAGTGCGATTAACAGTAAGTTTATAGGGCGGGTGAGTTTAAGGTACTTCAAAGAATTTTAATCTTTTTTAATTCCCCCTTTGAAGGGGGTAGGGGGATGTTATGGTATTTTAAAAGAATATTATATAATTTCTATTTATAAAAATAAAGCATTAATCATACTTGGCACTCGTATTTTCTTTTTCAATCCATTTGCCTTGCACTTTTAATACTTGCTCTATAACATCACGCACACACCCTTTTCCTCCCTTTTTGTGGGATACATATTTAGAGATGCTTTTTACTTCTGGTACAGCATCTTGCGGACAACACGGCAAGCCAATCTCTTGCATTACATACAAATCTGGGATATCATCACCCATATAGAGTACGTTTTCGTGTTTAATATTGTACACGTCTAGGTATTCATCCATCGTATCGGTTTTATGATGTGCTCCTAAGTATATATCAGTAATACCGAGTCCGCGTAATCTAGCACGCACGCCTTCGTTAGTGCCGCCGCTTATAATACATACATTAAACCCTTTATCTAATGCTGTTTTTAGTGCAAAACCATCTTTGGTGTGCATGGTACGGTACATTTCGCCTTCGGTAGTGATGCTAATGGAGCCATCGGTAAGGACGCCGTCCACATCAAAAATAAAAGTAGTAATCTGGTTAAGGTATTCTTTATAGCTTTTTTCCATAGGTATCTTGTATAGCCTTTGTTAATTGTTGGTAAACCTTTTTATACGGACTGTCTTTCAACAAATGTAAATGATTTTCTATTGTTTTTACGTCATTCCGCTTAGCGGGGCCGGTCTGGGCTTGTTTTGGTGATAGTCTTTTTATTTTATTTGCTGTTTCGGCGATAAGAGGTTTTAATAATTCAAAATCTAAATTGTTTTCTTTTAAAATGTCTTCGGAAATGTGATACATATAATTCACGAAGTTATTTACAAATACTGCAGCCAAATGCAATGTTTTCCTTTCTTCAGAAGAAACTACCGTTACATGCTTTGAAATATGTTCGCCTAACGTTCTAAGTAACTTTAAATCTGTTTCTTCTTCAGCTTCAATACAAACTGGGATTTCAGAAAAATCGACCAGATTATTTTTAGTGAAGGTTTGCAACGGATAAAAGACCCCTTGTTTATTTTTTCCATCTAGTGCCTGCATGGGGACGCTTCCTGAGGTGTGCACTACCAATTTATCATTAAAAGGTAGCGTAGCAGAGAAGTCGGCTATCGCATCATCTGGGATGGCAATAATATAAATATCTGCCTTTTTAATTTCTGAAATATTTGAAGTGAATGGAATAGACTTCAAATTATTAGGTAGTTTAATCAAATTCCTATTAAACACTTGAACTACTGAAACTTGTGATTCTTCATGTAAAGCATTGCATAAATTACTTCCAATGTTGCCAAATCCTAAAATAACTACGTGTAACATACTGCCGAAGGTACTAACTTTTTGATTTTTTACCGATGGATTTTTCGGTTGATTATTTTAATTTTTTCATCTTCTTCTAACTGCTTGACAGCTCTAATGACTGTTTCTACTCGAAGTCCAGTAAGATCTGCTATTTGTTGGCGGGTTAGTTCCACTTGGTAATCAACAGGGTTGCCATCTCTTTGTTTTAAAAAATCGATTATCGTCAATACTCGATGCTCTGGTGGGTAGACCGATATTTCTTTCATCATCATGGCCTTGTAGCTCAATCTGCGTGAGAGTGTGGCTGTCATCTGCGAGTGAACATCAAAATGTTCTTTCAGTAATGCAAAAAAAGCTGTTTTACCCAGCTTTATAATACTCACATCACTAATAGCAATTGCGGAGGCAGGATACTTGAAATCGCCAAACAAAGGTGGCTCGCCAAAACTTTCCCCATCTTTAAACATGCCTTGTACAAACTCTTTACCATCCTCGTTGAGGTTGTACATTTTTACTTCTCCGTGTTGCACTTGAAAATAGAATAAAGCTCGTTGGTTTTCAGAAAAAATGACGTCGCCCGTTATGTACTCGATGACCTCTGCTTCATAATCCAATAAAATTGTTTCGTTGATCATGGGTTTATGATTTGGCTCATAAAATGGTGGATATCTGCTGAGGTACTTTTGTTTGTGAACTTAAAACCCAAAGTTATGAAAACCATTTCAGAAAAAAGTTTGTTGGCCGAGTTTAAAGAGAACTACTATGCGTGTGTTCCGTTGACCATTATCCTTCAAAGCTGTATAGGCTCTATTGCTGCCATGCTCATCTTAGCCCAAGGAACTTCTATGCTTTCATTTATAGAGTTATTGCTTTGTGTATCGCTATGTATGGGATATAACGCTGCGTTGTTGGCTCAAGCTTCATATAAGCTTTCATTTAGACTACTTGGTATTAGTTTAGTTGTAAATACGTTGCTTATCTTTATAAACTTGTTGTAATTCGCTAAAGTAAAACCAATGGATAAAGCATTAAACCTAAGGAAACTTGTAATTATATTTGGAATACCATTATGCATCATTGGGATGATGGTTCTTCTTGCTAAATCATCGGTTTTTAATGCAAACTCCAGTAGTTTATCTATAGGAATTACATTTGACTTATTATTGACTGTTCCACTAATCTATTTCTTACTTATCCGGAAAACAAGTATTCCAAAAACAACGGTTCTTCCTTTTTTGATTGTTGGTGTTGTAATTAGCTTCTTGATACTTCCTGCTGAAAATCAACACTATCTCAATCTATTTAAAACTTGGGTGTTTCCAGTGGTAGAGCTATCAGTATTATTATTTGTAATCTATAAAGTTAGAAAAGGAATAAAACACTATAAATTAAAGAAAACCAAAACATTTGACTTTTACTCAACTTTAAAGAATACTTGTTATGAAATACTTCCTAAAGCTGTTGTAATTCCCGTAGTTACTGAAATTGCAGTGTTCTATTACGGATTCATTTATTGGAAGAAAAGAAAATTAAAAAACAATGAATTTTCGTACCACAAAAACAGTGGCACAATACCATTATTAATAGCGATTGTTGGCATCGTGGCAATCGAAACTGTTACGGTTCATGTTTTACTAGCTAAATGGAGTAATACAGCCGCTTTAATTTTTACTATTTTAAGTATTTATTCAGGTATTCAGATTTTTGGATTTTTGAAATCAATGTTGAAAAGGCCAATATCTATTGAAAACAACAAACTTTTTCTTCGATATGGAATTATGACCGAGACAACTATTGATTTAAAAAACATTGATTCGGTTACACTTTCATCAAAAGATATTGAGACAAATAAAGAAACACGTAAGTTATCGGTTTTAGGAGCATTGGAATCTCACAATGTCATAATTCGATTAAAAGAAGAAAACATGTTAATTGGACTATACGGAGTTCAAAGAAAATATAAGGTTTTAGCGTTATATGTTGATGATAAAATTGAATTTCAAGACCGAATTAATAAAGCCTTAAAAGACTATTATAATTGATAAATAGACCCCGCAGAGGATTAACTATGACAAAAACCGAAATAAAAAATAGAGAAGACGTAAATAAATTGGTAATTACCTTTTATGATTCTGTACGTGCAGATGAATTATTAGGACCTATCTTCAACTCGGTGATTACCGATTGGGACGAGCATTTGGAAAAACTGACCGATTTTTGGGAGAGCAACTTGTTTTTTAAAAAGAAGTACACAGGAAACCCCTTAACTAAACACGTGGAGGTAGATAAGCAGCAAAAAGGAACCATAAATGGAATGCATTTTGGTGTTTGGCTAAATTTATGGTTTCAAACCATTGACAATCTGTTTGTTGGGGAAGTGGCCCAATTGGCAAAAAACAGAGCCCGAAATATGGGAACCTTTATTCATCTAAAAATATTTGAAGCCCGAACAACAAAGGGAAAATAAACTGAAATTCATTAACAGATTTCAGTAGAAAATATGGCTTGAAATACTTATTTTTGCGCCAAAATTCGCTATAATGATTAAAAGAATAGCTTCAGTCCTTTTTTCTACCAGACTCACCGCCGTATTATTTATTGTTTTTGCTGTTGCCATGGGAATTGGCACTTTTTTAGATGCATCTATGGAAACGTCACCAACACCGTATAGTAGGGAGTTAATCTACAACGCCTGGTGGTTTGAGGCTATTATGGGGATTTTTGTAATTAACTTTCTTGGTAATATGGCTCGTTATAGGCTAAACACCAAAAAAATGTGGGCAACTCTAGTTTTACACCTCTCTTTTATATTGATCATTATTGGTGCGTTTATAACACGATATATTGGGTATGAAGGTGTGCTTCATATTCGGGAGGGAGAAACCGAAAACGTATTACTTTCAGAACACACCTATCTAAACACATTTATTGACGGTGATTATGAAATTGATGGGGTTGTACAACGTAGAAAATTAACGCCTGAAAAACTTCGATTATCAGAACGCTTAGATAATGATTTTACTATTGAAACCGACTACAACAATCAGCCGGTAACAATTGAATACAAAAACTTCATTAAAAATGCCAAAGAAGGACTAATAGAAACTGAAGATGGTAGTCAATTTTTAAAAATAGTTGAAGCTGGAGACGGTAATCGCCATGACCATTGGTTAGAAGTAGGCGAGGTGGAGAATATTCACAATGTCCTTTTTGCTGTTAATAAACCTACTGAAGGTGCTATTAATATCACCTATAACGAAGATGGAAGTTATGATATTTCATCTCCTTTTGAAGGTACCTATATGCGTATGGCAGACCAAAAACAAGGTGCTGTTGCAAAAGATAGTGTACAACCACTTATGCTACGCTCGTTATACCAAATGGCAGGAATGTCATTTGTAATTCCAGACCCTATGACGACAGGCCGTCAAGGAGTGGTTAATGCTGGAAATGAAGAACAAACAAATAAAGACGCATTAATTCTTGATGTTACCTCAAATGGAGAAACCAAAACAGTTGAGTTATTAGGAGGAAAAGGAAATGCACCAAACCCTAAACTAGTTGAAGTAGGAGGCTTAAAAGTATACCTTACATATGGTGCGAAAACATATGAACTTCCATTTAGTATTACTTTAAACGACTTTATTGCTGATAAGTATCCTGGTACCGAAAAAAGCTATAAATCTTTTGAAAGTAAAGTAACGGTAAACAAAGAGGATGGTACTACCATGGATTATAGAATTTATATGAATCACGTGCTTGATCATAAAGGATATCGTTTTTTCCAATCTGGTTTCGACCCCGACGAAGGTGGAACCATTTTATCGGTAAATCATGATTTCTGGGGAACTTGGGTTACTTATATCGGTTACTTTTTATTATACCTAGGTTTAATGGCAATACTATTTGATAAGAACACACGCTTTGGAGCTTTAGAGCGTACGCTTAATAAAATTAAGAAGAAGAAAGCCAATATGACCATGTTGGCTATGTTACTTGTTTCGGTATCAGGACTTGCACAACAATCTCCTAATGCAACTACTCACTTACACCAAGAATCCTCGGTTGAGCAATTAGATTCAGTGATTAAAACGAATGCGGTAAGTAAAGAGCACGCAGCTAAATTTGCGAGATTGGTTATACAAGATAATGGCCGGATGAAGCCCGTACAAACCTTTGCCAGCCAATTATTACGTAAAATAAGTAAAGATGATGGTTATCATGGTTTAGATGCCAATCAGGTATTTTTATCCATGACAGAGTTTCCTAGATTATGGTTAGAAACACCTTTACTGAAATTAGACTGGCGAAACGATAGTATTAAAAGAGTGATTGGTGTTTCAGAAGAAACGAGTGAAGTTTCTTTAATAGATTTATTTGACGAAAACGGAAACAGTAAAATAGCGCCATATATAGAAGAGGCAACCAGTAAAACTAATCCGAATCAGTTTGAAAAAGATTTCATAAAAATATATGAAAAAACGTTTTTACTGAACCGTGCATTGAGCGGAACCATTTTAAAGATATTTCCACTACCAAATGATGAAAATAACAAATGGGTTTCCTATCCAGAACTTCAGGAAGCAAACTTTACAGGCACCGACTCTGTAATTACAAAAAGTATATTACCTGTTTATTTTAAAACGCTAAAACAAGCTAGAAAAACTGGAGACTATTCACAAGCCGAGCAGGTGTTAGACGGTATTAATAAATTTCAGCATAAATACGGAAGCGAAGTAATGCCAACTGACACCAAGATTACTGCTGAAATTGCGTACAACAAGGTTGATATATTCAACAGACTGTATAAGTACTTCTTGTTGATGGGAGCTTTTATGTTTGTCTTTATCATTGTACAAATTTTCAGGGAAGGAAAGACTATCAATTCGCTTATTAAAATTTGTAAATATATTATTTGGGCGTTCTTTATATTTATGACCTTAGGGTTAATAGGCCGTTGGTATATTAGTGGTCATGCGCCTTGGAGTGATGCCTACGAGTCGATTATATACATTGCTTGGGCAACTGTTTTCTTTGGATTAGCTTTTGGTAGAAAAAGTGACCTTACCATTGCCTCTACAGCTTTTGTAGCTTCTATTATTTTGTGGGTGGCACACCAAAACTGGTTAGATCCAGCTATTTCTACCTTAGTACCTGTATTAGACAGTTATTGGCTAATGATACACGTTGCGGTTATTGTAGCGAGTTATGGACCTTTTACGTTGGGGATGATCTTAGGGGCTACAGCCTTGCTGCTTATGATCTTGACCAACAAAAAGAATAAAAAGAAAATGGATATCAACATCAAAGAAATTACAGTAATTACTGAAATGGCTTTAACTGTTGGTTTAGTGCTGTTAACCATTGGCAACTTTTTAGGAGGACAATGGGCCAATGAAAGTTGGGGTCGTTATTGGGGTTGGGACCCTAAAGAAACATGGGCATTAATTAGTATTATGGTCTATGCTTTTGTAATTCACGCCCGTTTGGTACCTGGGCTACGGGGGCGTTGGTTGTTTAATGTGTTAGCTATTTTCTCGTATGCCACAATTATGATGACGTATTTTGGAGTGAACTTTTACCTTACAGGGTTACATTCTTACGCTAGTGGTGATGTTCCTGTAACTCCTACGTTTATTTATTATGTAATTGCATTTTTCGTAATACTAAGCGTTGTTTCTTATTTTAGTTATAAAAAACATTATAAAATAAAAAAAGGATAGGTTTTTAAACCTATCCTTTTTTATAACTTAATTATATAGTTTGGGAGTTTAATTGTAGATATAATCTGGCTGTTCATCTACCATTCTGTGGTCTTCTTTAATTTGTTCTCTAATTTCTAACTTCATATACAGATCATTTGTGAGTTCTTCCACATTTGCCTCGGTCATTTTTAATTTTCGGGCTATTTTTGGGTTTTCTACTCCTTCTGAAATATATTGAAGCAACTTAATTTCCAATCCATCAAGATCATATTGCATAATCAAGTTTTCAAGATATTCATCCTTCATTAAGTTGGTAATATTCTCTCTGTTCATCATTTCTTTTCTTTTTATAAAAATTCGCATCTCTGTTTGTCTTAATTCAATTTCTTCTTTTATAGCTTTCATTCTGTATGTTATACCAAAGGTTAATAGGAGCATTTCCAAAACAACTGCTATTTTAATATGGATGGTTTCAGTGTAAAGAAACGTTATATCAAAACTCTGAAAGACAAAAAAGTCTATTGAAAACAGTAATGGAATACAAGAAGCAATAACATAAAATTTTGCATAATTCTTCTTACTGAAAAGAAACATTCCGGCAATAAAGTAACCAATTAATACGGTGTATAAAACCGTATTTGAAATGGATGAAAGCAATTCGTTCTTTGATATCCAAGCCGATACGAGGAGTACAAACGAAACACCTAAAAGTGCAATTGTAAATCCTTTTAGCTTTGGAAAAAAACCTTTGATATCTAAATATTTATATGAAAATAAAGCTGCTAAACCAACGGCTCCAAAAAGCAGGGTAGATTGGATTAACCACGATTCAACCATCAAATTAACACCGGCTAAATTCAATAGCCCATCATTATAGAATAAAACAGCAGCCATCAATGCAAGAGTGCCCGTAAAATAAAGAAAAAGCTTCTCTTCAAAAAGAAGGTAACACGTACCATTGAGTAAAAATAGCACTAAAATAAAACCATAAAAGAGACCTTGATAAAATAGGGTCTTGGGGTTTTCAGAATACTGAAAAGTATTTGTCAATATTTTTGCTGAAATGGGATGTGATTTAGCTGCAGAAAGCTCTTTAAAACTGTGGGAAAATTCTGTAACTATAGAATTATCTGTTTTAAAGGATACTTGAGCTTCATTAAAAACTACATCAGACTTTGTTGTGACATCTGTTTGTTTTTGTATAGTTTTTTTGTTGTACTCCGTTACGTGTTCAGGATGCTGATATTTTTGTGAAACCGCTGCTTTTACAAGGGTTTCATCTTTAAAGTTAGCTTTTTCAAAACTGTTTCCGTTTGCTTGATAAACTAGAATCAGTGATAAAAAAAGACACAATATAAGGGGGGTAAATTGCTGTCTCATTAAAGTAGGTTTACATAATTTGGGTAGGGAAATATACGTAAAAATTACATTTAAACTATATTTTTTGCATTTAATCGATATTTTAACAAATAAAAAAAGAGCTGTAAATACATACAGCTCTCTTAAAAAAATGATTTTTCACTATTATTTTTTTCCAACCATATCTTCAGGACGTACCCACTTATCAAATTCTTCAGCGGTAACATATCCTAAGTTAACGGCTTCTTCTTTTAAAGTTGTTCCATTTTGGTGGGCAGTATTAGCTATTTCCGCAGCTTTATAATAACCTATTTTGGTATTAAGTGCTGTAACTAACATTAAGGAATTGTTTAATTGTCTTTCAATAACTTCTGTATTGGCTTCAATTCCGTTAGCGCAATGTTCCTCAAACGAAACACAAGCATCACCTAACAATTCAGCAGAGTGTAATAAATTAGCTGCCATTACAGGTTTAAATACATTCAATTCATATTGACCTTGCATGCCTCCAACAGTTACAGCGACGTCGTTACCCATAACTTGGGCACAAACCATGGTTAATGCTTCACATTGAGTGGGATTTACTTTTCCAGGCATTATAGAAGAACCTGGCTCGTTTGCTGGAATAATGATTTCTCCAATACCACTTCGAGGACCACTTGCAAGCATTCTTATATCATTTGCTATTTTATTTAATGAAACAGCTAGTTGCTTTAATGCTCCGTGTGATTCTACAAGGGCATCATGTGCTGCTAATGCTTCAAATTTGTTTTCAGCAGTTATAAATGGAAGTTCGGTGAATTTTGCAATATAATCTGCCACTTTTCCTGCATAACCATCAGGCGTGTTTAATCCAGTACCTACAGCGGTTCCTCCTAACGCTAGTTCAGAAAGGTGTGGTAATGTGTTTTTTAACGCTTTTAAGCCGTGTTCCAATTGAGAAGCATATCCACTAAATTCTTGCCCCAAGGTTAGGGGAGTGGCATCCATTAAATGGGTACGACCAATTTTTACAACATCTTTAAATTCTTTCGATTTATATTGAAGTGTTTTATATAGCTGTTCTATGCCAGGGATGGTAACATCAATTAGTTTTTTATAAGCAGCAATGTGCATTCCGGTTGGGAATGTGTCGTTTGACGATTGCGATTTATTTACATCGTCATTGGGTTGTAAGGTTTTGTCACCTTCTCCAATTTTATTTCCTGCAATTTGATGCGCGCGATTTGCAATCACCTCATTTACATTCATATTGCTTTGGGTACCACTTCCTGTTTGCCAGATTACTAATGGAAATTGATCATCATGCTTACCAGCTAAAATTTCATCACAAACTTTGGCTATCAAATCTCTTTTTTCTTCAGAAAGAACACCTAATTCAGAATTGGTATAAGCTGCTGCTTTCTTCAAGTATGCAAATCCATATACAATTTCAAGTGGCATAGAGGCTGGTTTGCCAATTTTAAAGTTGTTTCGAGAGCGTTCTGTTTGGGCACCCCACAATTTATCGACAGGGACTTTTACTTCTCCCATCGTATCTTTTTCTATTCTGTAATCCATAATAGGTTGAAATTTAATTTTTTAAGAAACTACGCAAAGTTAGTTAAATCAAGGGCTTTACTCAAGGATAGGTCGTTAATTATGTGTGAATAAATAGCTTCTTTTTATTGTTTTTTTTGAAAAAATCCTACTATCTTTGATGCATTAAATAAAAATCACGATTTATCATGTTCGACTTCAATCAATATTTAGGCTTTTTAGCTTTTCTAACTATATTAACTATCGGGTTTTGGTTAATGATTTTTTTAATGGCTATCCTTCCGTATTGGATTGGGGGTTCATTATATGAAAACTGGAAACTAAAGCGCGAAGCAAAAAAGAACGAAAGAGAAGAAGCTTAAGTTTTATACGTACAATATTAAAAAAGGAAGCCATTTGGCTTCCTTTTTTTTTCTATATATACTAAATATTTTATCCTTCAAAGTCACCGCCTTCATCATCACCATTACCACCACGATCTGAACGTTGACGCTGTTTTTTCTGATTGAATCGATAGGTGAACGATAGGTTTACACTGCGTTGACGCCATTGAAACTCACTCTCACTAATAAAAGAATCGGTAACGGTCAATGAATTTCGTTTACGAGAGTTCAATAAATCACTAACATTTAAACCAATAGTTCCGTTATCGTCCATTATATCTTTACTGAAGGCTAAATTTATAGATAAAATTCCTTCAGATTCTGTTTGTGCATTGTTTCTTGGTCCTCGATAAAAACCATTAGTCTGCCAATCAATTTTCCAAGGAAGACTTACTTTTGCGCTTGCTCGGGCAAACCAGCTGTTGTTTTCAGTTCCATATTCCACACCATTAAAGCTACCATCGCTTTTAAAAGTAAAATAGTTAAAACTTCCGTTAAGGCGTAACCATTTTAAGGGGTTGTAAAGTATACCAGCTTCAAAACCGTAGCGCTCATTAGTTGAAAGGTTAATTGGGATAGTCCGCACTACGTTTACACCATTTATAACCTGTCCAGTTTGTTCTTGAATGCGTTCAAACGAATCCGTTTCATGTTGATAGTAAATGGAAGAAGTAAGCGTTAATTTATCCCATCGTTTTAAATATCCTAAATCGAACGCGCTTGCGTAGGCAGGATCTAGATCTGGATTTCCTTGAAATACATTGGTAACACTAGAACGTGAGGGGAATGGATTGATAAACCATCCTCGTGGACGGTTAATCCTTCTATTGTATCCTAAAGTAATATTTTCGCGTTCAGCCAATTCGTAAATTAAATTTACGGTAGGGAAGAGGCCTAAATAGTTTTTATCGAAGTTAGTGTCAATATCAACTCCCAAGGCTTCAGAAAAGGCATCTTCATCAAGGCTTGATTGTATTTCACCTTTTAGTTGTGTGTTTTCAAGACGTAACCCCAACAGGAAAGAAAACTTCCCAAACTTGTTTCCGTACTGTGTATAAACCGCGTTGACATTTTCACTATAATCAAAAATATTTGAAAGGGTATCATTACGAACAAAAACGCCATTCACATTTTCTTGATTTAAAGTGTAATCAGTTACTTCATTTTCAAAATTACCACGATATCCGGCTTCAAATTGCGCATTTTCGCCAATTGGCAACACATAGTCTGCCTGGATAAGATATTCGTTCTGCGTTTCTTTATTTAAAATATCTTCGGAAGGAAAATCAAGTGCAGATGGTAACAAGCGTCTTTCTGTAATAAAAGAACGCTCTTCTTCTTCATCGTTTTCATATTGAAAATCTGCAGTAAGTTTGTGACCTTCATCATTAAAATCGTTAACATAGTTTAATGAAAGTTGGTAACTTACATCTTCTTCAGTTTCCAGCTCTTCGCGAATGGTGGTTTCTTGAAGGGTACCATCACTAAATTTCCTTGCATTATTAGTAGTTAGATCTTCATCATCACCCAAACGAAGAAACCCGCTAGCTGTTATTGAGGAACGATCTGTTAAAAAATATTCTATACCTAAGTTGGTATTAAATCCTCTGTTTAAACGATCATAGTCTCTATCTTCAATAACACGATCGAAAGTTGGATCTGTTGTTATTTCTTCTCCTGTTTCTGGATCTGTAAACGTAGTGGGAAAGTACTGGTTGTCAAAAAAGGCATTACCAGGCGCATCGCGATATCGAACACTAGTTGTATTAAAGATATTAAAATTGTCTGTTCTAAGATTTATATTTCCAGAGATACCACTACTTGTTGGAACACCTATATTTGCAGTAATAGAACCGTTTAGACCAAGTGTTTTTTCTTTCTTCAGAATAATATTTAGAATCCCTGCGGTACCTTCGGCGTCATACCTAGCAGATGGTGATGTAATAACCTCTACACGTTCAATAGCTTCGGCAGGAAGTTGACGTAACGCATCAGTTGAGCCAAAACCTGCAATAGCAGAGGGTTTTCCGTTTATTAAAATACGAACATTTTCATTTCCTCGTAAGCTAATGGCACCTTCCACATCAACATTTACGGATGGAACATTGTTTAAGGCATCACTTACGGTTGCTCCACTTGTGGTAAGGTCTTTACCTATATTATATATTTTTTTATCTAACCTTACTTGTACCTCGGTCGTTTCGGCACGGATAACGACTTCGTCTAAGCTTTCAGTATCTAATGCTAAGGCAACAGTTGGAAGTGTAGTGTCTTTTGTTAGTTGTTTATTTGGGACTTCTTTAGTTTCATAGGAAATAAATTCATATTTAACTGTATAAACCCCTGGCGGAACTTTAAGGGAGTACATACCTTTCGTGTCTGTAATTCCTCCATTGGCAACTTTTCCCTGTGCATCAGTAAAAGAAACGGTTGCATATTCTAAAGGGATATTAGAACCTTCTTCTATAATTTTTCCACTAACGGTTACAGATTCAGGTTTTTTGTTTTGGGCTAATAAAAATGTACTGCAAAGTAGCGCAAGTACAAGAGAGTATAGTTTCATAGTCGGTTTTACGGGGTTTGACTGCGAAAATACGTGTGGGTTTAGTCTCTTTTTCCTAAAATTCTGTTAAATAAAAAACCTTCAATTATAATATAGTTAAAACATTCTCTGGAGGTCTGCCAATAGTGGCTTTGTTGCCTTTTACGACTATAGGGCGTTCTATTAATTTGGGGTTTTTTATCATCGCATCGATAATTTCATCTTGAGACACTTCCTTTCCTTTAAAATTGTCTTTCCAAATTTGTTCGTTTTTACGAACCAATGCAATGGGTTTGATGTTCAATAACTCCAGAATCCTTTTTAATTCTGCTTTTGTAGGTGGTTGTTCCAAATACTTTACAATATCCAGCTCTTCTTTTTTATCCTCTAATAACTGAAGCGTCTGGCGGGATTTGCTGCATCTGGGATTGTGGTAAATGGTTGTCATAGTATTTTTTTATAAGTTTAATTCTTCAATTTCCAAAGTAAAATCGTGCTGCAGGTCTTCGTGCAGCTCTGCTATTCGTTTTTTGGCCAATGTTAATTGCCGTTCATATAAATTTGTCAATGTTTTATTTCTTTTTATTGAAGGCCTCAAATCTTTCAACTGTTCACAAAAATACAAAAGCAGTTCTACTTCGGTTTCTTTTTTCTTTGAATACCGAATGTATTTTTTGACCATCCTTAACACTTTCCGAACGGTTTTCTTCATGTAATAATAGCTATTTGTGTTTATAGTTGAAAAACCGTCGTTAATAACTTGTTTTACACTTTTAATATAAGCCTCTTCATCGTGAGATTGAAACAGTAAATAGGTGAGGAGCTCTTTATTTTCTTTTTTGAATTTAGCCAAACGAAGGCAGAGTTCTTCTAATTCATCTGAAGAGCGGAATTTCAGTTCTTTTTTAAGTTGAGCTACGGTTGCTGGTTTCATATAAGGGGAATATACATATTAAAAATTGAAAAGGAGCTTCACATAAAAACTTGGTTTTACCAGTTCTTTTTTAAGATCCACATCGTCAAGCATCGAAGTTAATAAAAGTTGCACCGATTTATTTTTATTGGCTTTTTTTACCAAGAAATTGAAAAGCCAAGGATATTTTAAAAGATTTTGGAGTGATTTGCTCACCCGAAGTTCGTTCCACATAGCTTGGTATATTTTGATGTCGTATTTTTTGTTGAAATCAGCATCAAAACGATTTGTTTTAAAAGCCTCTTTAATATGAGTAGCAGCAAAACGGCCACTGCGAATGGCGTTGCCAATTCCTTCGCCCGTAAATGGATCAATCAGATTTGCGGCATCACCTAACAACAAAAAACGATTGCCGGAAAGTGGTTTCTTTTTGGAGCCTAATGGGAGGCCAAAACCCTTAATGGTTTCCAAGGGTTTAGCTTTTTTAAAACGGTCTTTTAAGTTGGGATGATTGTTTATTAGGTGAGTGAATTTTTCTTTTAAGTTTATATTTTGCTTGCTTATTTCGCTAGAAAGTATTCCCAAGCCAACGTTGGCTTTGTTACCGGGCAAAGGGAACACCCAAAAATAGCCAGGAAGAATTTCTTTATAAAAATGAAGTTCGATAAACCCAGTATCATCTAGCCCTGTTACATTTTCAAAATATTGACGTAAGCCTCCGCTATGGTGCTTTTTATTTAATTTGTTGTTATTAAGCTTCCTGTTAACAATAGAGTTTGCACCATCTGCACCAATAATTAGTTTTGTTTGAAAAGTTGATAGGGAGGTTTCAATAAAAACCGAATCTTCTTTAGTATCAATGGCTTTGACCTTTTGATTTTCAATAAATTCGATGTTGGACAAACCCTTAATCTGTTCAGCAAAAAAAGAATCAAAGTCTAACCGTTTCATCACAAAACCTGCAGCGTCTTTATGTTTTGGGTTTGTAAAGGGAATATCTAAACTTTTATAATTTGGAGCAAAAAACCGAACTCCGTTTGACACTTTCTTTGGGTTTCGTTTCAAAAATGCTTCAGCTATAGTATTATCCATCCGGTAAAACTGGTTTATTACATCGGCACTTAAAGCATCACCACAAACTTTATCACGTGGAAAAACGTCTTTTTCAATAACAGCAACACTCAAGCCGCTCTCTGCTAACTGATAGGCACAAGTGCATCCGGAAGGACCAGCACCTACTATTACTACATCAAATAATCTAGATTTTTTCATAGATGGAAAAACTAAAATAAAGTACAATGTATAAAAAAGAAAAAACGGGTTGTTTTACTTTTCAACTCTTTTTTGAATTAGTAACTATATAATATGTAAACCTAATTGTTTTTCAGAACCTTATATCATTTTAAACATTTTCATCATATATTTTATAAAAATTAACCTTCTATTTAATAAAACTTTGGGTAATTTAGTGCCTATGAATTGTTACAAACTGTGGCTTTTAGTATTAATTTTAATACCCAACCTATATGTCACTGCACAAGATTTAGACACTGAAAAACAATATAATTGGTTTGATAAAACCATAGGTTTAGAGAACACAGGACTATACAATGGCGTAGCATATATTGATGTAGAAAAAGCTAAGGGTACATTTAAAAAATTCTTATATAATAATGGTTTTCAGTCTGGAAGTATTGAATATGATGGGCAAACTTACTACGACATTACTTTAAAGTATGATGTTTTTAATGATGAAGTACTATTACAATTAAAAGGTGAGAACGGAACTACAATTTTACAGCCCTTTAAAGAACTGATAAATTCCTTTAGTATTACAAATAGAGCGTTTGTTAAAATAGTAAATAAGACTACTGAAAGTGGTGATGAGTTTTCTGGCTTTTATGAAAAGATGTTACAAACCGCTCAACTTACTGTTTTAAAAAAACATAGGAAAAAAAGGCTAAAACGGATCAAGAGAAAAAAGCTTAGTTATCAATTTAAACCAATAAAGCCCTATTATTTTCTTCATTATCAAGACAAATATTATTCTGTTAAAAATAAACGGGATTTTATCCAATTGTTTCCAGAATTTAAAGAAGAAATCAACTCCATTGGGATAGATGGTTCAGTAAAAAGAGATAACCCAGATGCTGTTATTCTTGCTTATGCTAAACAAATAAATACATTGCTATCAAAACAATAATATATAAAGTCCAGATTAAATTCAGTATCTTTTTAATGCTACTTTTCTTTGTACAAGTTAGTGTAGCACAAGATTCTAGTACGGTGTCAGTTTCATTTAATAATACTTCATTAAAAGAAGCGCTAAGCACTATCGAGAATCAAACAGATTATCATTTTTTCTACCTAGAAAATTGGCTTGATGGTAAAACAGTAAGTGGAAATTTTGACAATGTAACAATGGATACTTTGTTGAATGGACTGTTGGACAAAACGGTTTTAAACTATTATATCACAAACGACAAGCGAATTATACTTACCCAAAACAGTTTGGTTTACGACAAGCTTCCCGAAGGATTTTTTCCGAAAGAAGAGAAAGACACGATTGTAGTTGAAAAGGAGGTAGTTGAAGACTATTCTCCAATTTTTTATAATCAAGAAAAACCAAAGAAAAGTACACCAGTAGAAACGGTACGCATTGGTAAAGAAAACCAAGGCGACTCTCGTAATAAGTATACTTTAAGCGGATATGTAACCAATTCATTATCGGGAAAACCCATTGCAGATCTTGCTATTTTAGTGCAAGGAAGTAATACTGGAACCACTACAACTGATGATGGTTTTTATTCTATTTCATTACGTCCGGGTGTTAATATGTTAGAGACCAAATTAATTGGTATTGAAGATGTACAAAAAAGAGTGATTATCTATAATGATGGTAGACTCGATATGGCACTAAATGAAGATTATGAAATGCTTGGGGAAGTTTTTTTAGAAAACGAAGCAGATAACAATGTTACAAAAGCAGAAACTGGTGCAGAAACCATCGATGTAAAAGTAATTAAGAATATTCCATTGGTGTTAGGCGAACGTGATATTCTAAAAGTAGCAACCACACTTCCAGGTATATCAAATGCTGGGGAAGGAGCAACAGGGTATAATGTTAGAGGTGGAAAAGCAGATCAAAACCTAATTCTTTTAGATGAAGGTGTTATTTACAATCCTTCTCATTTTTTCGGAATATTTTCTTCTATAAATCCGTTTACTTCCGGAAATGTAGATATCTATAAAGGAAGCATCCCCGCTGAATATGGTGGAAGGCTTTCTTCAGTTTTTGATATTTCTACCCGCGATGCCAATACAGAAAAATTTTCAGGCGAAGGGTCCATTGGTCCAGTTACAGCTAACTTAACACTAGAAACTCCTATTGTTAAAGATAAAGCTGGAATTATGGCTGGAGTTCGGGCAACCTATTCAGATTGGATTTTAAAATCGCTCGATGAAGAATCTTTAAAGAATAGCGAAGCTTCTTTTTATGATGCCATTATAAAATACAACCATCAAATAAATGAAAATAACGAAATAAAAGCTACAGGATATTACAGTAAGGATCGATATAGCATTACTTCAGATTCGCTGTTTGGATATAGCAACCGCTTGGTTTCTTTACAATGGAATCATAGGTTTAATGAGGAGAACAAGGGAAGTTTATTATTGTTAAATAGTGAGTATAAATACGATATTGAATACGACGGCCCAACAGATACCGATTTTGATCTAGGCTACAGCATTAACGAAACCCAATTAAAATTAAGATTTGATTCAAAATTGAACAATAAACACACATTAGATTATGGTATTTCTACAAAACTATACAATGTACAACCCGGCGAGATACAACCTTCACAAAATAGTTCTATTGTAGATCCCTTAAAAATACCTAAGGAAAGAGGGTTGGAGAGCGCTGTTTTTTTGTCAGATAACTTTACAGTAAATGAAAAAATAGAGCTTAATGCTGGTATTAGGTATTCAACTTTTGCGGCACTTGGGGAGGCTACACAACGAAGTTATTTGGAAGGTGTTCCGTTAAGTGATGCCACGGTAACCGATACACTTAGTTACAATAATAATGAAACCATTGAAACTTATGGAGGGCTGGAGGGACGTGTTTCTGCACGGTATTCTTTTAATCCAGAGTTTTCGGTAAAAGCGAGTTTTAATAATACCATACAGTATATTCATACCTTGTCAAATAATACAACCATATCACCTACGGATACTTGGAAGCTTTCTGATTTAAATATTGAACCACAAAGAGCCAACCAATATGGTTTAGGTTTTTATCATAATTTTGACTCCAATAAATACGAAGTAAGCCTAGAAGGATACTATAAAACGTCTAAAAATATTTTAGACTTTAAAACAGGTGCCCAGCTTTTACTAAACGAAAATGTAGAAACAGAGTTATTACAAGGTGATGGAAAAGCCTACGGACTCGAATTCTTGGTCAAAAAAAAAACAGGGAAGTTAAATGGTTGGTTAAGTTATAGTTACTCCCGTTCTTTTCTTAAATTAGATAGCGAGTTTAAGGAAGAACGAATAAATAATGGTGATTTTTTCCCTTCAAATTATGACAAACCACACGATATAAGCGTAGTTGCCAATTATAAATTAACGGAGCGTTTTAGTCTTTCTGCCAACTTTGTATATCAAACGGGACGTCCTATTACGTATCCCGTAGGTAGTTATGTGATAAATAACTCTGAATTTGTACTGTATAGTGACCGAAATGAATTTAGAATACCAGATTATTATCGGTTAGATTTAAGCATTAATTTTGAAGGAAACCATAAATTAGATAAACTAGCACATAGTTTTTGGAATATTTCGGTTTATAATGTATTAGGGCGTAACAATCCATATTCTGTCTTTTTTGTAACAGATAATGGAGAAATAAAAGCGTATCAAAGCTCTATTTTTTCCATTCCGGTACCCACAATAACATATAACTTTAAGTTTTAATTTTTAATTTATGATGAAGACAGGATTACGAGATAAAAATTTGAAGTTGAAGAGTATTACAATGGTTTTAGTGTTTCTAACGGCTGTTTTTCTCTATGGATGTGTAGAAGAAATAGATTTTGAAACCGAAACTTTTGAAAGTGCTCTTGTTGTAGAAGCTACCATTACCAATGAAACAAAACTACAGACAATTACTTTGAGCCGTACATTTCAGTTTGAAGAAGATGGGCCTTCGGCCGAAGCCAATGCTACAGTATCGGTAACCGATTCTATGGGAAATCAATATTCTTTTGAAGAAACCGATATACCAGGTGTTTACCAATCAAGCACTACCTTTTCTGCTCAGCCCGATCGTGACTATCAGCTGTCCATAATAACAGCCAATGGCAGAAGCTATAGTTCAAGCCCTGTGGCTTTAGAAAGTACTACTCAAATAGATGATTTATATGTTGAACGGGAAACCAACGAAAGTGGTGAAGTTGGTGTTTCAATTTTTGTTGATAGTTACAACCCAAATGAACAAGAAACTTATTATCGTTTTGAGTATGAAGAAACCTATAAAATAGTATCACCTCTTAGAGGTTCAAAAGATATAGAGGTTATTAGTTTTAATCCTCCAGAAGTTGAACTTGTGCCTAAAACACGAGAAGAAGAAGTATGTTATGCTACTCAACAGTCAAAATCAATTTTATTAGCATCGACTAACTTACTAGCTCAAGACCGTTTATCTCGATATGAAGTACGGTTCATTAAACGTATAAATCCAATTATTTCACAGCGTTATAGTATTTTGGTAAAACAAAATTCTATTTCAAGAGATACATATCGGTTTTATGAAAAATTAAAGAGTTTTTCAGAATCAGAAAGTCTCTTTTCTCAAGTTCAACCAGGGTTTATTGAAGGAAATATTTTTTCTTTAGAAAGTGATACGGAAAAGGTGATCGGAATTTTCAATGTAGCTTCTGTGTCTTCACAAAGAATGTTTTTTAATTATTCAGATTTATTTGCCGAAGATGAATCTCCGGGAACTTTTGTAGATGATTGTCGCCTTACAAGACCAGAGTTACCACTTTTAGTAAATCAAGTGGAGAGTGGACTTATAAAATTTGTTTTAGAGGCAACAGGACCAGGAAACCCAGATATAGGTTTTGGCCCATATTTCATAGCTCAAAAACCGTGTGTTGATTGTACTGTATTTGGTTCTAACGTAGTTCCAGAATTTTGGGAGGAGTAATTTATTTTTTACATATGAATAAAAAGATTTTACATATTTTAATTTTGTTTTTCGCAATTGGCTCAGTTGCTTTTATGCAAGCACAGATTAGTAATCGTGTTAAAAGTCAGCGTTTCGACACATCAGAAATACCTAATGAGCAAGTTTTTACGCATCTAAATACGTCTTTATTTTTTGTAGGTGAGTATTTGTACTACAATCTATATGTTATCAATTCAAAAACCGAAAATTTAAGTGCTATCAGTAAGGTTGCATATCTTGAATTGATTAATGAAAACAAAGAATCGGTCTTTAAACATAAAATACCGTTGGCTTCAGGAACTGGACAGGGCGACTTTTTTATTCCTACTACAATTCCGTCAGGAAATTATAAAGTTGTCTCCTATACTATGAATATGCTTTCAAAAGGTGCAGATAATTATTTTCAACAGGATATTACCATTATAAACCCATATAGAGGCAATCAAGATGCAATAACAAAAAAGAATGATAGTGTTTTAAATAACGTTCAAAACCCTTCCGTAAAAACTGAGTCAGACGATATTATTGATAATAGAAGTAGTCTTTTAAGCTTTAGTATTACTACTGATAAAAAAAGCTATTCAAAGAGAAGCCCCGTAACACTACATTTTAAAAGTGAAACCGGAAAGTTTCCTCAAGGAGACTACTCACTATCGGTTAGAAAAGTAGATACTGTTAAGCATGCTTCGTTAAAACATGCTACAGATTATACAAACCCAGTTTCCGAAAACTTAAAATCTCAAAACAAGTTTATAGTGCCAGAGTTAAGAGGAGAAATTCTTACGGGAAAAATAAGTGCTAATAACAAAAGCCAAAAAATTGGGAAACAAAAGATAGCCTTATCAATCCCAGGCGATAATTTTATTTTTGAAATATCTAACGTGGATTCTAAAGGGAACTTCTATTTTAATATCGATAGACCTTATACAAATAACACCGTAGCGTTACAGGTACTTAATAACTTTGATAATACTTTTGAAATTAAAGTAGATAACGAAGTTTCCATAAGTTTTGATGCATTAGATTTTAATCATTTTTACATTACACCAGAAATGAAAAATCTAATTGTAGAACGCAGTGTTTACAATCAGGTTGAAAATGCATATTACAGCGTAAAACCAGATACCGTAAAAACGATACCTCCACATACTTCTATCTATACAAAGAGGAGTAAGACTTATAATTTAGATGAATACACTCGTTTTCCAACGATGGGAGAAACCATGGTAGAAATTGTGAATGATGCATGGATAGACTGGCAAAATGGTAAAGGTACGTTTGCAATCAGAGAAAAAGAAAATAGCCTACGTAGCAATGCCCCTTTATTGCTATTGGTAGATGGTTTTTTTGTCCAAGATCATCAGAAACTAATAGACTATAGTGCCAATAAAGTAGAAAGCATAGCGATAATGCAAGATAAATATTATTATGGTTCGCAAACTTTTCAAGGAGTAATGGTTGTGGAAACCATTGAAGGTGATTTTTACGAAAACCCTTTAAAGGATTATGTTAAGCAAGTTGAAATAGTACCCATTCAACAAAAAAAGCAATATTTTAAACAAGTATATTCCAACACCGATAACTCAGAAGCATCCAAACGTGTACCTGATTATAGAAGACAGTTACTTTGGTTGCCAGAGCTAGAATTAAATGAATCTAGCAGAAATATTACATGCTATACTTCAGATATTTCAGGTATTTATGAATTTATAGTAGAAGGTTTCACTGAAAAAGGACAGCCAATATTCTTAAAAGAAACATTTACCGTAAAGTGATTATGTTAAAAAAATAAAAATATGGTGTGTTTTTCAAATTTTATTACTATATTTATAATATCATAATAGGGGTGCTAAAGTTAAAACAGCTGAGAATATACCCATTGAACTTAGAGAGGTAATACTCACTAAAGAATTATGATAGCAAAGAGAATTAAAATGTGAATTTACATTTTGTTCTCTTTGTTTTTTTTTACTACTCACAAACAAGTTACTCCTTTACTTTCTTATCCATCTGCGAACCGATAAACGGTATTTTTGGTGCTAAGAAATAACCAGTTAAACTAGCAAAAAGAATTGGTATAAAATAAGTAAACCCTGTTAACGTGGCTAAAAGAATGGTGGTACTCATCGGTGTTCTGGTAACACAGGCATTAACCGACGCCATACAGCAAATAACCGCCAACGATACATCTACGGAAGGAAATATTTGATGTATTAATAACCCTAATGTTGCCCCGACAAAAAATAAAGGAATTATAAAACCACCACGCCACCCCGAAGTAACGGTTACTGAAATAGCTATAATTTTAAATATAAGTATAGCAATTAATAATGTAATAGAGTATTCATTAGATAATAACTCGTTAATTTCGTGATGTCCAAAATATCTTGTTATAGGTAGGTAAAAAGCAATTATCCCTAATACAATACCCCCAATTAATGTTTTTATATAGATGGGGACGTGTAGTTTTCCAAAAATATTTTTTAAAAACTTAGTGCAGAAAATAAATGACCATGCCAGTACTGCAGCTGAACAAGCAAACAAGACAGCAAATAGGAAGTCATAAGTTGATTCCATTTCATAAGCGGGTAGCTCCCAAGTAGGACCGAGGCCTAGATGAATAATAAGAGCAAAAACTACATAGCTAAAGCAACTCGCTACAAAAGCAGGGATAATGGCCTTGTAATACTCTACAGCGTGTTTATGGTGAAGTATTTCTAATGAAAACAAGCTTCCGCCTAATGGAGCGCCAAATAAAGCGGTAAAACCGGAAGCCATACCAGCAATACTTAGCGAACGACGATCTTCCCCTTTTAACCGGAATACTTTTCCTAGCCACGTTCCGGTAGATCCTGTAACCTGTACCAGTGGTGCTTCAGGACCTAAACTACCTCCAGAAGCCACGCAAAGTAAGGAGGAAAGAATCATCGATGGATTATTCTTTGGGTCCAGTTTTCCTTTATTAAAGCGAATGTTGTTAACGATTAATTGTATTTCTCCAGGATCACCAATAAGGTGAATAACAATACCAGCCAATAACCCAGAAATTGCCATCGCTGGTATTACCAACCAACCTTCAAAAAAAGCAATTTGATGGGTTAAAAACTCTAAAACAATCCAGTACACACCGGCAATAACCCCGCCAAACAACCCTAACAGAGCCCATAATAAAAAGTTTCGGCTAAAGAGAAATGGGTTGAAAGAGATAGGTCTATCGAGTATATTGACATACTTTACAAGTTTCCTTCTTTTTTTGAGCTTCATTTTTACATGAATTTTACAGCTGGATTTATAAGCCAAAATTATAATTCATCACTCTTTTCCTTTTGCCCAGTTTTCATTAAATAGGCTTTTAAAAAGTCATCTAAGTCACCATCTAAAACAGCATCAGTATTCCCAGTTTCATGTCCAGTACGAACATCTTTAATTAACCTATAAGGATGTAGCACATAGTTTCGTATTTGCGATCCCCACTCAATTGCCATTTTGTTGTCTTCTATCTCAGCACGCTGGGCTTGTTGTTTCCGAAGTTCTATTTCGTATAACTGGGATTTCAACATTTGCATGGCTTTCTGCCGGTTTTCCAATTGGGAGCGCGTTTCAGAATTATGAATCACAATCCCAGAGGGTTTGTGTGTTAAAATAGCTTTGGTTTCCACTTTATTTACATTTTGTCCTCCAGCACCGCTACTTCGTGCAAAATCCCACGAAACATCACCCGGGCTTACATCAATTTCAATAGAATCATCTGCTAACGGGTAGACATATACACTGGCAAAACTAGTGTGGCGTTTGGCATTGCTGTCAAAAGGGGAGATGCGCACCAATCTGTGTACTCCATTTTCACTTTTAAGCCAACCAAAAGCATAGTCTCCATCAATTTCGAGTGTTACGGTTTTTATACCAGCAACATCACCTTCTTGATAATTCAGTTCTTTTATTTTAAAACCATTCTTTTCGGCCCACATCATATACATACGCATGAGCATACTAGCCCAATCGCAACTTTCAGTACCACCGGCACCTGCTGTTATTTGTAATACGGCACTTAAATCGTCACCTTCTTCACTCAACATATTTTTAAACTCAAGTGCTTCAACAGCTTTGAGGGCTTTAATAAATCGCTTTTCAACGTTTTCAGCTTCGCCTTCACCTTCTTTAAAGAATTCGAAAATTACTTCAGTATCTTCTGTAAAGTTTACGGCTTCTTCATAATCATCTACCCACTTTTTTTTATTCCGAAGTTGTCGCATAAACACTTCGGCTTCTTGTGGGTTGTCCCAAAAGTGAGGATTGAAGGTTTTTTCTTCGTCATTTTGTATTTCTATTCGTTTTCCAGCTACGTCAAAGATACTGCCTTAAAGCATCTAGGCGATCCTTAAGGTCTTGGATTTGATCGTTCGTAATCATATTGTGTTTCGGTTTGTTTTGTTTATAATTTCATTCAAAAAAACAAAAATAGGATTTAAGTCGGCAAGCGGAAATTAATTCAGCCTATTTTTATAACTTTAGATATTACGAACCAAGTAAATCAATTTGTTATGAAACCATGTTTATTACTGCTTACCATACTTATAAGCACTCTTAGTTTTGCGCAAAAGAACACAGAGAAGAAGCCGCTTTCTATTATTTCGGACATGACTGAAACGTTAGCGAATCAAAACATTGAAAACTATTTTTATACCAATCGGACTTGTTTGGGGGAGACTCGAATTATTACACTGAATGATCAAAAAAAATGCTTTACAAACGGAAATTTCAGTGAATACTATTTGTTTTGGCAAGAAGATAGCACAACCTATATTACAAAAGCCGATAACTGTGGCCCTTTTATAAAGCTAAAACTAAGTAACAATGACTTGTTTGACTTTTTCATGGAAAACAGACAAGCACTTGAAAATAATTCGGTTAAAGAATATACAGTAGCAAATCCTGAAAATGCGCCAACACAACGAACAAAAGTATATCCATGTTCTCACGAGTTTTCTTTTACAACAGCAATGGGTACCTTTACCCAGAAGTTTAAGGAGTTTGATGTAACAAACGATTCTAAACAAAGCAATCTCAATTATGAGCACAATCAACAATTAAAATTAATTGCTCTTGATAAAATGATTGATACTGTAATTTCAGAAACAGCAAATAAATTAAGAAGACAATAAAAACACAATGATTAATGAAAATCGACTTACGAAGCGACACCGTCACTAAACCTACCAAAGGAATGTTACAAGCCATTATGGAAGCTGAAGTAGGAGACGACGTGTATAAAGAAGACCCAACCGTAAACAAACTTGAAAACTACGTAGCCGAACTTTTTGGGATGGATGAAGCCTTATTTTTCCCTACCGGAAGTATGGCGAACCAAGCGGCTATAAAATTACATACCCAGCCTGCAGAACAATTAATTTGTGATAAATGGGCGCATGTTTTTAATTATGAAGGCGGTGGCGCCTCGTTTAACAGTGGTGTGTCTTGTAAATTGGTTGATGGTGATCGCGGCATGATTACTGCTGCACAAGTGGAAGAAAACATTAATCCACCTGATTTTTACCACAGTCCTTTGACTACCTTGGTTTGTTTGGAAAATACTACCAACAAAGGGGGAGGAGCGTGTTACGATTTTGAAGAAATAAAGAAAATTCGAAAAGTCTGTGATAAACACAATTTGGGGTTGCATTTGGATGGTGCTAGATTAATGAATGCTATAGTAGCCAAAAAAGAAAATCCAAAAGATTACGGGGAGGTGTTTGATACTTTGACCATTTGCTTAAGTAAAGGGATGGGAACTCCATTAGGAACGTTGTTACTTGGAAAAAAAGAGTTGATGAAAAATGCCATGCGCGTTCGGAAAGTGTTAGGTGGTGGTATGCGCCAAATAGGCTTTATGGCAGCAGCGGGATTATATGCTTTTGAAAATCATATTGAACGATTAGCAGAAGACCATAAAAAAGCTTCGGAAATAGCTAAAACCTTAAAAAAGCAATCGTATGTCTCAGAAGTAGAACCTACAGAGACTAATATTGTTATCTTTTACTTGAAAGAAGGGTTTTCAGAAGAAAAGTTTATGGAAGACCTACAAAATCAAGATATAATAATAAGCAATATGGGACAAGGAAAGCTTCGTGTAGTAACTCATTTGGATTATACCGATGCGATGCACGAGCGTTTTTTGGAAGTTTTGAGACAATATAAGTAACAAAAAAGCTCCTAACTAGGAGCTTTTTTACTTTAAAAGTAAAAAGATGTTTATTCAACTTCTTTCACCTCTGCTTCCGGAGCATTTTTCTTTACAGATTCAATACCGTTGTTCATTCCACTTTCAGCAGAATACATTTGACTACTGCCGATAATTTGTCCGTTTGTGGATTTTAAATTGAAATGAAACTTTCCGTTTTTAGCAGTTTTCTTTTCATACCGCGCATCGTCGCCACAATTTTTTTGAATAGACTCAATTCCGTTTTTTGCGGATGCCTTTGAGTTATACATTTCACTAGTTAAAATCACTTGCCCGTTACTTGCTTTTAAATTGAAATGATATTGATCTCCCTTTTTCTTTAATTCGAACATGTTTCTTATTTATAGTTAAACTTGCTTTTAAGTACTTAAATATCCGAAAAAAAAACCATACTCTAAAGTTATAACGTATTTCATTACAGAATTTTAATCAATGTTTAACATCAATCAATAAAAAAAGCAGTTATTAATTTTACTCTAAAAGCTTAGTATAGATAATTAATTCCTAAAGGATATTATAAAATTGACTAATACTAATGTTAAAACAACTACTAATTATGGTAAATCTGTGTTGTTTATTTTTATTTGGCATTATATGTGCTTATTTTAAATCAAAATAAAAGAAGACTATGAAACGTGTTATTTTAATCGCATTAATTTTTATTACTACAATAGCAACAGCACAGATGAAGAGTAGTAAATTAAATTGGCATACTAATTTAGAGGAAGCTCAAACACTTTCACAAGTAGATAATAAACCTATATTGATATACTTTACTGGAAGTGATTGGTGTGCACCTTGTAAAAAACTAAAGGAAGATTTTTTTGAAAGCCCAAAGTTTAAGCATAAAGCGGAAGATTTAGTATTGGTAGTTATAGATTACCCTAGAAGAGTCGATTTACTTAGCCAAGAACAATTAGATTATAATAAAACGGTAATAGCTAAATATAATAAACAGCAAACATTCCCTAAGCTAGTAATGCTCAATTCAGAAGGGAGAGAGATGGGGAGAATTTCGGGTTATAGTCCGTCTCGAGATACCAGTAAGCATTTTACATTTATAGATGAACATATTCAAGTTGAGTAATAAAGTAACTAAAAAAAGAGCCTTGTAAAATTTTACAAGGCTCTTTTTAAATTATTTAAACATATCCATTCCAGGAATGTTGGGCATCCCTTCTTTGGCAACAGCGCCAATTTCAGCTTCATTTACATCGGTTGCTTTTTTTATAGCTTTATTTAGATTGACAATTAAATAGTCTTCCAATTGCTCTTTATCTTCCAATAAAGAATCATCAATTTCAATTTTTTTAATCTCTCTATTTGCAGTCAACGTGATTTTTAATAAGTTGTCACTGCTTTTCTCGTCAATAAGTACGGTGTCTAAGCGTTTTTTGGTGGCTTCAACTTTTTCTTGAGCTTCTTTCAACTTGCCCATCATATCTCCAAACATATCTTTTTATTTTAGGTTTGGTGCAAATTTACTAATTTGCTTGCGTATTAATCAACCTTTTAAAGATGAAAAAATCTATAGCTGTTTCCGTAGTATGCCTTATTTTTGCCGTTTCCTGTAAAACAGATAAAACTTCCGAAGAAAATATGAATATTACTCCACCGAAAGCCACTAAAATTGCTAAGAATCTTGACATGCACGGCGACACCCGCGTTGATAATTATTATTGGCTTAACGATCGTGAAAATGAAGAAGTAATCGATTACCTAGAGCGAGAAAATGAGTATTACGAGAAGATGACGGAACATACTAAAACGTTTCAAAAGAATCTCTTTGAAGAAATGAAAAGCCGAATTAAGGAAGATGATGAGTCGGTTCCCTACTTTTATAACGGATATTACTACATAACACGTTTTGAAACCGGTAATGATTACCCAATCTACTCCCGCAAAAAAGGTTCGTTGAATGCGGAAGAGGAAATCCTGTTTAATGTAAATGACATGGCCAAGGACCATTCATATTATAACTTAAGAGGAATAAATATAAGCCCAGATAATAAATGGGCCGCTTTTGGAGTGGATACGGTAAGTAGAAGACAATATAAACTTCATATCAAAAATCTAGAAACAGGGGAAGTTTCTTCTGAAACCATAGAAAATACAACGGGAGGCTCTACTTGGGCTAATGATAATGAAACACTATTTTACACTAGAAAAGATCCGCAAACACTGCGTTCTAATGAAATTTTTAGACACAAAAGAGGAACTGAAGCTACTAGTGACGAATTAATCTACACCGAAGAGGACGATACTTTTATTACTTATATTTATAAAACAAAGTCTGATAAGTATTTAGTAATTGGAAGTAACAGTACGTTGACTTCAGAATATCAAATCTTAGAGGCCGACAATCCTACAGGGAAATTTAAGATGTTTCAGCCTAGAGAAAGAGGGTTAGAATATAATATTTCTCACTTCGGAGCCGATTTTTATGTGTTAACCAATAAAGATGATGCTACCAACTTTAAGTTGATGAAAACACCTGAAACCAAAACACTAAAAGAAAATTGGAAAGATGTTATTGAGCATAGAGAAACAGTTCTGTTAGAAGACATCGATATTTTTAAAGATTATTTGGTGGTAAGTGAACGTAACAACGGCTTAAATAAAATACGTATTATGCGTTGGGACGAAACGGATGATTACTATCTGCCATTCGATAATGAAACCTATACTGCTTACACCATACAAAACCGAGAATTTGAAACCGATACCTTACGGTATGGGTACAATTCGTTAATTACCCCAGCTTCAGTAGTAGATTTCAACATGAAAACTCGCGAAAAGACGGTAAAGAAAGAAGTAGAAGTATTAGGCGGAAAATTCGATAAAGATAATTATGAATCTAAGCGCGTTTGGGCCACGGCGGAAGATGGCACCAAAATTCCAATTTCTATGGTTTCTCGTAAGGGAATTAAAAAAGATGGTAACAATCCATTTTTATTGTATGCATACGGTTCATATGGGTCAACCATTGATCCTTATTTTTCGACTGTGCGCTTAAGCTTAATGGATCGAGGATTTATTTTCGCCATTGCACACGTTCGTGGAGGAGAATACTTGGGAAGACAATGGTATGAAGACGGAAAATTACTAAAAAAGAAAAATACTTTCACCGATTTTGTAGATGCCTCGAAATATGTAATTGAAGAAGGGTATACATCCGCAGATCATTTATATGCATCAGGCGGATCGGCTGGCGGTTTGTTGATGGGTGCTATTGTTAATATGAACCCAGAACTATATAATGGTGTGATTGCTTCAGTACCATTTGTAGATGTAGTAACTACGATGCTCGACGACAGCATTCCATTAACAACAGGTGAATATGACGAATGGGGGAACCCGAACGATAAAGAATATTATGAGTATATAAAATCGTATTCGCCATATGATAATGTCACCAAACAGGAATATCCTAATTTATTGGTCACAACTGGGCTGCACGACTCGCAAGTACAGTATTGGGAACCAGCAAAATGGGTGGCGAAACTTCGGGAAATGAAGACAGATAACAACAAATTATTGCTGCAAACAAATATGGATGCCGGTCACGGTGGCGCTTCCGGCAGGTTTGAAGCATTAAAGGAAGTAGCGATGGATTATGCTTTTATACTGGACTTAGAGAACATTAAAGAGTAATTAAAAAAATTAATGTAACTTTGCCGTGTTTTTTAAATGAAGGTATTACGCCCGATTTTTACTAACGAAAACTCCCTTTATGAAAGAAGAAATTCAGGCGCATGATAATGTGTTGCAATTAATAGGAAACACTCCATTAATAAAACTCAACAACATTACGGCGAACATGAAAGGCAACTATTTTGCTAAAGTAGAGGCATTTAATCCCGGTCATTCTTCAAAAGACCGTATTGCCCTTTATATTATTGAACAAGCCGAGAAAAAAGGAATCCTCAAACCTGGAAGCACGATTGTTGAAACCACTAGTGGAAACACAGGTTTCAGTATTGCTATGGTGAGTATTTTAAAAGGATACAAGTGTATTTTGGCAGTAAGTTCAAAATCTTCAAAAGATAAAATCGATATGTTACGTACTATGGGTGCACAGGTATATGTTTGTCCAGCTCACGTACCAGCAGACGATCCGCGTTCGTATTACGAAGTAGCCAAACGATTACACGAAGAAACGGAAGGTTCTGTTTATATTAACCAGTACTTCAATAACTTGAATATTGAAGCGCATTACAAAACCACGGGTCCAGAAATTTGGAAGCAAACAAAAGGACAGATAACACATTTGGTAGCTTGTAGTGGAACAGGAGGTACTATTTCTGGTACAGCACGTTTTTTAAAAGAACAAAACCCAGATATCAAAGTGATTGGTATCGATGCTTTTGGTTCTGTTCTTAAAAAATACCATGAAACACGTGAATTTGACAAAAATGAAATTTATCCTTACAGAATTGAAGGCTTGGGGAAAAACCTGATCCCAGCGGCTACAGACTTTGACTCCATTGATAAGTTTGTAAAAGTAACTGATGACGAAAGTGCGCATACGGCACGTGAGTTAGCGAGAACCGAAGGAATATTCGCTGGTTATACCAGTGGAGCTGCTATGCAAGGCTTAAAGCAACTGGAAGAAGACGGCGAGTTTAGTGAAAACAGCAATATTGTTGTTATTTTTCCAGACCACGGATCACGATATATGAGCAAAATATATAGTGATGAATGGATGGAGCAACAAGGATTTTTGGATACTGAAGTAGCTCAAATAGACGCTGTTCAGGTAGTAAAATAATTTTTAAAGGATAGCCCTTAAAATACTTTACTTTTTAAACTTCTGAATATGATATTCATTAGTTGTCAATATCTTCAGAAAAAGAATATGGCTATGGGAAGTAATTTCCCTATTTTTGCGCCCTGTATTGAAACAAAATTACTTGATGAAAGATTTATTTGATAAAATTTACAAAGACAAAGGCCCGTTAGGGAAGTGGGCAGAACAAGCTGAAGGCTATTTTGTATTTCCTAAACTTGAAGGACCTATAAGCAATAGAATGCACTTTAACGGGAAAGAAGTAATTACCTGGAGTGTTAATGATTATTTAGGCCTTGCTAATCATCCTGAAGTACGTAAAGTAGATGCCGAAGCTGGTGCCAAATACGGTTCAGCATATCCAATGGGTGCTCGTATGATGAGTGGTCATACCGATCTTCACGAACAACTACAAAAAGAATTGGCTGCTTTTGTTAATAAAGAAGCTTCTTATTTATTGAATTTCGGTTATCAAGGAATGGTTTCTACCATTGATGCTTTGGTTTCAAAAGACGATGTAATAGTTTATGATGTAGATGCTCATGCTTGTATTATAGATGGTGTTCGTTTGCATTTAGGCCAGCGTTTTACTTATAAGCATAACGATATGGAAAGTATCGAGAAAAATTTAAAGCGTGCTGAAAAGGTTGCTGAAAAGACTGGAGGAGGAATTTTATTGATTTCTGAAGGTGTTTTTGGAATGCGAGGCGAACAAGGGAGGTTAAAAGAAATCGCTGCTCTTAAAAAGAAATATACGTTCCGTTTATTTGTTGATGATGCACACGGATTTGGTACGTTAGGAAAAACAGGTGCTGGAGCAGGTGAAGAGCAAGGCGTTCAAGATGATATTGATGTATATTTTGCCACGTTTGCAAAATCCATGGCGAGTACAGGGGCTTTTATCGCTGCAGACGAAGAAATAATAAACTACTTAAAATATAACCTACGTTCACAAATGTTTGCTAAATCATTGCAAATGCAATTGGTGGAAGGTGCTTTAAAGCGTTTAGATATGTTGCGTACCATGCCAGAGCTTAAAGAGAAACTTTGGGAGAACGTAAATGCCCTACAAGGCGGACTTAAAAAACGTGGATTTGATATTGGTACTACACAAAGTTGTGTAACGCCAGTATATTTAAAAGGAAGTATTCCAGAAGCAATGGCCTTGGTAAAAGATCTTCGTGAAAATCACGGAATATTCTGTTCTATAGTAGTTTACCCTGTGATACCTAAAGGATTAATTTTACTTAGAATGATCCCAACTGCATCCCACACCATGGATGATATTAACGAAACATTAGAAGCTTTTTCAGCTATACGTGACCGCTTGGAAGATGGAACTTATAAACGTCTTTCTGCAGCTGTTGCGCAAGCAATGGGGGAGTAACCGAATTCCTACACTTCGATTAAACTCAGTATAAACATCGGCAGGAATCTTGGCAAACAAAAAGACCTATTTATAAAGTACAAAAAAACCACTTCATACAATCTGAAGTGGTTTTTTTGTAACTCTACGAAAAAGTTATAATTTTCGATAAGATTACTTTTTCTTTAGTTGATATAGTCCTATCGTTAAGAAAGTTCCTGTCACACAAATTACCAGCCCATATAAAGTAAAATCGTTTTTTATTTTAAAAACATATTCAACTACCAAGCAAATTACTACTCCAGTTAAAAAAATAGTGTCAATTGGTTTAGTTGTTTTTTTCAAAGCTAAATTGTACCAATTTTTGAATTCACTATCTTCAGGAAATGATTTGACTAATTTTTTAAAATATTTTAGTGATTTTAGATACCTTTTTTGTTCAAATAAAATTTGACCAGTGCGTAAAATTAATGCTTTTTGTATTGCATTCAATTCAGGTTTTTTTGAATTATAGCTTTGTAATTCAATAGCTTTATATAGATAGGGCAATGCTTCTTTTTCAAATTTTTTATAAGATTTGTTTAGTGAAAAATCTGAAATTAATCTCTTTCCTTTTTCAAAGTCATCGGATTTAGAATCTAATTCGAGTAGCTTTTCTTTTATTGGCTCGACCATACTTATAAACCTGTTAGGGTCTTTAAATTCATGGTTATTATAAACCACACTATAAGTTTGGTTGATATTTTTCACTCTATACTGAACCTTATTTACAAATCCTTCCTAAAGGTACTCCGTTCTTTATGTTGAATGGGTTCATAATCTTTCCAAAGCAGTTGTACCGCCGTGTTTTCTTTTAATTCAGGGTTGGTTTCTACGCGCTCAATACCTTTTGAATTGAATAAGTGTTGCATTTCTTCAAAAATAATAGCGGTAACCCCTTTTCCTTGTAGTTCAGGGGCAATTCCTATTAAGTAAAAAGCTGCAATATCATTTTTCTTTTGAGCTTGCAAAAGATGATACCAGCCGGTAGGAAATAATCTTCCATTTGCCTTTTTTAATGCTTTACTAAAAGATGGCATAACAATGGAGAAAGCAATTAGTTTCCCTGTTTCATCTTTTATGCACGTGATATAGTCTGGATGCACAAAACTGAAGTATTTTTCTTTATAATAATCTATTTGGTATTGCTGGATAGGTACAAAAGTCTGTAAATCATTGTAGGTTTTATTGAGCAAATCGAACATTTTGTCAACATACGGTAATATTTCCTTTTTGTTTTTAAATCTAATAACGGAAAGATTATAACGCTGTTTTACAATTTTTGAAAACTTAGCAACTTTCTCTTTAATGGAATTAGGTATGCTCAACTTATATTCTACCCAAGTGGCTTGTTTTTCAAAACCTAATTGTTCAAAATGCTTTGCGTAATAGGGATAGTGGTACCAAGTAATCATAGTATTTAACTCTTCAAAACCCATGGTAAGAATTCCTGCTTTTTCCATATTGGAAAAACCGACTGGTCCTTCGGTATATTCTAAATTATGCTTGGCGCCAATTTCAAAAACTTTTTCAAGTAAGGTTTTGGTCACCTCTATATCGTTGATTACATCAAACCAGCCAAATCGGACTTTTTTCTTGTTTTGTTCTTCAACTTCGAGTTGATTAATTATAACTGAAATCCTTCCAGCAATTTTCCCATCTTTATAGGCTAAAAAATACCATGCGTCGGCATTTTTAAAAACAGGGTTCTTTGCTTTATCAAGGGTTTCCATCTCGTCTTTAATTAACGGTGGAACCCAATACTTACAGTCTTTATACAATTTGAACGGGAAGGTTACAAATTGCTTTAATTCTTTTTTGTTGGTTACTTTTTTAACTTCAATCATATGATTTATTACAATTGGCTACCATCTCCATCATCTTCCAAGAGATCTTTTCGTTTGTTACGTTCGTTCTTTTCTTTTTTCTGCTCCTTGTATTTTTTTCTTTTATCACGCCCGCTTTTTCCTTTTTCTTCTATAAACTCGTCTTCGCGGTGCATATCAAACCGATAAGCGACACCAAGCCTTGCTCTCCAAAGGGAAGGAGTATCTTTAAAATTTAGTGTACCAGAAAGGTCAACCTGCAAATCTTTATTTATAAGGACAGCTACACCACCTCGCAGCAATTGATCGGCATAAAAGTCACTTTTTATACCTTGATTTTCTAAGAAAATAGAAAAATACCTATTTGTAGCGTGTGTTAATGTAAGTATGTATCCATATTCAGGGTTATCTGTAGTAACTCGATTTACAATAATATTAGTTACAAATACAAAGCCTCCAATGAAGTTGTTTTGTGTTGATAGCACAAACTTTGGACTAATAGATTTTTCTGCTTCAGGTGTAAAAGGATTGTCTTCTGTTATGTCAAAATTTGCTCCTGCATAAACAGAAATGGCTGGAATTAAGTCGGCCCATTGTATGCGATTATTGGCTTTCCAACTATATAAATTAGGACCTTTTGCTTCGCGGTTGCGGTACGGATCGTATAACAAATATTTTGCTCCTAAGGTATTACTTTTAAAATTGGCAAAATTACGTTCAAAGTTGTTCGCTCCACGGGTGTCTGTTACTTTGTTAGATTGAAAGTTACCCATTAAGCTCACCTCAAGTTCTTCTTTTAATACGCCATACCTAATTGCGTAATCCCAAGAAAAAGTATTAGCTTCAGTAAATAATAATCGATGTTCTTCTTTTCCAATACTTAACCCAGATTCAAATTGTAAAACGTTTGTTCCTACTGAAAAAGCACCTTGTGAGCTACCAGGCCTATTGGCGTTGAGTATTTCGGTGTATTGTGCCGAAAGCGTCGTGGTTGCTATAAAAGCTATTAGGAGAAAGTAAACAATTCGGTTGTTCATCGTTGTTTTGGGTTTGATTCAAAGATATAAGAATTTATCATTTATTTAATAAATTGCTTTCGTCTTTTTATACGGGTTTATGTATTTTTGAACTCTATGATTACGTTTTTGAAAACGATATTAATTATCCTTCTGGTATTTTTCGGATTAAAATTCTTAATCCGTTGGGCTACACCATATTTAATGAAGTACATTGCTAAAAAAGCAGGCCAACGTTTTGAGCAAGCTTTTAACGGAACTCAAGGTAACCCTAATTCAAAAAAAGAAAAAGAAGGTAAAGTAACGATCGATAAAGTGCCAAACAGAAAAAAATCACAAAAATCTACTGTAGGGGATTATGTGGATTACGAAGAAGTAGATTGATTTTAAAAATCATAATCGTATGATGTATGGCTGTTTGTAAAATTCTTTAGTATAAATACTACTAGAAATAGACTTTAGCGTTTTAGTTTTATAATAACCTATATTTCATATTCTTTCAGCATAGCGATTTTTTCTATTTATATCTAAAGATGTATATCCAATTGTAGCATATTTTTGTTAATTTTCACACTTCAAAAAAATTGACAGTGGCTATGAAGCATTCGCTTAAAAAATTTCTACCGCATCTTATAATTTTCATTCTTTTTATAATTGCTTCGCTGGCTTATTTTAGTCCTGTTTTGCAAGGAAAAACCATTTTTCAAAGCGACATAGCTCAATATCAAGGAATGGCCAAGCAATTAAAAGATTACCGTGCTGAAACTGGAAATGAAACGTATTGGACCGATGCTGCTTTTGGCGGTATGCCCACCTACCAATTGGGAGCTAAATATCCCCATAATTATATTAAAGATTTAGATCTTGCTATTCGGTTTTTACCGCGGCCGGCAGATTATCTGTTTCTATATTTCATAGGCCTTTACATTTTATTATTAGTATTAAAAGTTGATTATAAACTTGCTTTCCTTGGAGCATTAGCCTTTGGTTTTTCAACCTACCTTATTATAATTCTCGGTGTGGGGCATAATGCCAAAGCCCATGCTATTGCCTATATGCCGTTGGTATTGAGCGGGATTTTATTGACCTTTCGAGGTAAATTTCTTTATGGTTTTTTATTGACCACAGTTGCCATGGGACTCGAATTGGTTTCCAATCACTACCAAATGACTTATTATTTGCTATTTCTGGTTATTTGTATAGGTATTGCTTATTTAGTTGATGCATTCAAGAAAAAAATGCTTCCTCATTATTTTAAAGCTTTAGGTGTTATGGTACTTGGAGTTTTAATCGCTGTTGGTCTCAATGCTACTAATATTTTAGCAACAAAAGAATATGCAGACACATCTACCCGAGGAAATAGTGAATTAACAATCAACGCTGATGGTTCGCCTAAAGATAATGTAGGCGGTCTTGATTTTGATTATATTACAGAATACAGCTACGGAAAGCTGGAAACATTAAACTTGTTTATCCCAAATTTCATGGGAGGTGGATCTGGTGACCCATTGCCAGAGGATGGTGAAACCAAAGAAGCATTATTAAAAATGGGTGCATCGCCACATGAAGCTAGCCAGATTTTAAATCAATTGCCCACCTATTGGGGCGACCAGCCAATTGTAGCAGCACCCGCTTATATTGGTGCGGTGGTAGTCTTTTTGGCTATTTTGGCATTATTTTTAGTGAAAGGCCGTTTAAAATGGTGGATTACAGCTGCTTTTTTATTGAGCTTGTTCCTTTCTTGGGGGAAAAACCTTAGTTTCTTGACGGAATTTTTTATCGACTATGTTCCGTTGTATAGTAAGTTTAGGGCAGTTTCTTCTATTCAAGTAATTATTGAATTGATTTTGCCGATTTTGGCAGTGATAGGATTGCACCAATTTTTCAGTAGATTTGAAAGAGAAGAAGAAAAAAAGAAAGCCTTGTTGTACAGCGCCGGAATAACAGGGGGCGTAGCCTTATTATTTATTCTATTTAAGTCGTCACTTTTAGATTTTTCAAACTCATTTTATGATGCAAATATTCGTGAAAGCTTAAGTCTACCGGTTCTTGATGCTGTTCGAGATGATCGTGCAGCAATGTTGACTTCAGATGCCATCCGATCGTTAATCTTTGTTTTGCTTGCAGGTGGGGCGTTATGGTTCTTTTTAAAGAATAAACTGAAAGAAATAACTGTAATTTCAGTGCTCGCTATTTTAATTGTAATCGATCTAGTAGGAGTGGACAGGCGGTATGTAAACAATGACGATTTCGTGCAAGCAAGGGTGATGGAACAACCGTTTCAAAAAAACGGAGCCGATCTTCAAATCTTAAAAGATGATAGTAATTATCGAGTATATGATGCTACTTCAAATGCTTTTAATAGTGGGCGCGCCAGTTATTATCACAATGCATTGGGAGGCTATCACGCTGCCAAACCAGGTAGAATGCAAGACCTTAATGAATTTTACATAAGCAGGGGTAATATTGGAATGCTCAATATGCTAAATGTAAAATATATTATTACTCAAGGTGAAAATGGGGGAGCAGTGGCACAGCGAAATCCCTATGCAAATGGCAATGCGTGGTTTGTTGATAATGTGATTTTGGCAGATAATGCAAACGATGAGTTATTGTTATTAGATAGTTTAGACACCAAGAAAACAGCTATAATTCCTAAGAAATTTAAAGATAAATTACCTGTTGAAAAAATAAGTCGTGATAGCACGGCAACTATTGATTTAGTAAAGCACGAGCCACAACATTTAGTGTATGAAACTGCTACAAAATCTCCACAACTGGCTGTGTTTTCTGAAATATATTACCCCCACGGTTGGAATGTATATCTTGATGGAGAACCAACGGATTATTACAGAGCTAATTATGCGTTACGGGCGATGACCATTCCAGAAGGGATTCATAAAATAGAGTTTAAGTTTGAGCCTAAAGTTATACAAACGGGAAGTACCGTAAGTTTGATAAGCACCCTCATTTTTGTCCTGTTGTTGATAGGGGGAATCTATTTTGGTTTTAAAAAAAATAAAACTGAAATCGATAATACCTAATTGTTATGAAAAAAGTATTGATCATAACCTATTATTGGCCTCCAGCAGGTGGACCAGGTGTTCAACGTTGGCTTAATTTTGTAAAATACTTCAAAGAGTTTGGAATAGAACCGATTGTTTATGTGCCGGAAAACCCGCATTATCCATTAATTGATCCAAGCTTTGAAGCCGAAGTACCAAACGATATTGAAATCCTGAAACACCCTGTAAACGAACCCTATAAATTTGCCAAACTATTTTCTAAAAAGAAAACATCACAAATAAGTAGTGGGATTATCTCTGAAAAAAAGCAATCTTCGATAGAAAAATTATTACTTTTTATTCGTGGAAACTTTTTTATCCCTGATGCTCGAGTGGGATGGGTTAAGCCTTCTGTAAATTTTCTGAAAAAATATCTCTCAGAAAATTCAATCGATACAATAATTACAACGGGACCACCGCACAGTCTTCATTTAATTGGATTTCAGTTACAAAAGGAAACAAAACTTCCATGGATTGCCGATTTTAGAGATCCGTGGACTACGATACATTATCATAAATCGTTACGGCTTACTAAAGCTTCAGAAAAAAAACATAAAAAATTAGAAGCCGAAGTATTGCAAAACGCTGATTTAATTAGCGTAACCAGCCCAACGACCAAAAAAGAATTTCAGGAAATTACCCAAAAGCCGATTGAAGTAATTACAAACGGATACGAAATTAGAGAAAAAATCACCCCTAATCTTGACGTCAAATTTTCCATTGCTCATGTTGGTTCTTTATTAAGCGAACGCAACCCTTCTGTTCTATGGAATGTACTTTCAGAATTGGTTTCAGAAAATGAAAAATTTGCTTCTGACTTTCAATTAACACTTGCTGGAACTATAAGTGAAAGTGTGGTTGAAAGTATTAAAAAGCAAGGATTGAAAGATAATTTAAGGTTGTTAGGTTATGTTTCGCACTCTGAAGCTTTACAAATGCAACACAATGCTCAGGTGCTTTTACTTCTTGAAATAGACCGCCCGGAAACAAAAGCTATTATACCAGGTAAGTTGTTTGAATATTTTGCAGCTAAACGTCCTATCGTTGCTTTAGGTCCGAATGGAAGTGATATGAAGCAGTTAATTTCTGAAACGGAGAGCGGTCAGTTTTTTAACTATTCAGAAAAGAAAAAATTGAAATCTAATATCTTGCAATTATATTCTGAATATAAAAAAGGAGCACTAGGTGTGAATTCAAAAAACATTTCAAAATACAGTCGTAGAAACTTGACGAAACATATGGCTGAAGTTATACAAAAGGTTGCTAGGTAATAAAATGCGAAACCCCCGCTAAACTTTCGCTTAACAGGGATTTCTAACTAACCAACCAAAAATTTTTATTATCCGCGACCTCTTTGTCTACTAGTACTTGAAGACGATCGGCTACTTTTACTAGTTCCACGAGAATTAGATTTTTTTACCGAACTGCTTCGTTTTGCAGTACTTCTTTTTGGAGCACTTGAACGGTACGTTTTACTATTTGTGCTTGTTCTTCTATTTTGTGAAACAGCCTTTCTTTTATTTGAACTGCTTGCGCGTTTGTTTATACTTTGAGTTCTATTAGAGCTAACTTTTCGAGGCGTACTACTTCTTGAAACACTTCGTGTGTTACGGGTGTCTGTTCGGTTTCTTTTTACAGTCGTTTTAGGTTTAGCGCTTCTAGAGTTTGTTTTAGAAATAACATTGCGACCGGAAGTACTATTTCGATTATTCCTAGTCGTCGATTTCCGAACGGTATTTAATCTTTTAGTGTCGTTTCTAGAAATAACATTTCGCTTGTTATTAGATGAACTTCGAACTGCTTTTGTGTTCCCTCGAGAATTTGTCCCTTTGGCAACTGATGCACGATTGTTAGTGCGTGTTACGTTACTTCTACGTGGGTTATTAGTTGCATAGGTGTTACGCCGGTTTGGATTATAATCGCTACGCTTTACTACACGACCATTTTTATAATGTTTGCGACTTCCTGGACGGTAAAAGTCTCTTCTACCATTATTGTAGGCTACACGATGTCTATTATTATAATAACTTCTATGCTTTACCCAACTATAACGGTGTGGACTATAATATCTTCTATAAGGATTATCATATACTACACAGTTTGAATAATATGGTCTTGCATAATATACGTGCCATGGACGGTATACATACTTTGGAGTCCATAAGTTAATATATCCAGTAACGTGTGAAAAATGTCCGTAATTATTATAAACTACATGTAAGCCTCCAACACGTACAATACGTCTGTCGTTATAGCGGATTACAGTATTGCCTACTTCAACAACGCGACCGTATTCATCATAATATATAGGAATTTCTTCCACTTGAATCACGGCACCATAATCATCATATTGAACATATGCTTCATAATCATATCCACTGTTAAATGAAATATTTACATTGCGCGTATTTACGTTTACATTAACATTACTTCGGTTTTGACCTAAGTACACAAAATCGAACTGACCATCTGGAAATACTGAAAATTCAACATCTCCTTCTACAAACACATACGATTTCCCATCGTAACTGTAATTTGAAATTTCTTCTGGAGCGTTACTTTTTGCTGTTGCAGTAAGGCTTATTAGAAATATACTGAATAAGAATAAGGTTACTTTTTTCATAATAGAGGTTTTTAAGTTGTACTTGCTTTAAATTTTTGGTCAGCTCGGTACGTTTAGTATGAAACAATCATCGTGCCAAGATTGTTAAATTTCTGATTATCAGGTGTTTTGTTGTTTAACTGAGGCAGTGTTTTAAATTTTGGGCTTTAAGCCCTTCCGACTCTTCGGGCCACCTTCCCTTATTAAGAGAAGGAGAAAACCCGGCTTTTCACAAAAAGAGAAGGAGGAAAACTAGCTACTTTGTTTAATCAAGAGATAGAATAAATAAAAAACCCGTCTTCCCTTAATATAAGGAACTCCGGGTTTTAACTAAAAACTAATCGATAAAAAACTAATTGTTTCTTATTTAATAGCTTTCAATCTTTATGCCAAAAAATAGTATTAATTAAATCTTTTCTTTTAAATAAGTAGCGGTAAACGACTTTTTGTTTTTGGCTACTTCTTCAGGGGTGCCTTCTGCCACTACTTGTCCTCCTTTTTCACCACCTTCTGGGCCGAGGTCTATAATATGGTCGGCGCATTTCACCAACTCCATATTGTGCTCCACAACAATAACGGTATGACCTTTTTCCAATAAAGCATAGAATGATGCCAACAGTTTTTTGATATCGTGAAAATGTAGCCCAGTAGTAGGTTCATCAAAAATAAAGAGAGCTTTGTCCTTTGTGGTACCTTTAATTAAAAAGGAAGCTAGTTTAATACGTTGCGCCTCTCCGCCAGAAAGCGTAGAAGAGCTTTGACCTAACTGTACATACCCTAAACCTACATCTTGTAGTGGCTTTAATTTCTTAGTTATTTTTTTCTCATCATGTTTTTTAAAGAATGAAATAGCATCATCAACCGTCATCGTTAAAACGTCATCAATGTTTTTACCTTCAAAGGTTACTTCCAGAATTTCTTTTTTGAAACGTTTTCCATTGCACGTTTCACATTCTAGATGTACATCGGCCATAAACTGCATCTCTATGGTCACTTCGCCATCACCTTTACAGGTTTCACAGCGGCCGCCATCTACATTAAAACTGAAATGCTTGGCTTTATAATTTCGTATTTTTGAGAGTTTTTGTGAAGCAAATAGATTCCTTATATCGTCATACGCTTTTATGTACGTTACTGGATTGCTTCGGCTCGAACGACCGATTGGGTTCTGATCAACAAATTCAATGTTCTTTATATTGTTGAAACTTCCTTTTAATTCTGAAAACTGGCCCGGTTTTTCACCATAACCACCAATTTTCCGAAGCATGGCTGGATATAGAATCTTCTTAACCAAGGTACTTTTACCACTTCCTGAAACACCAGTGACAGCTGTAAAAATACCTAGTGGGAATTCTGCATCTATATTTTTTAAGTTGTTTTGCCGGGCACCGATTACTTTAATGCTTTCTTTCCAACTGCGGCGCTTTTTAGGAACTTCAATCTCCATGGTGCCATTTAGGTATTTGGCTGTAAGGGAGTCAGATTTCAAAATATCTTTAAACGTTCCTGTTGAAACCACTTCGCCACCAAAGGTTCCTGCTTCTGGACCAATGTCTATAATTTCATCGGCAGCTTTCATAATATCTTCATCATGCTCCACTACAATAACAGTATTTCCAAGATCGCGTAATGATTTTAAAACTTCAATTAACCGCTCGGTATCTTTGGGATGCAGACCAATGCTTGGCTCATCAAGTATATACATGGAGCCGACCAAGCTACTGCCCAACGAAGTGGCTAAATTAATTCGTTGTGATTCTCCTCCGGAAAGCGTGTTACTTTTTCGGTTCAGAGTCAGATAGCTCAGTCCAACATCCATTAAAAATTGAAGACGGTTGTTTATTTCAAGCAACAGCCTTTTGGACACATTCGTGTCGTATTCGTTTAATTGTAATTCTTTAAAAAAGACAGCTACCTTTTCAAGTGGAAGTTCTACTAATTCTTGAATAGCCTTTCCGCCTACTTTTACATAGCTTGCTTCTGGACGTAGTCGTTTTCCGTTACAAACATTACATTTTGTTTTTCCGCGGTAGCGTGATAACATCACCCGATTTTGAATTTTATAACTTTTCGATTCTAAAAAAGAAAAGAAGTCGTTTAAGCCTTCAAAATATTTATTTCCGTCCCAAACCAGTTGTTTTTGTTCTTCGGTAAGCTCAAACCAGGGCTTATGAATAGGGAAATCGAACTTATAGGCATTATTGACCAACTGATCTCGGTACCACCCCATACTATCACCACGCCACGGGAAAATGGCATTTTCATAAATGGACAGGGAAGTGTTAGGGATTACCAAATCATCATCAATACCAATAACATCGCCATAACCTTCACAATTGGGACAGGCACCATATGGATTATTAAAACTGAACAAATGTACGTTTGGTTCTGGGAACGTCATCCCATCAGCCTCAAAACGGTTGTTAAACTCTTTATTTGAATTATCAGATAGTTTTTCAATGTACAATTCGCCTTTGCCTTCATAAAAGGCCATTTCTATAGCATCGGCAAGGCGGTTGTAAAAATCTTCATCATCTTTCGTTATAATTCTATCGATAACCAATTGCAAGTCCTTTGTGAAATTGCTCTCTTTTAATTCATCAATACGAATTACCGTGTTTTTATTTTTAACTCGAGCATATCCTTGTTGTGCTAGAGCCTGAATTTTATTTTTCATTGTTCGCCCTTCTTCTAAATAAATAGGGGCGAGGAGGAGCATTTTTTCACCTTCAGGAAATGTTTTTATGTAGTTAATGACATCGGTTACCGTATCTTTTTTTACTTCATTGCCTGAAACCGGTGAAAATGTATGCCCAATACGAGTGTATAAAAGCTTTAGGTAATCGTATATTTCAGTAGAAGTTCCTACAGTAGATCGTGGATTGGTAGAATTCACCTTTTGTTCAATAGCAATAGCTGGTGCAATCCCTTTAATAGAATCTACTTTGGGCTTGTCCAACCGTCCTAAAAATTGCCGAGCATAGGAGGAAAGACTTTCTACATAACGGCGTTGGCCTTCAGCATAGAGGGTGTCAAAGGCTAAGCTAGACTTCCCACTTCCGGAAAGTCCAGTTATTACTACTAATTTATTTCGGGGTATAGCAACATCAATATTCTTTAAGTTATGAAGCTTTGCTCCTTTAATTAGTATGTTCTTTTTAGTATCTAAAGTGTCAATATTCAAAATAAAATGTTCTTTTTCAGGTAAGATTTTGCAAAGATACCACATAGAAATGGGGATTGCACATGTGCCGATATTATAATTTTTTTAGGAAATTTTTATGTTTTATTTGCATTTCACGTTTCTTTGTTGTTATATTTACGGCTCACAACGACAATTTTAAAATTTATTGCCTATAGCATATTATTACTTTTTACACTAAAAACCGAAACGACTAAACAGCCAAAACACGGATAGTTGTTAACTTAAAAAGTATTGATATGAAACAGAACACCCATACGGATGCAGTATTGGTTAGTGCTTACATAAACGGTGATGAATCTGCACTCTCTCATTTAATTACCCGCCACAAGCAACGTATTTACAGTTTTATTTATTCTAAAGTCTATAATAGGGATGTTACTGAAGATATTTTTCAGGACACTTTTATAAAAGTTATACGTTCATTAAAACGAGGAAAATATAACGAAGAAGGAAAATTTCTACCTTGGGTTATGCGCATTGCCCATAATTTGGTTATAGATTATTTCAGAAAAAATAACCGCATGCCAAAATTTGAAAATAAAGACGATTTCAATATTTTCTCCGTGCTCTCTGATGGAGCTTTAAATGCCGAAAAACAAATAATAAAAGGGCAAGTTGAAAATGATGTACGACGGTTGATTGAAGAGTTACCCGAAGACCAAAAAGAAGTACTCATTATGCGTATTTACAAAGAAATGAGCTTTAAAGAAATAAGCTTACAGACTGATGTAAGTATCAATACGGCACTAGGAAGGATGCGATATGCACTTATTAATTTGCGTAAGGTAATTGATAAACATAATATTGTGTTGACAAATTAATACAATAAACTGTTTTTTTGGGCGTTAATAAATAACATTAACCACAAAAAGACTCTCTATGCAAAAAATGTACTCTAAAACCTCACACCCGGAGCAGGTGTCTAAAATGGCTCCAAAAGATGAAACAATTAAGTTTCTTCTAGACTATTCGAAGGCTTTAAGTGTTAACGATTATTATAATTTGAAGTTTGAAGCACTTCTAAACTAAACTTTGTTAAAAGACCCTGAATTAATTTTCAGGGTTTTTTATGTCTTATTTTCTCTTCTTTTTATAATATTCGTTCAGTACCGTTTTCCTGCCAATTGTTTTAGTAATAATATCTTTTTCTAAATCCCAGCCACGGGCTGGAGAGTAGTGCCGTCCATACCATATTATCTGTAAATGAAGTTCATTCCATAAATCCATAGGGAAGAGACGTTTGGCATCTTTCTCGGTTTGTGTTACGTTTTTCCCGTTAGTAAACCCCCATCGGTATAGTAGTCTATGAATATGTGTATCTACAGGAAATGCAGGAACATTAAACGCCTGAGACATTACTACGCTAGCTGTTTTATGACCCACGGCAGGAAACGATTCCAATGCTTCAAAATCTGCAGGAACTTTTCCGTTATATTTTTCAATTAAAATTTCAGAAAGTCCATGAATGCCTTTCGATTTCATGGGTGATAACCCAACAGGTTTAATGATCTCCCGGATTTCTTCTACCGACAGCTTTACCATATCATACGGATTATCGGCAACTTCAAACAGCAAAGGCGTAATTTTATTGACGCGCACATCGGTGCTTTGGGCAGAAAGTAAGACTGCAATCAACAATGTGTAGGGGTCTTTATGATCTAGAGGAATTGGTATTTGTGGATACAATTCTTTTAGGGTCTTGATAACAAAGTCAACCTTTTCCTGTTTCGTCATTTTTTGCTTATTTTTAAACAAAAATAGCAAATGAAAACCTTACAAGAAGGGGACAAAGTCCCAAATTTTACAGTTAACGATCAAGAAGGCAACCCCGTATCGCTTATGGATTATAAAGGCCATAAATTGGTTGTTTTTTTCTACCCTAAAGCAAATACACCTGGATGCACCAAAGAAGCCTGTAACCTACGCGATAACTATAAAGAGCTTAAAAATAAAGGCTACAAATTGTTGGGGGTAAGTGCGGATAGTGAACGCAAGCAAAAAAACTTTAAAGAAAAGTACGATTTTCCATTTACATTACTGGCAGATGAAAACAAAGAGGTGATCAACGCTTTTGGCGTTTGGGGACCTAAAAAGTTTATGGGTCGGGAATATGATGGTATCCATAGAATGACATTTATTGTTGATGAAGAAGGAAAAGTAGAACGTGTTATTGCGAAAGTAAAAACGAAAGATCACGCAGCTCAGATTTTAGAATAAACAATATTAATAAAAAACGGCTAGGTTTTAAACAGTTAAAACCTAGCCGTTTTTTATAAGTTATATTAAATTACTTCGCCGTCTTGGTATTTTCATGATAGCTAAACAATTCCTTTTGATGGATAATTTCAGAAACCCCAGGTGGAAGCATTTCCTCCCAGTTTTCTTCTCCTTTTTCTATCATCTCTAACACTTCGCGAGAGAAGATGTTTAAAATGTTTGGGTTATAATCTTTTATATCCACTACTTTACCGTTGTACTTAAAGAACTTATATAGCTCTTTCATTCGTGGATGTACTTTCAGGTTTTCGCTAGTGGTATACTCTCCAGTCTCAGGATCACGCATTGGGTAGAGGTATACTTTAAGGTCTTTAAAGAACAATTTTCCAAAGGCTTCTAGAATACCACCACTTAAATGACGATAGTATTTTTCATCAAAAATATCGACCAGATTATTTACTCCCATTGCTAATCCTAAGCGCATTTTTGTATAGCGAGAAAAATATTCCACTAACTTATAATACTCTTGAAAATTAGAAATCATTACCGTATGACCTAGCGAACAGAGCAGTTTAGCTCGATCCATAAAATCTTCTTCATCTATTTCGCCTTCTGCTCGAAGGTTTGATAGGGTGATTTCAAAAATAACTTCGGTACGCTCTTTTTCAACTTTTCTTTCCTGTAAAAACATCTCGTATGAGTTTTCATACATATCGATGTTTACTTTTGTTACTGGTCGAAAACTTCCGCGAAGCGCTAAAATATTTTTCTTATATAAAATTCTAGCCGGTAATATATTGTTACCGTCTGGGCCAAACATAATCGCTTCGGTCATTCCGTTTTTAATAAGCTGTAAACTCATTAAACGGTTATCAATCTTTTCAAACTTAGGTCCGGAAAAGTTAATGGTATCAATCTCAATCTTGTCTTTGTCAATATGATCGTACAAATACCGTAAGAGCTTTTTGGGCTCATCGTATTTGTAATAAGCACCATAAATTAAATTAACACCAAGAATACCCAATGTAATTTGTTGCAGTAACGCTTCATTTTCGTGAAAGCGAACATGTAGCATAATTTCGCTATAATCTTCTTTTGGGTCTACTTGATATTTAATACCAACCCAACCGTGACCTTTATATTTTTTAGCAAAATCAATAGTTGCTACCGTATTGGCATATGCGAAAAAGAGTTTATTTGGATGTTTTTTTCGGGCTATTCGCTGTTCAATAAGATCTATTTCGTGCGAAAGCATTTTTTTGAGTCGGGACTCTGTAACGTAGCGTCCATCTTCTTCTTCCCCATAAATGGCATCGCTAAAATCTTTATCGTAAGCCGACATGGTTTTCGCAATAGTTCCTGATGCGCCACCAGCCCTAAAGAAATTTCGAACGGTTTCTTGTCCAGCACCTATTTCGGCAAAAGTTCCGTAGATATTTTCATTCAAATTTATTCGAAAAGCTTTACTTCTAATGGAAGGAATGTTTTCAAACTCTTTGTCTCCTAATATAGTATCTGGCATAGTGAACCTTTATTATGTGTGGTACTAACAAAGGTAAGAAATACCGTAGCTATTCAAAAAAAATACTGTTATTTTTGTGTGAATGAATTCGCAATTTACCGTAACATTTTTGGGCACTGGAACTTCACAAGGTGTCCCCGTAATAGGAAGTGACCATCCCGTTTGTAAAAGTAACGATCCCAAGGATAAACGTCTTCGGGTTTCTGTGCTGTTGCAATGGAATAATTACAATTATGTAATTGACTGTGGACCGGATTTTCGGTACCAAATGCTAAGGGAAGGCGTAACACACCTAAATGGAATACTATTGACTCACGAGCATAGCGACCATACAGCGGGCATAGATGATATACGCCCGTTTTATTTTAAACAGGGTAATATCCCGTTTTATGCCCATAAACGGGTTTTTAAATCGCTTCACGATCGCTTTGCTTATATTTTTGAAATTGAAAATAAATACCCAGGTGCGCCAACCTTAGACGAAATTGAAATAGATAAGGATACTTCTTTTATTATTAGCGAAAAGAAAGTAACACCCATTGAGGCCATGCACCATACGCTCCCGGTTTTAGGGTTTTATATTGATGGGTTTACGTATTTAACCGATGTTAAAACAATTGCTGAAGAAGAAGTTGAAAAAATAAAAGATACAAAAGTGCTTGTGGTTAACGCGTTACGGGAAAAAGAACACTATTCGCATTTTAATTTAGAAGAAGCATTGGCTTTTATAGAAAAAATAAACCCAGAGCGTGCTTATTTAACACATATAAGCCATTTAATGGGTTTTCACGAAGAAGCGTCAAAACAACTGCCTGACAATGTTTTTATGGCGTATGATACGTTGAAAATTACGATATAAATAAAATTGATTACTAATTTTAAAAGTTACCCGCCTATGCGGGCATAAATATGAGGAAGAAAATATATATGTACCTGTTCTTTTTTGCTTTGTTGTTCATCATATTTCAATATATGAACGAAAAGCAGATATATGAATCGCAAGAAAATGACATAGCTCTGTTGAAAAAGAAGGTTAAGAAGTATGAAAAGGCCAACGATTCTCTGGCTACCCAATTAATGGACGTGAACTATTTTACCCTGCAAGGCAATGATAATGCCATGACCTATTTTGAAGATGTAGGCTATGAAGCCCCTGATATTGAAAACCGGGTGAAAGAACACATTTACGATCTAAATGGTAAAAAAGGTAAAAACCCAATTGTTTCATATGATGGGATAGAAGGGAAAATGAAAATAAACAAAGTAAAGTTTTTAAACCACCGTTGGATTGTAGCCGATTTTACCGACGGCACGTATTGGGGCGAAATGGTTTTGGAATATTACGTGAACGAAGATGAAAGCATCGACCTAAATGTGATTGGCTCGTTACTGTATGGTAAGTAGGCCTGCACTAGCAACCTTATTCTGTATTTGGTATATTTATTTTATTTTTCCTTTTCAACGCAATCAAACCCAAAATAGGACCTATCGCTAATATTGTATAAATAGTATTTGAATTAGTCAACTCTATCATTTCTGTAATAAATTGAATGCTAATTATCGTTATTGAATACCCTATGCAATTAACAATAGTAAGTGCAGTACCCTTTATTTCTCCCGGTGCATTTTGAGCCACTAGTGTTGATAAAAGCGGAGAGTCTGCAATAACAACCATTCCCCAAAAAATAAGAAAAGCAATAAACAGGCTTTCATATTCGCTATTAAATAGCAATGGAGAAATGAGGCAACATCCACAAGATAGCAATAGTGCAATGAATGCTGTTCGTTTGGAACCTGCTTTCTGCGCAAGATAGCCACTGAGTACGCAGGACAACCCACCTATTCCGATTATTAAGAATGATAATACTGGAACATTATTGAATACTGTTTGAGAATGTTCCAAATTATATTTTTTCAACATAATGGGTACAAAAGCCCAAAAGGCGTACAATTCCCACATATGACCAAAATAACCGAAAGCAACAGAACGAAATTTTCGATTATTAAATACGCTAAAAAAAATGGATAGATCTATTTGTTTTTTAGGCATTCGGTACGGACCATCAGGCACCATAAGTATCATTATTGAGCCGCCTAAGATTGCAAGAGATGAAGTTGTAATAACTACAGATTTCCAAGAATATAGATCAGTTATTTCTTTTAGCAAATGTGGAAATGCAGTACCGACCACCAATGCACCAACTAAAAATCCAAGTGACTTGCCGAGTCCTTTTTTATAGTAATCTGCAGCTATTTTCATCCCTACTGGATAAATACCCGCAAGAAAAAACCCTGTAAAAAAACGAAGTAGGAGTAAACTCATTAAATTGTTGCCTTCCCAGATTATCCCTAAATTGAACAATGAACCAAGTAATGCACTGAATAAAAATACTTTTGATGGTGAAAATCGGTCGGCAATAGTCAAGATAGCGAAAACCAGTGTACCGATAATAAACCCAAACTGTACGGCCGAAGTTAAATGTCCTAAGGCACTGATGTTAAGATTAAAATCTAGTACGAGATCATTTATTACACCGTTTCCCGCAAACCAAAGTGAGGTACAGCAAAACTGCGAGATTACAATTACTGGAAGTATTACCTTAGATTGTTTCAATAATATTCTTTTCAAAGTGTTTATGGATGTGATTGTATAACCTTAGTTAGGCAGTCATTCCTACTTTTTAGTGGGCTGAATTAGTTAATAAAATTCTAACTATAAGGAACTGAACTAGTGCTTTTCATAGGATGCGTTGTTGTACATTTTTATTCCGTAATCTTATTAAACCTTTGGTTTAGACCATCTATAAACTGATGAGTTCTTTTTTCAAATCCAATAATCTGTCCTAAACTATCTCTTGTGAAATGAAACCACAATTCTGCGTCTGTGTCAAAGAATAAATCTTTTTCGTATGCGTAAATTGGAATTGGGTCTCGAACAATATTTCTGCGAACAATTTGGAATTTCAAAGTGTCATTTTCAATTATGATGTTGTTCCAAAAAACTTTGCTTTTCTCAAACAAATAATTCCCTACATATTCCTTTTGCTCGTTAGAAGTAATGTTTTTTGATTTTATAAACTTGTTTCGTTGAACTCGTCGCTCCTTTAGATTATATTTATCTCCATTTTTTAAAAAATAAAATTTGTTCTTTCCAGATCTGAGTGTATCAATTTCATTAAAATAGTTGGACCAAAATGTACCATCATAAATTGTAACATATTTGTCGCCGATTACTTCAAACTCGTTTCCTTGAACTAAAACGGCAGTATTTTCATCTACACCAATTCCCAATAATTCAGGTTTAATTTTTAATAAATCGAACATATCATATTGTCGGTTTCTTTCTAAATGATGTTGGTCAAAAGCTGAATTTGTTACAAAACCAAAGCCAACTTCAGGGTTGCTGATAATTTTGTAATTATCTTCTAACCCTCGTCCTCCTCTTGCCAAATATGAACCTTGTATTGATGCACCTGCAGAATGTCCGCCAATTATTCCGCCACGCTCTAAAACTTTTTTTAATTCCTTATGGGTTTTAGTATTCAAATAAGTGTCGGAAGTTCTATAGGATCTACCACCTGTAAGCCAAACAGCGGTAGCGGTTTTGAGAGGTTTTACAAAAGCATCACTATTAGCGACTAAAGTGTCTCTTGTGTGCATAAATTGAATACTATCAAAACCACGCTCCTTAAATTGACGTTTTAAAATCTTAAATTCAGGGTCGTAGTCAATTGTATTTTCATCAAATGCAGTTGGGATAACAACAAGTTTAGATTTCTTTCCTCCAGCTAAATCATAAAAGACTTTCCACATTTCATCTGTAATTCCACCACCACCAATAAGCAATGCACCATTTTTTGGTCCGATAGATTGGCTTTTGCTTGTGTTTGCTTTGTCTTCAGTATTTTGGCAAGAAATAACCAAAATAAGTAGTAAAAATATTCTTAGGTTTTTAAGATATTTCAAAGTTAATTTCCAAATGTTCATAAAGTGCAGGATGTTTCTTCAAAATGTATGGTAACGGTCTTGTATAACAATCAGTTGCGGATTGGTTAGAAACTAAGATAGCTAAAATTACCGACTTTTATGTTTGCGCGGTTGTGTCCGCAGGACACAAAGCCGTAATTGCGGTTATACATCTTAAGTTTGATTTTTAATGAATCCGTTAACTTTAAGTTATAATCAGAAAGAACAAAAGAGAGAATTAAGGTTATGTTATACGGTGAAGCTTTAGACTTCGGCAACATTGATAATCCTCTCTCTTTTTACTACTCAGACCACGATCAGTTCTGTGAGACTTTGAATCTCGTTTTTAAGTTGTTGTGTGCCAAGTAGCTGGTTCTTTCATAAATCAATTCTTATGAATAAATATAATGAAACTTTTGGAGTTGACATCAGCAAAGATGTCTTTGATGCCCACGGTAGCAAAAATGGCCACAGCCAATTTAAGAACGATGAAAAAGGGTTCAAAGCCTTTTTGAAATCATTGCCGGTCCAAGCCCTTGTCGTTATGGAAGCTACAGGATATTACCATTATAGGCTGGCACAGTTTCTTTACAAAAATGAGGTAGTGGTATCTGTAGTGAACCCTTTGTCCGTTAAACGCTTTATACAGATGGGACTGGCCAAGGTAAAGACCGATAAGAGCGACGCCAAGGCCATCTGCAACTATGCGCTCAGAAATGATGTGCCGTTGTACACAGCCTTGACAGATGTCCAGAGTGAATGTTTACAGCTGTTCCGGTTATTGGATAGTTTTATCAAGCACCGTACGGCAACAAAAAACAAGATTCACGGTGAAGAAACACTGGGCGTCCCCTCCAAAGCCGTTTATCGCTCATTGAAGCGGAACAAGAAGCATTTGGATAAGGAACTAGCAGCTATTGAAGAAAGGATCCTGTCCTTGGTTAAGAAAGACCAGCAGCACCAATTGACGCTATTGACGAGCATACCTGGCATTGGTGTCAAGACAGCGTTGTTCTTGATAGTGGTCACAGATGGGTTCTCAAAGTTCGAGAATGCATCTCAGTTGTGCAGTTATGTGGGTATCACACCTGTTATAAAAGAGTCTGGTAGCAGCGTAAAGGGACGAAGCAAAATAAGCAAGGTTGGCAACAAGAAGTTGCGCAACCTATTGTTTTTGTGCTCGTTCAATGCGTGCAAGCATAACAGGGCTTGCAAAGGGATTTATGAACGTTTGGTCAACAAAGGAAAAAGTAAAAAACTTGCTCTGATTGCGGTCTCCAATAAATTATTGAGGCAGGCTTTTGCAATTGCAAAATCAGGTAAACCTTATGACGATGAATTTGTTTCGGTCCTAAAAAAGTAAACTGAAATGCATATCGAATAAAAGAGGGCAAAACTTAAATTTATAAATTCTTGCCTAAGAAGAATAGTGTCAAAAATTAATAGATAAAAAAGTTGTTTTTCACCTCAGTTCTTTGTTGTGCACTGTATTTTTTCCTTTGCGGATCTGCCCAAACGGCCGCTGAATTTTCCCGATTCTTGGCAAACAAACGTTTTTACCTTAGCGGACAAACCCAAAAAAAGCAATTTTATAAAGCGCCACTTTTACGTTCTGTTTTTATTGCTTTTTTTCATCGGAAGAGAAAAATCTTTGCAAAAAAAAAGTATTACTATCAGACTTTTTAAATTCCAGTAAATACTGGAACGCTGGTTTTTGCAATAAAATTTTTATAGTGCACAACGGTTTTGTATATGATACGTTGCGTGGTTTAGCACGTAATTTAGCAAATAAAAACCGAATAGAAAATCCGCGAGGATTTTCGTAAGTAGGCTATTACTAGCAATGGATTATATACGTTGTTAGCCACAGTATTTATTCTTTTTTGATTAAAATTATTGTGTCTTTTTCGGGCAAATTTCTTTCTAAAAATTGATATCCCTCAAATTTAATTTTCAATTCCGTTTTTCCGTTTTTTGTATAAATTGAATTATCATAAAATTCGATTTCATTGTTTAAATCTATTTCTTTAATTTTTCTTTCAAGTATTAGAAATTGTTTTTCCGTAATTTTATAAGGACAACACATTCCAAGAAAGCCTTGATTTTCTTGATAAATCACAAAATTATCTTTCTTATATTCAATATCATTCGGTTGAATAGGATAAAGAACTATTGAGGTTAAAATTCCGAAAAATATTCCGCCAAACAACCAGAATAATAAAGTCAAAATTGGCGTAAATGCATAGAAACTAAAGTAAAATCCAATTTTGTTAAATGGCTTTAAATACCAGAAAAAAAGAATAATTCCACTTCCATAAACTAATAAGTTTATAATATATGCAAGTCTATAATTCAGACTTATTTCAATCGTGCTTTTCAGAGTGAAATTCAGTAAAGCAAATCCCAAAAGGTAGAAATGAATCTTTGTAATTATATTTCTGATTTGGGTTTTCGTCATATTGTGGCTAACGTGTTTATATATGGTTTGTTGCGTGGTTTAAGCACCTAATTTAGTAAATAATTACAGACAAAGAAAATCCGCGAGGATTTTCGCAAGTAGGCAAAAGCTAGCAATAAATTATATATGGTGTTGGCAACTGGCTTTCTTTTTTTCGTTCCGATTTTATTTTACTCGTTCATTTCAATTATTAATTTTTCTCCGTAATTCAGGTTTTTAAAGAAACTCAATTGTCTCTCAAATATATATCCGTTTTGCGTGAATTCCATAATTTGATTTTCGGTTTCGATTTTTAATTTCATTTCATCGATTGAATATTCTCCAAGTACAATTCTAAAATATCTTGCAATTAATTTAGAAACTCCTAATTTCAACATAATCCACATTGGTGATAAAGTCAGAGGTTCAACACTTTCTTTTCCACGTATTAATTTTATGTATTCGATTTCCGATTCTTTTATTGTCAACGCACTTGTTTTATTAGACAAGTTTGACCTTAAAAGAATTCCACCTGAATATTTTTCAAAACTACATTTAGAGTTTTCTTTTATAAATTCCGTCGAATTATTTTTTGCTTTAAAAGACTTTAGATAAAATGACGAACTTCCAATTGCTTTCGGTTTTTTCCAATCGATTTTTGTCGGTTTTCCAATATTTTTCTCGATTGTTCTTGAGTTCATTTTTTCTCGTTGAGTTCGTTTTTCAGCTTGTTGCCAACGGTCTAGTATATGAAACGTAGCGTGTAAAAAGACACTAACGTTTCGGATTATACACGAGCCGAATTTTTATTTTTTATGTTTAATTTTTACTTTTTTTAAATATACAAAAATAAAAATTTGGCGGACTTAACAAGAAAGTGAAAACCTCTCGGAAAGCCTTTTAATAGCTATGTTTTATATACATTGTTACCTGGCTGGCGTTTTTCCGCAAACTTGCTAGCGTTGGCAAAGACATACTCTTTTACAGTTTTGGTGTAGCGTGGATGGTGCGACTGGAAATGTGTATGGCTTTCAGCGTTGGCAATTCCACTATACCATTAAATCATAACTTTCACTTGGTGGAAATAGCAATTCAATTCCTTTTGGTTTGATTTTAAAAAGCGGACCTTTTTCGACAACTTTTCCTTTCGAGTTTCGCTTTATTAAATGGTCAAGTGTTATAATTCCTAGTTCAATTAACAAATCAAATTGAGAAGTGATTGGCTTTTTAGTATGTTCTACCAACTTATATTGAAAATGCTCTCGGTCATTTATTCTGGTACTTTCCGCTTCTACCCAAAAGGTTTCTTTATGTTTTGACTTTAGTCGATTATGAAGTTTGTCTAAAGTCCAAACTACAAAATCGCCAACCTCTGGTTTATCAGAGTTTTCAATCAGTTGTTTTATGTCGTTATCAATTCTTAAATTCAAACCTTGCGAGTTTCTCGTAATTGCTGAAACCGTGCAATAAAGTTTAAAATCATCATCACGTTCATATCCAAAATTGTCAAGAATTTCTGCTGAACTTTTAAACTTACTTAATTTCCAATCAGGAACTTGTGCGAAAAGGTTTTTACGATTTGTTCTGCTGTTTCTAAATGATTTAAGTTCAATTCCTTTATAGTCTGGTTGTTTGGATGAGTTAATATCAATTCCTAGCGCAGTCTCAAGTGTCCTGCCTACAGAAGTATCCGCATCAACCATTGAAGGAATTGGACCTGCATTTGCAATTTTTCTCAACATTGCTAAAAGTTCAAAAGCAACTTCATTCTCTGTCGTACTGATTGCATTGATTAACTCTTGAAATGGATTTAGAATTGAAGAATATATTAATTCCTTGATATCCAATTTTGTCAAATTAAAAACTTGAAAATTATCGTTGTAGAAAGTGATACCAATAATATCATTTGGTTCAGCCACTTTTGTTAATCCATAAAACCAAATTCTTGGGTCTCCTTTTTTAGTTGAAGGACGATATAATGATGCTTTTGATTTTATAATCTTAAAACCAGTATGAATGATTGTTGGAATCATTACTTTGCTTTCTGTACCTTGATTCTGCAATTCATAATCGTGAATGTTCTCACTTTTCAAATAACTACGAACAGAACCAGTCGCATCCATAATGGATTTTTTAAGCCCGGTTTCGGTTGGTTCAATTAAGGTAAGAGAAACTTGGTTTTTGGTCAGTAATTTTATTTTTTCTTGTTCTTCGTCTGTAAGTTTTCTCACTTGATATTTTTTAATATTTCACTTGCTACTGCTCTAGCTAATAAAGGCGGAACAGCATTTCCGACTAAAGTGTATTGTGGTACTTCTGTTTTTCTATTATTTCCACCTGTTGAGCGTTTTCCTTGAAATACAAAAGAGTCGTCAAAGGATTGTAAACGTGCCATTTCTCTTACGGTTAATGACCTTGGCGAATTATAATGAATATAATCATCTGCAATGGTCATTATCGTAGAACTTTGTTCGTCTGGTTTTAATACATTATAGTTTCGTTTGTTTGTCGAAAGACCTAATTTTTCTAATTCTGGCTGTGCTTTTTTGTAATCTCCATTTTTTAAGATAACTCCAAGTCTTTCAATAACAGTTTCATTTTGATTACTTGTTTTATGATTGTTGAGTATATCGAAATACTTTTCTCCATTTTCAAGAGCTTCAGTATTTCTTACATAGAAAGGTTTTGTTTGTGGTTTAAAACGCTCAATTAACCTACCTTTTCTTGACCATTCTGCAAAAGATTTTCCACCTTTAGAAATTGGCTTTCCATCAATTTTTCTTTTTTTTAATAGTTTAGCCATTTTCTTTGCAGTTCCATTGTATTGAGTAGAAATATCAACTAATTCGTATCGGTGAGCTTCTTGGTTGTTCCCGATAAAATCTAAATCGTACAATGCTTCGAATATGGTAACCTTTTCTTCTTCAGAAACGGTTGCGGGTATTTCGGAAATAAATTTTTGGTCTTTACGACAACCAATGAAAAGCACTCTTTCTCTATTTTGCGGAACACCATAATTTGAAGCGTTAGCAACAAAAGATTTTTCTATTTTGTAAAGTCTAATGCTTTCAAGAATAGTTTCCAATTCCTTTGTCTGTGATTTATTGCAATGCGATTTCAATATCTCAATAGATTCATCAAAAGAAGTTGTGTAGATTTTTAAAGCAGTAATAATGTCATCACAATCTTTTTTATAAGTATTTGGAATCTTTAAAATTTTGAAAGCATTTTCGATTTTCGAAATAACATTTTCTGAACTGATTTCTGTGAGGAAATCTGTGAAAGCATTTGCGAAATTGTCGCTATCAATATTGCAAAAATCTTTTTCCTTTATAATATCACGTTTTAGTTTTCCCCATTCTTTTGCTCTCGCTAAAAGATTAAAACCGTGGCGAATAGTGTTTATATTTTCGTCCGTTTTACTGGTTTTGTAATCTGCAATTTTTGGGGTTAGTTTTCTAAATCTATTTTCTACAAAATTGATAAAATCAGCTTTTCCACTTTCTTTATCTTTTTCAAGTAGTTTTTCTAGTTCTACTCGCTTTATGATACTATCAAAAAGAAACGAATTAGATTCTTTTCGTATTTTTTTAATGAATGAGATAAGTAATGGAATTTCTTTTGTGTCGACAATAGAGTTTATCTCTTTGATGATTAGTTCTTTTATTTTTCCTTTTTCTTTTGTCAAAATGCCTTTTACATTTTCCATAACAAAGTATTTTGGTTGTAAAACCTTTATTACTTCTAGATAATGAGAGAATAAATCATCTTTTTTGTCGAATTTTTTTCTTTTACCTGCAAGACTGAAACTTTGACAAGGTGGTCCACCACAAACAACATCTATTTTTCGTCCATTTATTTTTTCCAGTAAATTGTCTAAAAAGTCAGGTTCTGTAATATCTTGTTTAAGAAATTCAGCGTCTAAACCTAATTGGTGATTGTAACGAACAACGTGAGTTAATTCGCAATTTTCGTTGATATCGTTGGCAACAACAAAATCGAAAAATTTATTGTTATGTTCAGCTTGTAAAAAACCCTCGCTAAAGCCACCAGCTCCAGCAAATAAATCAACAAAAGTGAACGGTTTTCCGTAAAGTGAAACTTGTTCTTTTACAATGTTTACATTACTGTTTTCTTTGTAGTTTTCTATGTGTTCATTTAAAAGGCTTTTAACTTCGTCTTGGATAAAAGTTTTTTTGTTGGAATGGTGAAGAAGTTCGTCAGCTCTTTCTCTTAAAAAATCCAAGTAATGGTTTATTTCGTGAGATTCTGTAGTTAAACCAATCGCTTTTTGTTTGGATTTGTCAAATTTTTTAGGTTCTATTTTTTGACCTGTCGAAACCTTAACTTGATTTCCGTTACAGTTTATTCGCAGATGTATTGGTGCAAACCCTTTTTTGTCAGGCTTGTCTAAATAAAAATTAATTGTTGCCATATTATTCACGGACGTTTTTGCGTACACGGACAAATTTACGGACATTTTTTATAATTCCTAATTTAATTCTACTTTTTGTTCGGATTGTTCGTTGGAAAAAGGTAAGCTCTTTTTATTTTGTGAGGCACGAGCAAAATAAAATGTGCTTGACTATGCGGCTGGTTTTCGCTTGCAGGTAACTTGTTTATATGAGCACCTTTTATGCTCTTATTTAACTTATTTGTCATGCTATGAGCATGTTTTGTGCTTTTTATGTATTCTTATTTTTATATAATAAAGCAAGTTTACAGGTGTTTTTTCAATATAAATATTTTTAATATAATTCATCTAATGGATTTTTTATTTTTTTTAAACTGCTTTCGGTTACATGGGTATAAATCATAGTTGTATTTGGGCTTTTATGTCCCAATAGCTCTTGAATATATCTGATATCAGTTCCGCTTTCTAATAAATGAGTTGCAAAACTATGCCGGAGCGTATGTAAGGTAATGCCTTGTTTGGTAATTTCTGCCCGTTTTATAGACCGTAAAAAAACCGCACGGGCACTTGCGTTACTATACCGATCCCCATGTTGACCTTCAAATAGATATTTTTTCGGTTTGTATTGTTTATAATAGTGACGTAATAGGTCTAATATTTTGATGGAAAGGAGCGTGTACCGGTCTTTTTTACCTTTGGCATTGCGTATAAATAACAAACCCCGTTTACTGTCTACATCGGTAATATGCATAGCGAGTGCTTCACCAATACGTAAACCACCACTATAAAGTATGGCTAATAAAGTTTTGTGTTTTATATTATGTGTAACTTCCAACAGAGTTTTAATTTCTTCTTTCGTGAGGACAACAGGTAATTTTTTTGGTTTTTGAGGTCTTTCAAGTAGTTCAAAATCAACGTCCATACTGCAAAAATCAATATATTTTTTTATGCCATTAATACATTGATTTTGATACGATACGGAATAATCGCCTACAATAACGTAGTCGTGATTAAATCGTTGAATCCATAATGCATTAATTTCTTTAGCTTTCTTTAATTGCATATACCGTAAAAATAAAGCAGTGACTCCTTTATAGGTATAAATAGTATTTTTTGAAAGGCGTTTTTCAAGCATCCACCGTTCAAATTGGTCTAATTTGTATTTCAACCGAGGTGTTAATTTAGGTAGTTGTACGGGGTTCTTAATTTGTTCGCGCTTAGGACGTGTTTTTTTCTTTATTTTAGAATAATCCACATAACAACCTAGTTTTCTTAATTCAGAAAATAAAACGTGTAATGACATATCCTTTTGCACGAGATAATATTGTTTATGTTCGTCGCTCCATTGCAAACACTTAAGCTTATCAATAATAGTCTCTTCTGCAAGTTTAGAATAAAAGTGAAGAAAGTAACAAGCTTGACTGTTATAAATAGCTTCTGTTAATTTAATATGAAAGGTTCCATTTTTCATACATAGAAAACATCTTTATTAAAAAAAAGATTTTAATGCAAAAAAGAGGGGAGTAGTATGCTCAAATATACGTAAAATTTAAAAACACTACTTTTCTTCGAGTCTGGATGTAACACCTTGATACACGGCTCGTTTGGGGATAGGGATTTCGATGCCGTTTTGGTCAAGGGCTTTTTTTACGGCTTCCAGTTGTTCCCAAAACACCGGCCAATATTCGGTAGATTCCACCCAACAACGGGCTTTTAGTTTCATTTCGTATTCGCCTATTTCGTCCAGTCTTATATCTACAGGTAAGTCTTTTACTAGTTTTGGGTGTTTTTTTAAGGCGTTTATTGTAATCTGGCGTATGGTATCAATATCGGTTTCAAACGAAAATTTTAAATTAAGGTCGATCCGGCGGTAGGGCTCCATGGTGCGGTTATCCACATCGCTGTTAGATACATTGCCATTAGGCATGGTGATCATCCTACCGTCAAACGTTTTGATGCGGGTATATAAAATGTCAATTTTTTGTACATAGCCCAGATTATTGTTCACATGAATTAAATCGCCTACTTTAAAAGGTTTAAACACCAAAATAAGCACACCGCCCGCAAAATTTGCTAAACTTCCTTGAAGTGCCAAGGCAATGGCAATACCGGCTGCGCCAAAGACAGCAATAAACGAGGTGGTTTTAATCCCCAGAATAGAACCGATTATAAAAATAAGGAGTCCGTACAGTAAAAACACACTCAAACTTTCCACGAAGGTTTTCAGCGATAGCTCCACACGCGACCTTTTTAAAGTGCGCTTTAAAAGGTTCATTGTAACCTTGATTAAAAAGATACCGATGATAAAGCCAACCACCGCATAAATGATTTCAGGGCCTATTTCAATTAAGAAGTTTAAAAGTTGTTCTTTTAGCTGTAACCAGAAGTCTTTGTCCATAGTTGAATGTAAGGTGATTTAGACAAATATAGGTTTTTAAGCGGGTAGTGGGTAGTTGTTAGTCATTTTAGTATTGTTTCTACTTGATTACTTTTTTGCGAGCCACTCTTTAAGTTCTTGAAAGTTTTGTGGGGCAACGCCGTGGCCAACTGGAAATTCAGAATAGGCGGCTTCAATGCCTAGGTTTTTAAAAAAAGGTTTTGTTTTTCGTGCCCAATCAACAGGAATCACTTGATCTACGCTACCGTGAGAGGTATAGATGTTCAACTTGCTAAAGTCATTATCTGCATATCCTTTTTTCAAAACATCTTCATTGATATATCCGCTTAAGCCAATTACATTTTTAATTTTTTCAGGATAACTAAGGGCTACGGCAAAGCTTAAAATAGTCCCTTGACTAAAGCCTAACAGCGTTACTTGATCTTTATCAATGTTGTATTTTTCAATAATTTCATCAATACAATTAGCAATAAGATCGCGAGAAGCGATTGCTTGGTCAGTATCACTGAATTTCCCATCGGTATTGTCAAAATAAATATTGTACCAAGCATTTCCGTAGGGTTGCATAGGGATTGGTGCTTTTAATGAAATTACTGAGTATGTGTCGGGGAGTTCGCCGGCAAATGAAAAAAGATCATTTTCGTCACTTCCAAAACCGTGGAGCATGATAATAACTGGATTTTTTTTCGAAGAAGTTGAAGCGGGCTTAAAATTATGCTGAAGTTGTAATTGCTGTTTTTCCATAGAATACAAAAATAGAATATAGTAGTTAGAATATAGAATGTGGAGCGTAGAAAAATTAGAGTGTAGAATATAAAAAAACCGTCTCAAAAAAGTATCGAAACGGTCTTTTTATTATAAATAGTAGAAAGTTTCTCTATCCAATTCCAGCAAACCATTGTTGAAATTGTTCTCCTAACAAAGGGACAGGCTTCTTTTCACCTTGTACAGCAGCTATCAGTCCTAAAACCCAAAGTACCAATAAACCGATTTGGATAATAAGGGCAAGAATATAAATGTCTAGTAGCATATTAAGTAGTGAAAGCACTAACCCAAGAACCATAATGCCTAGCATTTGTCGTAAGTGATAAGCGCCTAATTCAGTTTTATTATTATTGTGCATGACCAAGGCAATAATCCACCCTATTAACGTAATGTAGGCGATAATTGCAATGTTTTTGCCGTTGTCAGTTGTGGTTTGTTCCATAATTTTAAGTGATTAGTTGTTAATACATTATAAAGATAGGATATCTAATCTAAAAAAGTAAACCACTCTTGAAATTTCTCACTGAAGTAGGGGATTGCTTGTTTTTTATTTAAAATAGCCATAACGAAAGAGAAGGCCCATAAAAAGAAAGCAATGAACCATAATATTTCACCAAAAAACAAATCAATATAGGCTTGTGTAACTTGCGAAATAATTAATAGTAACAGCAATCCAAACATGTTTTTTATGTGCCAGGTAGTAAATTCATGCTTCTTGTCTTTATTAATGAAGAAAGCAATTAACGTCCCTATAAAGGTAAGATAAGCAATGATCGCTTTGGTTTTTGCAGATAGATTATCCATTATTTTTTAGTACTAGTTTATTGTTTGCAAAAATGCCGTATGCTTTTCCTTTTAATTTTTGGTTTAAAAAAGCTGAATTTTTAGAAGTAGAAGTGATATCGGCTTCTGAAAACTTCCAGCTTACATCTGGGTCAAAGAAGGTAATATTGGCTTTGTTTCCTTCAACAATAGCTTCAGAAACTATTCCAAATCTATTTTTCAACTGGTTTAAAGCTTTGATTGCTGTTTCGGTATCTACCAAACTTCGTAAGGCTCCAAAACAAGATTCCAGCCCAATGCTTCCAAAGTATGCGTGTTCGTATTCTGTTTTTTTATGTTCTATGTCAATAGGGTCGTGATCGCTTGTCACGCCATCAATAACACCATCTTTTAAGCCTTTTAGCAAAGCTTTTGTGTCTTCTTTGGTACGTAAAGGTGGCAATAGTTTATACTGCGTATCAAATTCTTCTAACAGATTATCTGTTAATAGTAGGTTTGAAATTGAGACGCTACACGTAACATCTAGTCCCTGTTTTTTAGCCTCTTTAATTAATTGAACCGATTTTTTAGTAGAAATAGTAGGGATGTGCAGTTTTCCGCCAGTATATTCAAGAATGTAGAGATCACGGGTAATTTGTAATTCTTCTGAAAAAGCTGGGATTCCTTTTAAACCTAACTTGGTACTGTTTATACCTTCATTCATCATCCCGTTTTTTGCCACCGAATAATCTAACGGAAAGGATTGTACCAAGCCATCAAAATTCTGGGTGTATTGCAAGGCTATTTTTAAGAGGTTGGCATTGGCAATGGGTTTTTTATAATCGTAAAACGAAATGGCACCTTCGTTTTGCATATCGTATAATTCTGCCAAATCTTTACTTTCACTTTTTACCGTAAGCGCGCCAATAGGGTAGAGGGATACCGCATTGTTATGAGCTTGTGACTTTAAAAATTTTATGTTCGATTTGCTATCAGTAACCGGTTGGGTGTTGGCATTAACGGCCACGTGTGTAAAACCACTTTCCGCGGCTGTTTGCAAACCGTTTTGTATGGTTTCGCGTTCTTCAAAACCTGGTTCGCCAAACGATACGCTGCTATCAAACCATCCCTGTGAAACGTATAGGTTTTCCAAGGATATCTCTTTTACTTTTTTAGGGTTTTTAAGCGTTGTAGCAATTTTTTTAATCGTACCGTTTTCAATAAGAATATCCCTCTTTTTAGTATGGTGTTTGCTTTGAGGGTCCAGTATGGTTGCAGCTTTTATAAGTATATCCATCGGTTTTCTTTTAGTTAGCAAGCTTTGGTGTTATGAGGCTCCAAGAAATCAACATTATTTGAAAAATTTTAAAACCAGCATTTCCAGTAACAAGAACAGTACTGCAAAAATAACAAACCATTTCCAAAAACTGTTGATATTGTTTGCTTCTGATATAGTCTCAAAAAGTCCTGAAATAGAAGTACTGCTATTTATACCTTGCCAGTTTTCAGTGTTTAGGTACTGTAAATTGCTTTCGTTCCGGTTGTAATTATAGCTTATGTTCGTAATAAAATCTGTGTCTTTAATAATATCAAAAGTACCCGAAACAGCGGGTTCTTCAATAGTTGTTATGGCTACTTTGTTGGCTTTTGTTTGTTGTAAAGGAATAAATACGCTACTGCTATCTTTAATTTTTAGTATTTCATCTTTCATTAACTGCACGGGAACATCGAAACTATTCTGCTTCCCGATGGTGTAATACAGATTAGGCAGCGCCAAGCTTTGCTGCGCCATATTGTAAAAAGTGGGAACAATTAATGGTGAGTTTTGAAAGTTTGAGTTTTCCAGATTAATAGGCGCACTTAAAAAGTAGGTGTTGTTTTTCTGAAATATAAACGGTTTGCTGTCTTCAAAAGTAAGAACCGAAGTAGCATTAGTTGTTATTCCATAGTATGAATTTACAGTTGGGTATTGAAAATTAACTACCTGCTTTTCAAACACATTTTGGTACAATGGATGGTCAAAAACAATATTTGTAATTTGTTTTTCAGCTACAATTTTTCCAGAAAAACTTCCCATACCTAAGGTAGCCAATAGATTATTATAATCGGTTATTTCTACTTGTTCGGAAGGAATGACCAACACACTTCCACCATTTGCGCTAAACGATTGTATAGCGGTTACCAACGATGCTGGAATGGCAGTGAGCTCATTGATAATAATAAAATCTTGGTTGGGTATTTCGTTATAATTTAAGCTGTTCTGTGTTTGCTGTGTGTACTCAAATTCCTCTTGGTTGAACAATCGCTGTAAATACCCAGAATCTGTTTCGTTGATTGAAAGTACCTTTATTTTTTTGTTCGTATTGATGCTGAAAAACAGATTGTTGTCATAGGGTAGGTTAGGATCTGTTATTTCTAATCTTCCTTTAAAGTCTGAAGTGTTTTCAATATCAAAAACCGTTGTATTGGTATTGTTTGATGAAAAATCGACTGCCGTTTTTGCCACTAATGATTTTCCGTTGAAAAGGGAAACTGGAACACTTTCCGGTACATCACCACTTGCTGAAACATCCACTTTAAGCTGAATATTGTTTCCATTTTTTGATGAAATATAAACGGAGTCGACAGCTATGTTATTGGTATTTACAGGCTCTAACTGCACCGTATTGATAGTTACATTTTTAGGGACTTCAGGAAAGGCTTCGTTTTGCTGAAAATCTGAAATAAGAATCAATCGTTTATCAGAAGCTTCAGAATCTGAAAAAAGTTGATTTGCTTTCAGCAATACTTCTGAAAGGGTAAGTTGCCCTTGAGAGTATGAAACAGAAAGTATTTCATTTGTAAAATCTTGTAATGAAACGTTTTTATGGGTGGTGTTATTTGTAAACCAACTTATTTTTTCTGAAGGTATTTGTAGATTGTACAGTTCTTGCAGACTTCGGTTTAATAGAGGGCCGTTAGTTCCTTTTGCTTGCATGCTAAAGGAATTGTCTAGATATAAAACTGTTTCTTTATCAGTGTTCAAGGCTGTTTTAGTAGCAGTAAACGGCTGTGCAAATGCTATGATGATAAAAGCTAACGCTAATAGTCGCAATAAAAGGGTAATCCATTTTTTTAGTTGGGAACTTTTACGTGTTTGTATGGTTACTTTCTTTAAGAAAGCAACATTAGTAAAATCTACCTGTTTAAAACGGCGAAGTTGAAAAAGATGAATAAATATTGGAATGAGCAGTAAAAATAGGGCGTAAAGAAGTTCTGGGTGTTGAAACTGCATTCTTTTAATTAATTGCTCAAATATATAAAATGCTTACTGAATAATCGCTATTTCTTTAGGGTAAAGATAAAGGTACTTCCTTGTCCGATATCTGACTCAAGAGAAATACTTCCACCCATTTTATTTACTAAGTTTTTAACAGTTGCCAAACCAATACCGGTTCCTTGTTTTCCCTCTCGATCTTTAGCTCCTGTGGTTTTAAAAAGTTCGAAAACGTCACCTTGAATGGTTTTATCGATTCCTATTCCGTTGTCTTGTATGGTAAATTGATGGAAGTTTTCTAAACTTTCATACTGAATTTTTATTCTTGTAGTGTCGGAAGTGTTGTACTTTAAGGCATTATCCACTAAATTAAGTACAATCTGGGTAAGTGCAGCCTCGTTGATGTTTTTTACAATGCCTTCTGTTGGATACTTAAAAACAGCGTGTTGAATAATGAGCATTTCTTTTATTTTTTCAAAAAAAGGCTGTAGCTGAATATCAGTTTTTTGTCCCTCTAATAATTTATTCGCTTTGTAATATCCCAACGTTCCGTCTATATATCCCTTTAACGTATATGAAGATTCTTCAATGTAATCAAGGTACATTATGGAGTCTTTACTTAGATTACCAATATTTTCCTCTCGTAATAATCTTGTTAAAGAGGTTATATTTGCTAAAGGCGACTTTAAATCGTGTGAAACTACTTGGGCAAAATTTTCAAGTTGTTTATTCCGTTTTAAAAGTTCATTCTCAGCATCCTGCAATAAATGATTTTTCTTCCTAAGTTCTAATAAGCTCACTATTTGCTCTGCTAAAGAAACAAGTGTATCGCATTGTACATTAGTAAGTTTCCTAGGAATATGATCATAGACACACAAGGTGCCTAGTGCATGGCCTTCAGGGTTAATAAGTGGTACACCTGCATAAAACCGAACTTTGTATTCTTTCACAATAGAGCTGTTTTTAAAAAATTCATTTTTGTGAATATCGTTTACCATATAAATTCTATCAAAACTTTGAATGGCTCGGGTACAAAATGAAATATTTCTTGGTGTTTTATCTAAGGAGATGCCGTAACAAGAGAGTAAATGATTGTTGGTTTTGTATATTAAAGAAACAAATGCGATAGGCATGTTACATACATTGGCTGCAAGATTTGTGATGTTATGAAAATCTGGAGTCGTCGGTGTACTAAGCAGTTTATATTCTTTAAGTGCTTCTAAGCGCTCTTTTTCATTATTTTGAGGTTGAGGAAATTCCATAAGTTATTTTATCTACGAGGTAACTGTACTTAGGGTTTTATTTAGAATAAAAAACCTTTTATTTACACTCTATAGAGAAGTCAAAAGTCGTGCCTTTTCCTAATTCTGAAGTAACAGATATATCACCGCCAAGATTATTTATTAATTTTTTAACAGTAGATAGTCCAATGCCATTTCCTTTTTTACCATTTCGGTCTAAATTACCCAAGGTAGTAAACAAGTCGAAAATATTTTTTAGTTTTTCCTTTGGTATTCCTATTCCATTATCTGAAACTTTGATATAGAGCATCCCATTTTTCTTTTCAGAGTCTATATTTATAACAATTTTGTCTTTATCGTTATACTTTAAGGAATTCCCAATGAGATTGATTAAAATTTGCTCTAATGCAGCACGATTACAAGAAACTTCGAGGTTTTCATCTGGCAAGTTTATTTCACAGTCTACATTAATATTTAACAACTCTACAATTTCTTCAAACAAATGAAGCGTATCAAACTCTTCAAACGATTTTTGTGAAGTTTTATCACTTTCATAATGTTCTAACAACCCAGTTATATATTCGCTTAAAGTAAATGAAGATTGTTTTAAATAATCAAGATACTCAATGCCCTGATCATCCATGCTTTCACCATATTTCTTTTTTAAAATATCTGAAGTAACAATCATATTGGCCAATGGCATTTTCATATCGTGCGATATAATACCAGCGAAGTTTTTTAGTTGCTCATTGTTTTCTTTAAGTTCTTTTTGAAGTTTTTTTAAGGCGATATTTTTTTTTCGCTCTTCTAATAAATTAACGACTTGGGATGCTAATGCTTTTAATGCATTTATCTGTTTGTCGGTAAGTTCTCTTGGCTTATTGTCTAATATACAAAGTGTTCCCAAGGCATATCCATCTGGATTGTAAAGAGTAACTCCTGCATAAAAACGAATATTTTGCTCAGTTACAACAGGGTTGTCCTTAAAACGTATATCCTTAAGGGCATCTTTTACTAAAAAAACTTCGGCATTATCTACAATGGCATGTCCGCAAAATGAAGTATCTCGAGGGGACTCCTGCAAATCAATCCCATGTTGAGATTTTAAGTAATTACGATCTGCATCCATTAAAGTAATAAAAGATATAGGTACATCGCAAATACTCGCCGTTAAGGTAGTAATTGTGTCAAAATCTTTTTCCGGAAGCGTATCCAGCATCTGGTAAGACCTCAATGCGGCTAGTCGTTCCTGCTCGTTAGCTGGAATGGCTGGTGTTATCAAATTTATTTCCTCCTATGGGTAAAACCCAGTTTATTTGTTAGATTGTATTATTATGTAAAACTACTAAATTTTTGTTAAGTTTCCTATGGGAATATTGAAAGAATGCTTTAATTTAAAATGCTTCAAAAACGCCTAAACCAAATAAAGAAAAATCATATTTAACAGGGTCTTCGGGGTCTAATTTACGAAGTGCTATGTCTAGTTCCTTCAATGCTTTTGCATCATTCTGTTTTCGTTTTAACAAAGAAAGGCTTCGGGCAACTCTACCACTATGAACATCTAAAGGACAAGAAAGTTGAGAAGGGGAAAGGCTTTTCCAAATACCAAAATCTACTCCCATACTGTCGTTACGTACCATCCACCGTAAAAACATATTAATTCTTTTAGCTGCAGAATTTTTCAAGGGATCGCTCACATGTTTTTCTGTACGTTTTAAATGTGGAAGGTTAAAAAACACTTTTTTAAAGTGATGAATCGCGGGCTGGAGTGTATCTTCTTCAGAATAGGTTGAAAAAACGGCTTCCAATCCATTCTGTTCTTTATATATATGCTGCAGTGCTTTTATAAAATAAACCAGGTCATCACTATTAAAGGTACGGTGTACAAAGCCCGATAGGTATTCGCTGTGTTTCTCTTCTGAAAAATTTAAAACATAATCGTGCGGAGAATTACCCATTAACTGCATTAACTTTTTACCATTGTTGATGATACTTTTACGGTTACCCCACGCAATGGTTGCGACTAAGAAGCCGGCTATTTCAATATCTTCTTTTTTAGAAAACTGATGGGGTATTTGTATCGGGTCACTTTTAATAAAAAGCGGTTGATTATAGTAAGCAGCTTTTTCGTCCAAAAACCGTTTTAACTCTGCTTTTCGCATATACTATCGTAAAATTTTACCGTCTTGCATTTCGAGCATACGGTCTGCCATTTCGGCCAATTCTTCATTATGAGTTACAATGACAAAGGTTTGCCCAAACTCGTCCCGAAGCTTAAAAAACAGGTTATGTAAGTTTTCAGCACTTTCGGTATCTAAGTTTCCACTGGGCTCATCTGCAAGAATAATGGCAGGATTGTTAATTAAGGCTCTAGCTACAGCTACGCGTTGTTGCTCTCCACCCGAAAGTTCGTTGGGTTTATGGTCTTCACGGTGTGATAACCCTAAAAAAGAAAGTAATTCTTTCGCTCTTTTTTCAGCTTTTTCTTTTGGTGTTTTTTTTATGAATGCTGGAATGCAAACATTTTCCAACGCTGTAAATTCAGGTAATAATTGATGAAACTGAAAAATAAAGCCCAAATTTTCATTACGGAATTTTGCCAACTCTTTTCGCTTTAGTGTTTTAACGTCAATCCCGTTTATTTGTAATTTCCCTTCGTGCTTTTCTGAATTGTCAAGCGTACCTAAAATCTGCAGTAGTGTGGTTTTTCCTGCTCCGGAAGCACCAACAATGGATACAATTTCCCCCTTTTTTATATGAAGATCAACTCCTTTTAATACGTGTAAATCATCGTAGTACTTATGTAAGTTTTTAGCTAAAATCATGACTATTTAATAAGAACGTGAAAGTACTGTTTTGAAGAGAGAATCGCAATAAATCTTTTTAAGAAAGGTGATTTCTTTTTAAAAGAGAAACTAATTATTTGTTAAACGGAAATATGCAAGCAATACACTTTGTAATTTTATAAAAAGAAAAAAATAATATGGAAAAAGACAATAAACAAATAGTATTTGCCGGAGGTTGCTTTTGGTGTACCGAAGCTGTTTTTCAGCGTATTGAAGGTGTAGAGTCTGTAATTCCTGGATTTGCTGGTGGAACTATTAAAAACCCGGCATACCGGGAAGTTGTTTCAGGTAGAACCGGTCATGCCGAAGCTGTAGAAGTAACTTTTGATGCTGCCGAAGTAAAACTGGAAACCTTACTAGAAATTTTCTTCGCAACACATGATCCTACAACCTTAAATAAACAAGCGAATGATGTAGGTACCCAATACCGAAGTGCTATATTCTATACGACGGAAGAGCAGCAACAAAAAACAGAAGATTTTGTTACCTTGCTAACCGATAAAAACGTGTTTGAAAATCCCATTGTAACCGAAGTGAAACCACTGGATGCTTTTTATAAAGCTGAAATAGATCATCACGATTATTATAATCAAAATAAGCAACAACCGTATTGTCAATATATTATCAATCCGAAAATTGATAAAATAAATAAATACTATTCCGATAAACTAAAAACCACTTAATGGCATCATACAAATATTTTGAAGAGTATAATGAGTCTGTCACAGACGATTTAAAAACTAATTTTTCTGATATATTATCAAGCTTAGGAGAAGATGTAAATCGAGAAGGAATTGTAAAAACCCCTGAGCGGGCTGCAAAAGCGATGCAATTTTTAACTTCTGGTAACTGTCAAGATCCTGCGGAAATATTAAAATCTGCCATGTTTGCCGAAGATTATCATGACATGGTTATAATTAAAGATATTGAGCTGTATTCGTTGTGTGAGCACCATATGCTCCCTTTTTTTGGTAAAGCGCATATCGCTTATATTCCTAATGGTCATATTGTTGGACTAAGTAAAATTCCGAGGATAGTAGATGTTTTTGCCAGAAGATTGCAAGTGCAAGAACGTTTAACGCACGATATTTTGGAATGTATTAATGATACGCTAAAACCACAGGGAGTAGCAGTCGTAATTGAAGCTGCCCATTTGTGTATGATGATGCGAGGCGTGCAAAAGCAGAATAGTGTAACTACCACTTCAGGTTTTCGTGGACAATTTGAAAAAATTGAAACTCGTGATGAGTTTCTTAAACTGATTAGCAACGACTTATCATAATTTTTGGCAGGTTTTTTGCGTTATAATTAATAAATAAGTGAAAACCACTATGAAACATTCAAAATATACGATATTAAAAAAAGGACTATTTTACGATGCTGTAGGTATGGTAACGATGTTTATACCAATAATTGGGCCTTTTTTAGATATAATCTGGGCTCCATATGCTGCTAAGAAAATGAGCGATATGTATGAAGGCGAGCAAGGAAAAATAGCTTCCATAATAGTATTTATAGAAGAAGTACTCCCAATTACAGACTTTATACCAACATTCACGTTAATGTGGCTATACACCTATGTTTGGCAAGGAAAAAAAGATTCTGTGCCTCAAACTATTGAAGTAAAAGTAAACGAATAAAAGTAAACGAATAAAAGTAAACGAATAAAAGTAAATTTTAAAATAATTAAAAAGCCTCGCAAGTTATATTTGCGAGGCTTTTTCATATTATAAACTAATTTTTACAGTTCCATTAATACTTCTTCCTATGTTGAAGATACCATCTGGCTTTAATCTTGATAGGTGAGAAGTGTATTCTTCATTCAGCAAGTTAGTGACTGAAAGTTGCAATTTTAAGTCAACCATTTTAAGCTTAAAAACATTGGAAGCACCTAAGCTAACTAGGTTGTAGCCATCTGTATCGGTTTCAAAAGTACTTGAATTATTTTGATCAAATGTATTTTGAAGCCGTACAAAAGCAGTAGGTTTACTAAAAATTCTCGATTCATTAAATTCAACACGTAATGTATTTCTAAGTGTATTTGCCGGAATTAAAGGTAGATACTCATCAGAATTCAGTTTTCCCGTAACGGTTTCAAAAGTACTCTCAATATGAAGCCAATCTAAAGGGTGTGGGTGAATATGCAGACCAAACTCACCACCATATAGCTTAGCATCAGACTGTTCGTAGGAGTATACTATATCACCATCAATCATTTGATCTGTTGGACTAATGAATATATAATCATTGACCGTGTTATAAAATCCATTGGCAAATACCTCAAAATGTTCATTGGCAAATTCTAAAGAAACATCAACTTGCAAATTTTGCTCATTAGTAAGATTTGGGTTACCTATTTCATATCGGTTAGCTCCATTATGAGAACCGTTTGATGTTAATTCAGCTAAATTAGGCGCTCTAAACCCACTTGCTAAATTAAGCCGCGTTATTAGGTTATTGGCGATATCTACTTTAGCACCAATGGCAGCATTAAAACTATTAAAATCTCGATCTAGTGCCGCGAAATACCCTTCTTCTGATGGCGTCCCTGCAGCATCACTTTCAATGGTTCGTCTATCATAACGTAAACCAGCTTGCAGATCTATTTTTTCAAGATGATAATGAGTGGTTGCAAATACGCCAATATCAAAAGTTGTAGCGTCTGGAATTAATAACTCTTCGCCAAAATTTTCATTGGTTTGATATAAACCTTGAACACCTGCAATGGTCTCAAAATTTCCTAGCTGAGGCAAATTATACTTTACATCATAATTAATAGTATTCAACTTCATGTGTAAAGCGGGCTCATTTTCAGAATGTTCGTGTTCCTCACCCTCATGTTCCTCACCCTCATGATCTTCATTTTCATGTTCTTCTTCCTCATGATCACCTTCATGCTCTTCTTCATGATGATGGTGATCTTCAAACTCCCTACGATCATTATGTTGATATCCTAATTTTACATCTAAACTTGAATTATCAAAGAAAAAAGTGTTGTCCCAGCTTAAAATATGATTGTCAATTTCTTGATAAGGAAGTTGTAGTTCTTTATCTGTAGTCTGTTCACCAATTGTTTCAGGAATTCCAATATTGGATCGATTGTAATTATAACGAACAGTAGATTTTACTTTTTCATTTTGAAACTGTACTCCCGTTTTAAAATCCTTTTCATTAAATCGGGTATTTGTAACTCGCTCTCCATTTCCTGTTTCATAATCACTGTAGGTGCTATAGCCACCGCGAGCTAAAAATTTAATCTTTTCTCCAGAAACCTGAACCCCTCCATTACTAGAAGAACCCAAAGTATTTGAAAAATAAGTGCTTTGGATGTCTCCTTTAATTTCTCCGCTGGCAGCAAAACGTTCTGGATTTAAATATAAAACACCACCTAGCGCATCACTTCCATAGAGCAGGGAAGCGGGACCCTTTATAACTTCGACACTTTCAATACCCGCACTGTTTATTCCTAAACCGTGTTCATCGCCAAATTGTTGGTTTTCTAACCGTACACCTTGTGTATAAGTTAACACCCTATTTGAGCTTAACCCACGTATTACGGGTTTTCCTATACCGGTACCTGTGCTTATGCTTTCTACTCCAGGAATGTTTGTGATACCTTCAGCAAGGGTAGTATTTCCTTTAGAAAGCAGTTCGTTAACGCTTACACGCTCTACTTTCATAACATTATCACCCTGTAATTTATGAAAAGGGGTTGAAATAATGACTTCTTCCATCTCTACTGCGCTTTCTGCTAATTGGATATCTTCAGTTGCTGATGTGTTTTTAGAAACTTTAATTTTTTTAGAAACAGTCGCATACCCTAAATATGAAAAGACGATTGTATAATTTCCTGTTGGAACATTCATAATTTCATAGGTACCGTCCAATGTGGCTACTGTCCCTTTTTCTAGTTGTGGAATATAAATAGTGGCGGGTAGGGGTTGGTTCGTCTCTTTTGTAGTTACTGAACCTTGTACTATATTTTGTGCACTTGCAGTGGTAATTCCCATGAATACCAATAGCAAGCATGTGTATAATTTCATACTTTCTTAGTTTAAATTGAATAAAAAATGTGTGCTAATAACTAAGAAATGTTGGGAGGTCCCCGAACGTAATATATTGTTGAATAAGTATTTACTTCAACAGAAAAATAACGTGTTTCGTGTTTTGAAGGTTCTTCTAAACTGTAAAATTCAGGATATGTAGCTACATTGTAATTGTAGTTTGAAAAATGAAAATCGAATAAATTACAGTCTAACTTTTTTTCGTGAAGGTGTGTAGTAACTTCTTCACATGGTTTGTGATCGTGTTCTTCAAAAATATGCGCAAACTGAACAACTAAAGGAAACCACAAAAGCCCTATTAATAGGATAGATAAAGGAAGCTTTAAAATGTGTTTGTAGTTATTCATTAGGAAGTAAAAAACCAAGTTTCATGCTTCGCAGCATTTTTTTTTCAAAGTTCCAAAAAAAATGGAACTCACCAAAGAGCCAACCAAAAAAAACTAATAAAAGTTGATAGGCAGGAAAAATTATTAAAATACGAACCGGCCAATAGATGTACCAACCACTTTCTTCTGTAATGCCTATAGCTTCGGTTAATGGTGCAGTAAATTTTGCTGATGTGCTTCCGGTTATGGCAAACACAATAAAAATTACTGTAAGTTGCCAATTAGAAGTGATGTTCCACCGTTCTTTTAATTTCTTCATCGTCGTCCTCCAGGTAGATGTTGGTTGTACTTTTGTTGAAAATATACAAAGTAATTATAGAGTAGGTAATTTACTTCGTACCCGTAATCTGTATTGTAATCATAATTTATTTCCTGAGGATACAAATTGGAATTAAAGCGTTGTGGGTTACGAACCCTGCTATTGTATTCAGACACAAAAAACTGATTTTTATTTTCAAGGTAGTTTAACCCATAATGTTGACGAGGTGGTTGGGTTACCAACCACGAATTAAAACCAGATTCTATAATTAGGATTTCATATTCCAAACTATCGTTTGCAATACGTATCGTATCATTTTCGACTACTGAGGTATCATTGTCACCTTTCATAGTAGATTTTGTGGAATCGCAACTATAAACCGCTAGGGAAATTGCAATGAAAAAGAGTAGATACTTCATAAGAAATTTCTTTTTACAAAAATACTGAAAAAGAGTCCAAAGGGGCTGTTAAATCGGCGGAAATTAAAAAACCGTGCTTTGATTGACAAAACACGGTTTTACTATTATCTTTTCTCAGAATTATTTTCCAAAAAAGCCACCTATCATTCCACCTAAACCACTTTTACTACTATTACCTAATACCATTCCAGCAACATCATCAATAATACTTCCGTCGTTATCTCCATCTAGTAAAGATTCGATTAGAGATTGTTCTTTATCTTGTTCTTCTTGAGAATTTCCAGCCATCATGTTCCCTAGTAAACTGGTTATACCTGATTGTGAATCCACATTTTGTTGTCTCTTTTCTTTTCCTAAATATCCTAGTAAAATAGGTGCCGCTACTTGTAGTATTTGCATAACCGAGTTTGAGTCCATTCCCGATTTTTTTGAAAGTGCACCAACAACATTATCTTGAGAGCCGCCAAGTGCATGTCCTAGTATGCCAAGACCATCAATTTTTGAGTCTTCATTAACACCTCCGCCAAAAAAGCCGCCAAGGTTATCTAAAAGACTACCATCGTGTTTACTATTACTTAGAGCGCTCATAAGGCCAGCGGCACCTTGTTCAGATTTTGCGTTTTTTTTCATTGCTCCCATTAAAATAGGAAGTCCCATGGATAAAACTGATGCTGTTTTATCAGCAGGTTGTTTGGTTTCGTTGCTTATGCCACCAATAATTTGTTTTCCCATGTCACTATTTAATAAATCGAGTATTCCTGCCATTTTATAGTTTTTTAAAGTTTTAGTCTATCTTTTAAAGGTACTTAAAATTTCTAATTTACTGGTTTTAGGATTGATACAATTTGTTCAGCAAGTTCAGTTCCAATTCTATCTTGTGCTTCTTGAGTTGCCGCACCAATGTGTGGGCTTAAAGAAATATTTCCGTTCATTAATACTTTGATAGCAGGAGAAGGCTCGTCTTCAAAAGTATCTAATGCCGCAAAAGATATTTTTCCTTTTTCTAAAGCTTCTAATAATGCCTTTTCGTCTATAACCCCACCACGAGCAGCATTTATTATAGCTGCACCGTCTTTCATTTCCTTTATTTCAGCTTCACCAATTACATATTTTTTCTGTGCAGGAACATGTAACGTAATAAAATCACTATGTTTTATTAATTCTGAAACAGGTTCGGTTTTAATTTTAAGGGTTATTTGTTGCCCATTATAAAAATCCAGTGTTATATCTGCTTCTCCAACTTGATTGTCACTAGCAATTACCTTCATACCACAGCCAAGGGCTATTTTAGCTACCTCGCGACCAATACGACCAAAACCAATAATACCCAGTGTTTTACCACGAAGTTCTTTTCCGCCGGCATAAGTTTTTTTCAATTCCTTAAATCTGGAATCGCCTTCAAGAGGCATTGTTCTGTTGGCATCGTGCAAATTTCTAACGCCTCCAAAAAGGTGCGCAAAAACCAATTCAGCTACAGAAGAGGAGGAAGCTGCTGGAGTATTAATTACATGGATGTCTTTACTACGCGCATACTCCACATCAATATTATCCATACCAACGCCACCGCGACCAATTACTTTTAGGCTAGGACACGCATCTATTAAATCCTTACGAACCTTTGTGGCACTCCGGACCAAAATCACGTCGATATTATTTTTATTTATATAGTTTTCAAGTTGTTCTTGTGCAACTTTTACGGTTAGTACTTCAAAACCTGCGTCTTCAAGGGCTTTCACACCACTAGTCGAAATTCCGTCGTTTGCTAAAACTTTCATATTTTCTTAATTATTTTATTTTGGTGGTGGCTGAGCGAAGTCGAAGCCACCTTTTATTATCCTTTTCGTTCTAATTCTCTCATCGTATCTACTAATACCTGAACACTTTCAAGCTCTAAGGCGTTATACATGGACGCGCGATAGCCGCCAACACTTCTGTGACCGTTTAAGCCGTTAATTCCAGCTCCCTGCCAAAGTGTGTCGAATTTATCTGCTAAACTTTCATCAGTTAAATTGAAAGTTGCGTTCATAGTAGATCGATCTTCTTCATTAGCTACAAACCCTGTAAATAAAGGGTTTCTATCTATTTCAGAATAGATTAAATCTGCTTTTTTATCATTCATTTTCTCAATTGCTGAAACGCCTCCTTTTTCTTTCAGCCACTCCAAAGTTAACATAGAAACATACACTGCGAAAACGGCAGGCGTATTGAACATACTGTCTTTACCAATATGCACATTGTAATTCATTAATGATGGAATAGTGCGAGAGACCTTTCCTAAAACGTCTTCTTTTATTACAATTAATGTAGTTCCTGCCGGACCCATATTTTTTTGAGCTCCTGCATAGATAATACTAAATTTTGAAAAGTCTAATTGCCGTGAAAAAATATCACTACTCATATCACAAACCATAGGAGCATCGGTTTTTGGGAAGTTTTTTAGCTGTGTTCCAAAAATGGTGTTATTACTGGTGCAATGAAAATAATCAATGTCTGAAGGAATAGAATAATTTTTTGGTATATAATTGAAGTTTTGATCTTTAGATGATGCTACTTCAACTACTTCACCAAATATTTTTGCTTCTTTAATAGACTTGCTAGACCAGGTTCCTGTATTGAGGTATGCGGCTTTATTTTCCAACAAATTATACGCTACTCGTAAAAACTCCATACTGGCACCACCTTGAAGAAAGAGTGCTTTGTATCCTTTGTTTTGAAGTTCTAAATGTTCTAAAGCTAATTTCTGAGCACGCTCCATCACGGCTACAAAATCTTTGCTACGATGTGAAATTTCAAGCAGTGATAAATCTAAACCATTAAAATTAATAACCGCTTCGGAAGCCTTTTGCATAACAGACTTTGGTAGTATACAAGGACCGGCACTAAAGTTGTGTTTTTTCATTTTCAGGATATTTGGTACAAAGATGCTAATTCTGAACCCATTGTTGGTTAATTTGCTATTAATTTATCAAGATAGTTTTAACAAAAATGCCACGGTGTCTACTCCATCGGCATAATCCCAAAGTTCTGGGTGTTGCGCTTCTCCGAAAGAAATTTCATTATCAATTCCGCTGTTTGAAACAATCGCTTGAATTTTATCTTCGTCTGCTTTTAGCTTTTTCTTTATAGCTTCTAGGTTGGAGTAGGTTTCATAGAATGTAACTGAAATAGGCGAGGAGTATCCCGTGTCTTCCTTCAGCAATAAATATTCATTGTCTAACAAGTTTATGTTACTCATTAAATACACCGCCTTATTGTAATCATAATTATTAATATACTTATGGTTATTTATAACGTGTTTCCAGGAAAACATTCCGTTAAAGAATTTGTCGTAATCGTACGCTTCAGGCAGGTATATTTTTGAAACATTGCGACAGCCTAATCCAAAGTAACGGAACATATCATTTGCTAACAGTTCCATTTCTTCTTTGGATTCGTTTCCTGTTAGCACAGCGACGGAATTTCTATTTTTTCGGATGATATTTGGATATTTACTGAAATAATAATTGAAATACCGGGCCGTGTTGTCGCTTCCGGTAGCAATTACAGCATCGAAACTCGTTAACCTTCCTTCAGTAAACTCAATTAGGTTTTTGAACTCTGGCTCAACTGAAATCAAATATTCCGCTAAGAAAGGTAGCAACTGCTTATCGTTTGAAGACAATTTTGCGAGAACCTTGTTTCCAGTTATTAAAACCGATAAAAAATCGTGAAAACCTACTAAGGGAATATTCCCCGCCATAATAATAGCGACGGTTTTCGGTTCCGTTTCCGGAATTGTATAATTAGATATCCATTTATTGATATTGTTTTCGGTTAAAGCTTCTGCCCAGCTTTTAAATGTAAAGTGCAGGTTATCTTCCGTAAACCAGCCATTATGGTGTTTGGCTGTGTGTATTTTCTGTTGCATTTCAGAAAAAAAAGCATCATTATTTAAAACATCCTCTTTTTTCACGGGTGTTTCAGAAGCAAATTGCCCTAAAAATTTTCCTAAAGCGCTAAAAGCGTTAATTCTTTGATGTAATTGCATACTTTTTTGGAGTTGCCCTTTTTAGGCGTTAAATTTGCGCAAAGTTAGAAAAAGAAAACCGATGGCAATTATAATAACAGACGAATGTATCAATTGTGGTGCTTGTGAGCCAGAATGTCCTAACACTGCTATTTATGAAGGAGCAGATGATTGGCGTTATGCAGATGGTACCGATCTTGAAGGCAATGTAGTATTGCCTAACGGAAAAGAAGTAGATGCGAACGAAACGCAAGAGCCCGTTAGCGATGAACTTTATTATATAGTGGCTGATAAATGTACCGAGTGTAAAGGGTTTCATGATGAACCTCAGTGTGCTGCTGTATGTCCTGTAGACTGTTGTGTGCCTGATGAAGATCACGTAGAAAGCGACGAAGAGCTATTAGGAAAACAGAATTTTATGCACAATAAATAATAACGAATGCTTTCAAAAATAAAAAAACGCCGCAATGTTGCGGCGTTTTTTTGTGGGGATAGTAATAAGAATTATTTCATCTTATTTTTCTTCTTCATAGATTGTTCTTGAACTTCAAGCTTATAAACAGTAGTTACAATATTATCTGTTTCTGGATTATAACGTTCAACTACGAAGTTTCCATTTTGATTAAAATATCCAAACGAGTTATCTCCGTCTTGACTATATATGTAGTATCCTTTTTGTGAAGATGGACGAATAGTGGCAAATTCATTAGATGAATCATCCTTAATTGACATCATTCTATATCCTTTATCTTGCGCTTCAAAAGAAAACTGTCTGTCGTTATTTATAAAATTAACATCTGTTTTTACTTCAGAAGGTAGCATTTTACTAGAAAAATTAGTTTTGTCAGCAGTTGAATTGTTCAATGCGATAACTTCATCTTCTTTTTTTGTAACCTCTTTAGTATCTACATCAACCCCTTTGCTATCTTTTACATAGGTTTTTGTAGTGGTCGTTTCAGTCTTTTCATTTTTGTTCTCTTGTGCAAAAGCAGTTGTAAAAGCTGCTAAAGCGAAAACTATTAATATCTTTTTCATAATTATAAATTTTATAATTGTCTGATTATTATATAATTGTAAATATAATAGCTGAAACTGTTAATTATATAAAACATATTGGTAATAATTTGCCAAACTTCTTGTAACAAAACGGTTTCCTGCTAAAATTGTCTTAAATTAAAGTGAATATGCTATTTTTATAAAGGTAAACTTGATTTTTATGCCAATTTGGTTACAGATGATTTTAATTATTCTATTGGTCTATATAGTGGTAAGCGTACTGCTATATTATCTTCAGGATTATTTTTTGTTTTAACATCGATTTTAAAAAACCCATGAAAGCGATAGCAAGAGTTTTTCAATAAAAAACCCCGGTTTTTACCGGGGTCTAACTTGTTTTTTATTCTATAAAGTTGTTAATCATCTTTTTTAAGCCTTGACATACCTTCTGGTCTACTTTCCAGTTCCATACGGCGTTTTTCAAGATCTTTTTGCATCTTCATTTTCTTTTCTTGAAGCATTTGGCGCTCTTTTTCAGCTTTTGCTTTTTGAGCAGCGATGGAAGCTTTTAGTTCTTCACTTTTCCTAGTCATGTTTTGCTGCATTTTCTCAGCGTTTGCCGCATCAATAGAAACGTCGTCTGCAACTACTTTTTCTGTATTATCAGATTTTGAAGTAACAACTTGAGAGTTCTGATCTTGCTTCGTAGTTCCTTCCACTTTCACAACTTCATTATCTTCTTTTACTTCTTGGACTACTTTCGTGTCAACTTTCGTGTCCTTTACTGTTACTTTTTTAGTAACTGTTTCTTTTTGCACATTCTTGTTTTCTTGTCCGCTAACAGAAAATGTTACAAATAAAACTGTTATAATTGAATACAATACTTTTTTCATGATTATTGATTGTTTGGTTAATACACTGTAAATCTAGGGTATAATGTGTTAAATTAAAGATAATAAGCAGCCAAAATTTTCCCATATTTTATTTACAAAAGTGAGTGGTAAATTCTTCTAATTGTCTGTTATTAGTGTATATTTGCGCCCAAATTATATAAACATGAAAGCAGGAATTGTAGGATTACCAAATGTAGGTAAATCAACCCTTTTTAATTGTCTATCGAATGCTAAAGCACAAAGTGCTAACTTTCCGTTTTGTACTATTGAGCCCAATATTGGTGTGGTAAACGTACCAGATAATCGGTTGGTCAAGTTGGAAGAATTGGTGAATCCACAACGAGTACTGCCTGCAACTGTTGAAATAGTTGATATTGCTGGTTTGGTAAAAGGAGCTAGCAAAGGTGAAGGGTTGGGGAATCAATTCTTAGGAAATATCCGTGAAACCGATGCTATTTTACACGTATTGCGCTGTTTTGATAATGATAACGTGGTTCATGTAGACGGAAATATTAATCCAGTTCGAGATAAAGAAACCATTGATATTGAATTGCAGTTAAAAGACCTTGAAACCACTGAGAAGAAGCTAGATAAAGTAAAAAGAGCTGCCAGAACCGGAAATAAAGAAGCTCAAAAAGAAGAAACAGCTTTATTAAAGGTAAAAGAAGGACTTGAAGCAGGTATTTCTGTAAGGGCAATCGAACTTACCGATTCAGAACGGGAAGAGTTTGTTGATCAAATTCAGTTTATAACCGACAAGCCTGTTTTGTACGTTTGCAATGTAGATGAAGATGCAGCCGTTTCTGGGAATAAATATGTAGAGCAAGTTAAAGAAGCTGTAAAAGATGAAAATGCCGAAGTGATTATCTTAGCCGTAGGTACTGAAGCCGATATTACTGAACTGGAAACCTTTGACGAACGCCAAATGTTTTTGGAAGATTTAGGTTTGGAAGAACCAGGTTCCGCAAAATTAATTCGTAGCGCCTATAAATTGCTTAATTTGGAAACTTATTTTACAGCTGGTGAAAAAGAAGTCCGTGCTTGGACTATTCCTGTAGGATCAACTGCCCCACAAGCTGCGGGTGTTATCCATACCGATTTTGAAAAAGGATTTATCCGTGCTGAGGTAATTAAGTATAACGATTTTGTAACCTATGGTAGCGAAGCCAAAGTTCGTGATGCTGGAAAGTTAGGAATAGAAGGGAAGGAGTACATTGTAAAAGACGGCGATGTGATGCACTTTAGATTTAATGTGTAAAACAGCCATTTCGGCTGAAAGGAGAAATTACATCACACGATTTTAATTTAATCCTTTTTTAAATGCTAAGTCTATACTCCATATTCACTCAGCAAATGATCTATATTCTATCTAAAACGTCATTTGCAGTCCAATACCTCTATAGATATCTCCGGTGGCAGACATTCCAGCACTTGGAACTACTTCAATAACGCTGTCATCTGTTTTGTGTAATTCTGGCACAAAATATCCAGTAACCGCTCCAAGACCATAGCCTAAAAGGACATCTGTTAAAAAATGTTGTCCAGCTTTAATTCTAAAATATCCAACAGCAGCAGGTATGGTGGCTGCTCCAGCCCAAACCCATACTTTTGCAGGACTATCTGGGTTAAAATCACTATATACTTTTGCTGCAAAAAAGGTAGCAGTTGCCGCCGCCGCTACATGTCCTGAATAAAAAGAACGTTGACCATTATTGATTAATCGCCTTTCAAGCGAAACATCTTCGTTATATACATAAGGTCTACTACGGTTTACCAAACCAGCGGTAACCGTATATAACCCCGCTGTGGTAGAAAGGCTTTCTAAATACAGACCAAGTATTTGTGCAGTGTGCTCATTTACTTCATCATCAAAAAGTAATACAAATGGAGAAGCAAATGACATTGCAAAAGGTATATTACTTTGCCCAATAGCAGCTTCAGATTCATATCCAACCGCCCATTTATCAATAAAATTGATGTTATCTTGATTGGCAACCTCTTGTTGTAATTTAGCTTCTGTTATATCATCTTTTCCAATAATTAATGAATATCCTGTAACAGTGGTTCCTAATGCAGCACCAGTCCAAATACCGTCTCGAACCCAATCCCATTCATAGGGTGAGTCTTTTGTTTGCGAAAAGGTTGTGAAACTGATTAATAGTAACAGTAGGGTAGTTGTGGTTTTTTTCATAATCATTAAATATATCATTATCTTAAAGTAATTAGTTTTGTTTTAACATTCTCTTAAAGACTTTTTATAATACATTTTTGAAAAGCAGAGTAGAATTAATAGGAAATTTAATATTAACAGTATATTCGTAGCACTTTTAAAATACGATGAATAGAAAAGAAATCTTACTGTATATATTCGTAGCTGCACTTCTATTAATTGAATTTATAATCTTTAAGGATTTACCTTTTTTTTGGGACGGTATAAGTAAAGCTTCAAGAGCTACTTGGATATATAACACTAACTTTTCAAGTCTAATCCTTCCAACCGAATACTCCTCTGGCCATCCACCATTATGGATTACGAGTCTAGCAATTTTTTGGAAACTCTTCGGTCAGGTATTATGGTCATCCAGACTACTTTTATTATTGATAAATTTGGGTGTTTTCTATCAGATTTTAATTGTTTGCAAGCGAAACTTTGTTGCTACGGTTCCTATTTTTCTTTTTTTATTGGTTTGTTTAGACCCCACGCTTGTCGCACAAACCACCAGTTTGAATAATGATATGATGTTATTGTTCTTCACACTGTTGTCCTTCAATGCCTTGCAGAAGAATAGATGGTTGCTATACGCATTTGCATTAACAGGACTATTACTTACTAATTTGCGTGGTATCTATTGTTTTGTTGCTTTAATTCTTATTCATGTTATTTATAACAGAAAAAGATTATTAGTATGGAACCAAAAAATGATCCGCTCGTATTGCACTGCAACTCTATGTTTTGTAGTGTTTCTAATTTTTCAATACACTGAGTTGGGTTGGGTGTTGATAACCAGAAACGAAAATTTTTCTAAACATAGAGAGGCGGTGACTGGTTTTAGTATTATAAAAAACATTGCAGCATTTGTGAAGAATATTTTAGATTTTGGTCGCGTGTTTTTATGGATTCCCATGGTTTTATTTCTTCTGAAATATTACAAAAACAAAAAACGATCATTAGATGTAAACTCTCAAAAAATAGGGATTGCATTGTTGGTTTTTACTGTAGTTTTCTTTTTGGGCTTTGTACCGTTTAGCAACCCTATGGGGCCACGTTATTTAATGATTTGCTATATTTTGGCTGCCATACTTTTCATTAACTTATTATTCACTATTTCAATCAAGAAAAAAATAAGAAATAGCATCATGATATTAGTCACAGCAGGGTTAATTTCGGGACACTTCTGGATTTATCCTGCAACCATTTCACAAGCTTGGGATAGTAGTTTGGCATATATTGGTTACTTTGAAAAAGAAGAAAAAATGTTGAATTACCTAGAAGAAAAAAAGATTGCCCCTTCTAATGTGGGTACTAATTTAACCTTTAACGGAAGGGCATTGGCAAGGCTTTCTAAAAAGGATTCAATACACGAAAATTTTTCTTCATTAAATTTGGACACGAACCAATACGTAATTTTTTCAAATATTGAAAATGATACTGATGATGCAACTATTATAACATTACGTAAAAATTGGGAAGAAATAAAAACCTTTGAAAGACTCGGAGTTTTTATAACCTTATACAAAAGCCCAAAAACAAAATCTTTTAAAAACCAATAAAATATTATTCATACAATTTAAGACGTTGCTTTAATTGAAACAGTTCTGTTTCCATCCTACGCATTCGCTTTAATAGGTTGTTCAAGGTATCAATCCCTTCTAGATTAATGCCAAGCTCTTTGTGGAGGCGAAACATACGTTCTATTTCGGTTATGTCATCTTCGGCTATTTCGGGTTCCGTTTGGGTGATTTTAACTTCAATTAGGCCATATTGCTCTAAAGCATGGACAAAATCACGGTCTATATTCGTCTGTTTGCAATAGGTAGTTACCTGTATGTAATTAGAATGTGCCATAATTAACGTAATTTAGAAAGTTTGGTGAACAGTTCTTTTTCTTCTTTCGAAAGGTTTTTGGGCAAGACAACTTGATAGGTGATAAAAAGATCGCCAAATTGTCCCTCTTTTTTATACACTGGCATTCCTTTTTCTTTTAATTTAACCTTGGTGCCAGTCTGTGTTTCTGGTTTTACAGTCAGCTTTACTTTCCCGGTTAATGTGTCGATTGTTTCCTTACCTCCTAATAAGGCCGAGTAAAGATCAATTTCGTGGGTTTGGTAGAGGTTTTTGCCAACACGTTTAAATTTTGTATTATTTATAATTTCAAAAGTGATAAAAAGATCACCTTTTGGGCCACCGCCAGGACTTTCTCCACCATAGTCTTTTATTTTTATAGATTGTCCATCTTCAACTCCAGCTGGTATGGTCAAGCGTATTTTCTTTTCGCCCAAGCTAATGGTTTGTTTTTTTGAAGTCAATACATCGGTAAGGTTCAAGCGTAGCGTAGCGTTGAAATCCTGACCTTTAAACTGCGTATGGGTGCGTTGACTTCCACCTGAAAATCCTCCTCCTCCAAACATAGATTCAAAAAAGTCTGAAAACTGGCTGTTATCAAAATTACCACCACGCGAAGTGTAGGTGCGTTGTTGACCACCGCCAGAACCACCGGACGCTTGTTGTTGGCGTTGGGCTTCTTCGTAGGCATCAGCGTGTTCCCAGTCTTTTCCGTATTTGTCGTATTTTTTACGTTTTTCAGAATCGCTTAAAACTGCATTGGCTTCATTTATACGTTGAAACTTCTGCTGGGCTTCCTTGTCGTTTGGGTTAATGTCTGGATGGTATTTACGCGCTAATTTTCGGTATGCCTTTTTTATTTCGGCAGCTGTTGCACTTTTGGTAAGTCCCAAAACTTTGTAGTAGTCAATAAATTCCATAGCTTATTTTCGAAATTCTTTTGAAGTTATAAAAAACAATTTAAGTCATCAAAACAAGGTCGTATTTTTGTAATAATTTTAATATTTTCGACATCAGGAAAATGGTAGTACTATTTCAGAAAAATGATCTCCAAATCTTACTAACAATACCCTATAAATTATTGTTAATTACTTTCGACCTTTTTGGTTTAAAAATTAAAGCTTAAACCCTATATTTAGGGCATATTCACGTTTTTTATGGCAGACACAAAATACACTGAAGATAATATTAGGTCGTTAGACTGGAAGGAACATATCCGTATGCGTCCTGGTATGTATATTGGAAAATTAGGAGATGGTTCTTCTCCAGACGATGGTATTTACATCTTACTTAAAGAGGTGATGGATAACTGTATAGATGAGTTTGTGATGGGGGCTGGTAAAACTATCGAGGTACGTATAAAGGACCAAGAGGTAAAGGTACGTGATTATGGAAGGGGCATCCCGTTGGGCAAAGTGGTCGATGTGGTTTCAAAAATGAACACCGGTGGTAAGTACGATACCCGTGCTTTTAAGAAATCTGTTGGTCTAAATGGTGTTGGTACTAAAGCCGTAAATGCACTTTCTTCCTTTTTTAAGGTAGAATCCATACGTGATGGACAACACAAATCTGCAGAGTTTAGCTTAGGCGAACTTAAAAATGATGCAGATATTGAAGAGTCCGGAAAACGAAAAGGTACCCGAATTGACTTTATCCCTGATGAGGCCATCTTTAAAAACTTTAAATACCGAAACGAGTATGTAGAAAAAATGCTGAAAAACTACGTATATCTTAATTTAGGACTTACGATAGATTTTAACGGTGAAAAATTTAAATCTGAAAATGGGCTGAAAGATCTGCTTGAAGATAAAATGTCCAAAGAAGATATGTTGTATCCCATTATTCATTTAAAGGGAGAAGACATTGAGATTGCTTTAACCCACAGTAGAACTCAATACAGCGAAGAATACCACAGTTTTGTAAACGGACAAAACACCACACAAGGAGGGACTCATCAAGCCGCATTTAGGGAAAGTATTGTAAAAACCGTCCGTGAATATTACGGCAAAAATTACGAATCCAGCGATATACGAAAGTCGATTGTTTCGGCCATCAGCATCAAAGTGATGGAACCTGTTTTTGAAAGTCAGACTAAAACAAAATTGGGCTCGACTGATATGGGCGGAAAGTTACCCACGGTACGTACCTACATAAACGATTTTGTAAAAACATACCTAGATAATTATTTGCATAAGAACCCTGAAGTGGCAGATGCCATTCAGAAAAAAATAATTCAGGCCGAACGTGAGCGGAAAGATTTAAAAGGGATTAGAAAACTGGCACGTGACCGAGCCAAAAAAGCAAGTCTGCACAATAAAAAATTAAGGGATTGCCGGGTGCACTTAGGCGATATGAAAAAAGAACGTCGTTTAGAGACCACCTTGTTTATTACAGAGGGCGACTCAGCAAGTGGAAGTATTACCAAAAGTCGGGATGTAAACACTCAAGCTGTGTTTTCTTTGAGAGGAAAGCCGCTCAACAGCTACAATATGAGCAAAAGGATCGTATATGAAAACGAAGAGTTCAACTTGTTGCAAGCTGCTTTAAACATTGAAGATTCCATGGAAGACCTTCGCTACAACAACATTGTGATTGCGACCGATGCCGATGTAGATGGGATGCATATTCGGTTATTGTTGATTACGTTTTTCCTTCAGTTTTTCCCAGAATTAATCAAACAAGGTCATTTATATATTTTGCAAACGCCTTTGTTTAGGGTTCGTAATAAAAAAGAAACCATTTATTGTTATTCTCCAGAAGAAAAGAGAAACGCCCTTGAAAAATTGAAACCCAAACCTGAAACAACCCGATTTAAAGGATTGGGTGAAATTTCACCAGATGAATTTCAGCATTTTATTGGTGATAACATTCGGTTAGATCCTGTTATGCTAGACAAAGCGATGAGTATTGATGAATTGTTGAAGTTTTACATGGGTAAAAACACTCCAGACAGGCAAGAATTTATTATTGAAAATCTTAAAGTAGAGTTGGACGAAGTTGAACCAGCATCATAACAGTAGGTTGAAAATGAAGAAAGTAACACCTTTATTATTAAGTATTTTACTATTTATTTTTGCTTCTTGTAGTAAAGACAACTATAGTGATTGTGCTCTTGTTTCTCCGGTAGAACCAATAGCATTTATATCAATTGAAGATAGTGAAGGTGTTTCTCTTTTAGGTGAAGATAATGTATTCAAACCTTCTGAAATAACATTGACAAGAGGTACAGATACACTTTTTTTAGATTTTTCTGAAGGTGATGATAAAATGGCTATTGTTCTTTTTATTGAGCAATTCGAATCAGAAGAAGATTACTCTTTAAACCTAAATGATGAAGAGTCTGAAATACTAAACTTAACATTAAAGTTAAATCCGGGTAAATGTTTTGATGTACTATCGATTGAAAAATTTAAATTGAACGGTGAAGAAATACAACCTGAAAACGGAGCCTATATCATTCAGAAATAAAAATTAAAACAATGCTGCGCGAGCAGCCCAATATTAATACATGGCGGAAGAAAATACCCCAAACGAAGAAGAATTAAACCCACAGGAGGAACCCACCGAAAATAGTGAGACCATCACGAAAGTCACGGGTATGTACCGTGACTGGTTTTTAGATTATGCCAGTTATGTGATTTTGGAGCGTGCTGTACCAGCAATAGAAGATGGTTTTAAACCTGTGCAACGGCGTATCATGCATTCTATGAAAGATTTGGATGATGGTCGTTATAATAAAGTTGCCAATATTGTAGGGCACACCATGCAGTATCACCCACACGGTGATGCCAGTATTGCCGATGCCATGGTGCAAATTGGGCAAAAAGATTTATTAATCGATACCCAAGGTAACTGGGGAAACATTTTGACAGGTGATCGTGCCGCGGCTTCCCGATATATTGAAGCTCGGCTTTCAAAATTCGCACTCGATGTAGTCTATAATCCAAAAATAACCGGTTGGCAAGCTTCGTATGATGGTCGTAAAAAAGAACCAATCAACTTGCCAGTAATGTTTCCGTTATTGTTAGCTCAAGGAGCCGAAGGTATTGCAGTAGGGCTTTCCACAAAGGTATTACCACACAATTTTATCGAGTTAATCGATGCTTCAATTAAACACCTACAAGGAAAACGCTTCCAGTTAGTTCCCGATTTTCCTACTGGGGGAATCATGGACGCAACTGACTATAAAGACGGGGTTCGCGGCGGTAAAATACGAAGCCGTGCAAAAATTAGCCAATACGATAAAAACATACTGGTTATTACCGAAATACCATATGCCACCACAACATCTTCTTTAATCGACTCCATTTTAAAAGCCAATGAAAAAGGCAAGATAAAAGTCAAAAAAATTGAAGACAACACGGCTGCCGAAGTAGAGATATTGGTGCACATTCCAAGTGGGATTTCACCAGACAAGACAATCGATGCGTTATACGCCTTTACCAGTTGTGAAAACTCCGTATCACCTTTAGGGTGTGTCATTGAAGACAACAAACCGTTATTTGTGGGGGTTTCTGAAATGCTTCGTCGTTCTACCGATAGAACTGTAGAACTACTTAAAAGCGAGCTGGAAATAAAACTTGATGAATATGAAGAGCAATGGCATTTTGCTTCCTTAGAGCGTATTTTTATTGAAAATAGAATCTATCGTGATATAGAAGAAGAAGAAACGTGGGAAGGTGTAATTAAAGCGATTGACGAAGGTTTAAAACCACACATTACGCATTTAAAACGTGCCATTACCGAAGAAGATATCGTTCGGTTAACCGAAATTAGAATTAAGCGAATTTCAAAATTTGACATCGATAAAGCGCAACAAAAGATTGATGCACTGGAAGATAATATCGCTGAAGTAAAGCATCACTTAAAAAACCTGATTGAGTACGCAATAGATTACTTTAAACGCCTTAAAAAGGATTACGGTGAAGGAAAAGAGCGTAAAACGGAGATTCGTGTTTTTGAAGATATTGAAGCGACAAAAGTTGTAATTAGAAACACAAAATTATATGTAAATAGAGAGGAAGGTTTCATTGGCACGAGCCTTCGTCGCGATGAATATGTAACTGATTGTAGTGATATAGATGATATTATTGTATTTACCGAAGAAGGGAAGATGATGGTCACAAAAGTTGATACAAAGACTTTTATTGGGAAAAACATTATTCACGTAGCGGTCTATAAAAAGAAAGACAAACGTCGTATTTACAATATGATTTACCGTGACGGAAAAAACGGAACTACGTATGTAAAACGTTTCTCAGTCACTTCGATGACGCGCGACCGTGATTATGACCTTACACAAGGCACTAAAGGAAGTAAAGTGCTATACTTTACTGCAAACCCTAATGGCGAAGCCGAAGTGGTCACTATCCTATTAAGGCAAAAAGGCAACATTAAAAAATTAAAATTTGATCTCGATTTTGCTGATCAAAATGTAAAAGGAAGAAACTCTAAAGGAAATATTGTTACAAAGTATCCCGTTAAACGAGTTGAATTGAAGGAGAAAGGACTATCCACTTTAAAACCCAGAAAAATTTGGTTTGACGAAACTGTTAAACGACTTAATATGGATGACAGAGGCGAACTATTAGGGCAGTTTAGAAGTGAAGACAGATTACTAATTGTAAACCAAGATGGAACGGTTAAAACGGCGGTACCTGAACTTACGTTACGTTTCGATGACGATATGATCGTACTCGAAAAATGGGAGCCAAAAAAACCGCTCTCAGCTATTTATTGGGACGGCGAAAAAGAACTCTTTTATGTAAAACGCTTTTTAGTAGAAAATCCAGACAAAGAAGAAGTGATTATTTCAGACCATCCAAAGTCTTATCTCGAAAAAATATTCACAGAATATCGTCCTATGGCCGAAGTAGTCTTTGTGAAGCAACGCGGGAAAGAACGGGAAGATAATTTGGAACTAAACTTGGAAGAATTTATCGCTGTTAAAGGCATAACCGCTTTAGGAAATCAATTGACTAAAGAAAAAGTTCTTGAAATTAACACATTAGACGCGTTACCTTACGACCCTCCAAAAGAGGTTACTGAAAAGGATATAGACGTAGTTGATGAAGAATCTGTTTCAGAAGGGGAAAACGACTCAGAAGGAGAGGGTAATGATGGAGAAGGGCAAACTTCTTTATTTGAGTAATTAAAATTAGAACATATATGGCAAGTTTATATCAGGAGTTTAAAAATTTTGCTATAAAAGGCAATATGATCGATATGGCGGTCGGGATCATTATTGGTACCGCTTTTAATAATGTGGTTAGTACTTTAGTGAAAAAAGTGGTGATGCCGCCGCTTTCCTTATTGACCGATGATGTTAGGCTGGGTGATAAAAAATACATCCTTCGTCAAGCTGCTGAAGGCGTTGATGAAGTTGCCATTGGTTATGGAGAGCTTATGGAGGTATTGATAGATTTCGTTATCATAGCTTTTACCATTTTCGTGGTTATCAAGTTTATTAACCGCTTCAAGAAAAAATCGGAAGATCCTAAAAATAAAACGGTGGAAACCCCTAAAAACATTGAGTTGCTTTCCAATATTGAAAAATTAATGGAAGAACAGAATGCAATGTTGAAAAAGAAACAATAAGATAAGCAGGGTGCTTGATATTAGATGTGTACTAATTACATAAACATCACGTAGAGCCTCAGGTTGGATACGTTTTTAAATTTCACTGCTTTCTACCTTAGTTGCAGTTCCTTTTTGTTTTTTTTCTTGTCCAACAATATTGTATTCAAAAGTATATTCATCGCCATCAGTCGTTAGGATTTTCATGTGAATGGCCTTTTCTTCAGAACGATTTTTAGGATTAATTTTTTGCACGATGTATTCACAATCATTAATCCATCGTACGCTTGATGTATCTGCTTTTCCTTGATAGTAGTCTATTTCTATCGAGTCGTTACGCATAAAAGTGGTTGTCTGAAGCTCAGTGCCCACTAATGCCTTAAACTCAAAAGTTCCATTTTTAAATTTTTCGCAGTTTCTTTCGGGCTGATAGCAGCCTACTAATATAAATAACAGGAAAATTGAGGAGAGTAAACGCATAAAATTAGTTTCTATGCAAATTTCCGCATTTTAAAACAATTTTGAAATGCTTTATTAGGAATTATTAATAGATAATTGCTGGATTAATTCGTGGCTTTTAATTTTCGTAGGCTTTAAAGCTTCCATCTTTATAGAAAATTACGATTTTATCTATTTCAGTTTCTTTACCAGATATACTCTCTTCACGAAAAGCCTCTTTAGGTATATTGCTTATTGAACTTTTTTTTATATCAACAACTGGTTCTTCGTTTTCTTTTTGCGTAGGGAAGGAGCCTTTTCCGTTTAGCAACCAATACAATTCTACTTCTGGAAATTTCTGGACAACTTGCATAACAAATTCAAGACTGGGTTTATTTCTACCTGAAAGTAAATGTGAAATAGTGGAACGGTTAAAATCTATTGCTTCAGAAAAAGCAGTAGCAGACAACCCATAAAAATCCATGATTTTTTCAAGCCTTTTAGTAAAATCTTCGCTGTTTACCATTGTAACATAATTCAAAACATTATAACGTTTACAAATGTAAAATATTACAAGAACAACACCAAATTAAACATTATAAAGACCTGTTTTAATTAAAGTTTTAAATTATATGATGATATGTAATTATCTGAAAAAGTAATATTTATAGTTAAGTTATTTAATCAGTGTTAAATTAACTTGGGTTTTAGCGGTTTTATGTAATTATTTGTTTACAAGTGTCCTCATAATTAAATAAACTCACTGTTTACTATTGTAAACAAACGGTTGTTTAACTTTGTCAACAGAATTAAAGTTATGACAATACAAGAAGCATATCATTCCAATTTTTTAGCTCCTGTTAAAGGGCGTTATATTACCTTAAAAAATGTAATGCCGCTTATAAATAACAACTCAGAAATTGTAATTTATAAAATGGGGGTTTCAGAAAAAGGAAAAGAAATTCCTGTTTTAAAAATTGGAAATGGAGCTACAAAAATTTTAGCTTGGTCACAAATGCATGGAAATGAATCGACGACTACAAAAGCTGTTTTAGACTTTTTAAAGTTTATAGATCAAAAAGAATTGTTTCAGAAAGAAAAAAAACAATTTCTAGATACTTATACGCTTTACCTAGTTCCTATATTAAATCCAGATGGTGCTGAGGCTTATACTCGAGAAAATGCTAATGAAGTTGATCTAAACCGGGATGCAAAAAACCTAACTCAAAAAGAAAGCCAACTTTTATACGACCTTTTCAACGAAATAAAGCCTGATTTATGCCTAAACCTTCATGATCAACGTACCATATATGGCTTGGAGAATGATAAACCGGCAACAATATCGTTTTTAGCACCTTCTGCTGATACCGATCGTACTATTACAAAAACACGTCAAACGGCGATGAGGCTTATTGTAAAGATGAATAGTGTGCTACAAAAATATATTCCCGGTCAAATAGGGCGTTATGATGACTCTTTTAATATTAATTGTGTAGGGGATAGCTTTACCGCAGCTGGAATACCGACCATTTTGTTTGAAGCAGGACATTATCAAAACGATTATCATCGGGAAAAAACACGGGAGTATATTTTTTATTCTCTGTTGGAGCTATTTACTATTACTTTAGAAGGAAATAAGGTTATAGATTATAATAGCTATTTTAATATTCCTGAAAACAAAAAGAATTTTTGTGATATTATTTTAAGAAATGCACAAGTAGAACAAGAAAAAGAATCAGTATCGATTGCAATTCAATATAAAGAAGAACTTATTAATGAAAAAATTCAGTTAATCCCTATTATAAAAGAAGTTAGCGGTTTAATGAATTATAATGGACATAAAGAAATCGATCTTTGTAATGAAGAAATATTAATAAATTCTCAACAAAAAGTTGTTATTGACGAAGAAGTTTTAACAATTCATTATAAAAATAATGGGAAAGAAATTATTTTTCAATAAATGTGTTCTTTTTTTATGAAAAACTTACTATTTTTGCACTCCAAAAAAATAAAGAGCTATGGCAAAATTTAAATTAGACGAAACAGATCACAAAATTCTTGATATGCTTATCGAGAATACACGAACAGCTTTTACTGACATCGCAAAAAAATTAGGAATTTCTGCAGGAACAGTACACGTACGTGTTAAAAAAATGGAAGATGCAGGATTTATCACAGGATCTTCGCTTAAATTGGATTATAAAAAATTAGGATATTCCTTTATAGCATATGTTGGGGTGTTTCTTCAAAAAACCTCGCAAACACAATTTGTGTTAGAGCGTATTAACGAAATCCCTTTTGTAACTGTTGCTCACGTTACTACGGGCAAGTTTAATATTTTCTGTAAAATTAGAGCAAAAGATACTAGTCACGCTAAAAATATTATTTATCAAATAGATGATATTGAAGGTGTTACACGTACAGAAACAATGATTTCATTAGAAGAAAGTATTAATGACAAAAAACGATTAATGCATTCTATTTTTATGGATATAAAATAAAAACAATATCAATACTATAATTTAGTTAACCCTTTGTTTTAATGCAAAGGGTTTTTTTATCTTTAATATTTAAAACAAGATTTTTATGGAAACGACAATACCAACATCGCATTACCACTCTTATTTTAAAAGGTATATAGATTTAGTTGTTGAGCATCCATTAAAAAAAGCTTTAAAATCTGGGATCTCAAAATCAAAAGGGTTTTATGAATCACTACCCGAAGATATTTGGGCTTATCAATATGCAGAAGGAAAATGGACACCAAAGGAAGTCTTATTACATGTAATAGATACCGAACGGGTATTTAGTTACCGTGCTTTACAAATAGCTCGATCTAACCAGGTAAAATTAAAAGGTTATGATGAAAATCTTTTTGCAAAGAACTCTAATGCAAATAATCGTTCTATTAAAAGTTTAATAAGCGAGTATGTGAGTGTGCGCGCAGCTACGATAGCACTTTTTGAAAGTTTTTCTGAAGATATACTGAATAAAATTGGAACAGCAGATGGGAAGCCACTATCAGTCATAGCATCAGGATATATTATTTGTGGTCATGATTTACACCACATAAATATTATTAAAGAACGATATATATAATGAAGTTCTTTAAATTTTTGAAGAAAACGTATGTAAGCTGGGATAAAAATGATCCATGGGCAAAAAGTGCTGTAATTGCATACTATGCTTTGTTTTCATTACCCTCTTTATTAATGATAACGGTTCATTTTGCCGGTATATTTTACGGTCGTGAGGCTGTACAAGGAAGAATAACTAGCGAAATAGGAGGTTTAATAGGGCAGGGTAGTGCTGAAGCAATCGAAACTATGATTTCCAATGCAGCTCTTGAAGATAGTTCGTTAATTACAGTTATTCTTGGAATTGGGATGTTAATTTTTGCAGCAACAGGTGTTTTTTTTCAACTTCAGAAAGCGTTAAACAATATTTGGAGCGTCCGCGCTAAGGAAGAAGGATTTATGAATATGCTTAAAAGAAGGGCTACATCCTTTGGAGTGGTCTTAGCTATTGGACTGTTACTTTTAATAACCTTATTTATTTCAGCTGCGATTTCAGCCTTGAGTAATTATGTAAGTGCTTATTATTCTGAAGTTTCATCAGTTATGGTAAGCATTCTAAATTTCTTAATATCACAGGTATTCATTACGGCTTTATTTGCTTCTATATTCACTATTTTACCCGATGTGAAGATTAAATGGAAAACAACTATTTTAGGTGCTTTTCTAACATCGTTGTTGTTTTTAGTAGGAAAATATTTAATCGGATTTTACTTTTCACAATCTAACCCAGCGTCGGTATATGGAGCTGCTGGAAGTGTAGTTCTTATTTTACTGTGGGTTTACTACACCTGTCTTATTCTTTTTTTTGGAGCCGAATTGACTGTAAACTGGGCGCTGTATAAAAATATTAAAATATCTCCCACTAAACACGCTACATTGTCATATGAAAAAGAACTTGAAGAGCTTAGAGCGTATAAGAGTAAATTAAAGGAAGACCATAATAAAGCAAAATCCCTAAAGAATAATATAGATCTCTAACGAACTTTAACGATGCTTTAATAGAACATTAATACCAATCATTTGTGAACCCTTGTCTATACTAGTATCTTAGTGTAAAAGAAAAATTAATAAAAACAAAAAAATTATGGACAAGAGAATAGCAATTATTGCAACAGACGGATTTGAAGAATCTGAATTGAAATCACCGAAAGAAGCGATGGAAAAAGAAGGTTTTACCGTTGATATCGTTAGCGAAAATACCGGAAGCATTAAAGCGTGGGATAACGGAAATTGGAGCAATGATTATAATGTAGATAAAACACTTGATAGTGTAAATGCGAATCAATATAATGCTTTAGTTGTGCCAGGTGGAGTTATAAACCCTGACAAACTTCGTAGAAATGAAAACGCATTAAACTTTGTCAAAGACTTTTTCGCACAAAAGAAACCTGTAGCAGCAATTTGCCACGGCCCTCAAATATTGATTTCTGCAAATGTAGTGAAGGGAAGAAAAATGACTTCTTTCAATTCTATCAAAGACGATTTAATCAATGCAGGAGCTAATTGGGTAGACGAAGAAGTAGTTGTAGATGAAGGATTCGTTACTAGTAGAAATCCAGATGACTTACCAGCGTTTAATTCAAAATTAATAGAAGAGATTAAAGAAGGTAAGCATGAGTTACAACACGCTTAATAACAAATTGAAATAATAAAAAAAAGAGGCGGAATTTCCGCCTCTTTTTTTTATTGTCTATTCTTCTTCGTCACCAGGTATTGACTTCTCAGGGATTTCGCTTATTGGTTCGGTGTAATCTTCAACATCGTAATCATCCTCTTCAAATTTAGCCATAGTATCTTCAAGTCTTGAACTTACTTTTACCAAATAAATAGAGTCTTCAGTACGTACTTCAACAGCATCTACCGTTTCATTTTTTGCATTTTTAAATCGTATTACGTGGTCGTCATCATACCCATCAGGATATTTTTCAACTAATAACGATAGTATTTCTGGGGTCAATTTTTTAAAATCTACAATAACTCGTTTCATTGCGTTTACTGTTGTTGGGTTGTGTATTTATAGTTTCAAAAATAAAAGAGTTATTGGTATTTAAAAACTAATTTTTAAATTTTTTCATAATAATTAAAGGCGTCACGAATTACGTCATTAGGTACCGTACAATTTATTTTGTAATTGCCTATATCATTTAGTAATACAAAATAAATAACTCCTCCGCTGTTTTTTTTATCAAAAATTAATAAGTTTATTATTTCTTCGATAGCTTCATCGCTAAAAACTACTTTTTCAAACTTAGCTAATATTACAGTGGATATTTCATCTAATTTTTCCTTCGGAAAGGAGCAGAGCCTATGCGAAATATAGTTTGCTAGTATCATCCCAATAGCAATAGCTTCTCCATGTAGCAATTCTTTTTTAGAAGAATCCTTGGCTGAAACATCCATAAAATATGATTCAATGGCGTGGCCAAGCGTATGACCGTAGTTTAAGGTTTTTCTTCTACTTTTTTCAAAAGGATCTTCCGTTACCACTTTGTTTTTAATTAACACAGACTCCCAAATTAGGTCTTTTGCTTTAATTTTATCAGTTACATCAAAATGTTGTATGCTGTTCCAGTATTCTTCTGAATAAATTAAACCGTGTTTGAGCATCTCTGCCAAACCAGAGGCTATATGTGGTTTTGGGAGTGTTTTTAAAAATTCAGTGTCAAGAATTACTTGTATTGGGTTTTTTATAACTCCAACTTGGTTTTTTAAACTCCCAAGATCAACTCCATTTTTACCCCCTACCGAAGCATCGACCATCGCCAATAGGGAAGTAGGGATGTTAATAAATGGGATGCCTCGTTTAAAGGTACAAGCCACAAAACCACCAAGATCTGTAACCACACCACCGCCTAAATTAATTAGTAGGCTATTGCGGTCGGCTCCTCTTTCAGAAAGTTTGTTCCACAGCGTAACACAGGTTGCTATATTTTTATGGACTTCTCCTGCCGAAATGGTAAGCACTTCGGGTTGTTTATCAAATTGAGTTTTACTTAAAAAATAAGGGAGACAGTGTTGTTTTGTGTTTTCATCGGTTAAAACAAATGTTTTTGTGGGGTTTAGATCGTTGATTTGGTTTATAAAAGCATTCCAAGCATTTTCATCACCATAAACAGATCCTTCATTTTTCTTAATTTCTTTCATATTTAAAAAGTTAGCTAACCACTGTACTTTCCTTTGTTTCAGAAGGTTGTTGTTAATCGTGTTCTGTTACAACTAAATTATAATGTTTTATGTGGTAAAAAGTGATTTTCAGCTGTTTTTATAGTGTCAAATCTAACTATATTTGCGCACATTATTTTTATATGGAAACGAATTTACTTTTCAATAATACGGAAATCGCGTTCAAGCTAAAGTCTGATGCTGAAGTGGAGCGCGCATACTTCTTGTTTAAGATGATTGCAAACGAACCTCTAGTGCGAATAGGTACAGCAGTTACCAAATTTGCCTTGAATATTAATCTTCCTGTTGAGGGTTTGATTCGTTCTACTGTATTTGATCATTTTTGCGGTGGTGTAAGTGAAGAAGACTGTATGAATACAGTTGATGCTTTATTCAAAGCAAATGTGTATTCAGTATTAGATTATTCGGTAGAAGGACAAGAAGATGAAGCACAGTTTGATAAAACAATGAATAAGATTGTTGAACTTACTAGTTTTGCCCAAAACAAAGAAGCGATGCCTTTTTCTGTATTTAAGCCAACTGGATTAGGTCGTTTTGAAATTTGGCGTAAAAAAACTGAAAACGAAACGCTTACGAAAGAAGAAGAAGCCGAGTGGGACCGAATTGTAAAGCGCTATGAAACTGTTTGTAAGGCGGCTGATGAATGTGGTGTTTCTCTTTTAGTTGATGCTGAAGAATCTTGGATGCAAGATGCTGCAGATGAACTGTGCGAGCAAATGATGGAAAAGTACAATACAAAACGGGTTGTAATCTTTAACACCCTGCAGTGCTATCGGTGGGATAGAGAAGAGTATTTACATAAGCTTCATAAAAAATCAAAAGAAAAAGGTTTTAGGTTAGGCTTTAAAGTAGTTCGTGGGGCATACATGGAGAAAGAAAACGAGCGGGCTGAAGAAAAACAATACCCAACACCTATTTGTGAAAGTAAACAAGCTACTGATGATAATTTTAATCAAGTAACTCGATATATACTAGATAACTTAGAAGATATTACGCTGTATATAGGTACCCACAACGAAGTGAGCTGTTATTTGGCCATGGAAATCATGAAAACAAAAGAGCTAGAAAAAAATGATGAACGTGTATGGTTTGGGCAATTATACGGTATGAGTGATAATATAAGCTACAACTTAGCAAGTGAGGGATTTAATGTTTCCAAATACATGCCTTTTGGTCCGGTTAAAGAGGTCATGCCTTATTTAATACGCCGCGCCGAAGAAAACACTTCGGTAGCTGGGCAAACGAGTAGAGAACTTATTCTACTGAAAAACGAACGTAAACGACGCGGAATTTTTTAAACGAAAAACTTTTTCACATTAATAAATGTCCAAATTATTCTATTAATTTTAGAATAATTTGGACATTTTCATTTAAATATTAATTGATAGGCATTAATAATATACATACTAAATACCAACTGAAAGGAATAATACGAAGGTTTTAAGTAACTTGGAAGCGACTATGGTGAATGTAAGCAATATGTTTACTGTACAAAAAAAGCATAAAAATAATAAGCTATGGATGTCGCCGAACTAATAAGTAAAGTGTTTTTACCCTTATCTCTTGCTATTATAATGTTAGGCATGGGGATGACTTTAATTCCTGCTAATTTTACAAGAATTATAAAGTATCCTAAAGCAATTTTAATTGGTTTAACTAACCAACTTATATTTTTGCCTATTATTGGATTTTCACTCGCTATAGCTTTTAATCTAAATCCCGTAATGGCAGTCGGATTAATGATTTTAGCTAGCTGTCCTGGCGGTCCAACTAGTAATTTGATAACACAAGTATGTAGGGGGAATATTGCATTATCGGTTACTTTAACTGCTATTGCTAGTATGGTAAGTATCTTAACAATACCGTTTATACTATCTTATGCATTAGAGTACTTTGGTACTAATACAGATGTCATAATTAAGTTACCGATAATTGATACGATACTACAAATAATGGTAATTACGGTAATCCCTATTTCGATAGGAATGCTCATTCGCAACTACAACATCAATTTTGCAAAACGAAAGGAAAAACCAATGCGTATTGCCTCAACAGTAATCTTCATAATAGTATTTATTGCAGTATTAGCTGCCAATGCTGATAAACTAGTAGATGGAATGAAAGCAGCTGGAATTGTTACTTTAGTGCTCAATATTGCGACTATGGGGTTAGGGTATTTTACAGCTAGATTATTTAATTTAAATTTAAAAAGCACTATTTCAATTACTATAGAGAGCGGCATACAAAATGGAACTTTAGCACTTGTAATTGCAACTTCTATATTAAATAATGTAGAAATGGGTATTCCAATAGGAGCTTATGCCATATGGATGTTTTTAACTGGAGGAATTTTAATGTGGCAATTTGGAAAAAGATCTGAAATAAATTCTAAATAGAAAATTTAAGTCCAACATTATACACTATAAAAAGTATTATTTTTCAGCTATTCAAAAACCGCTTCCATTTTTTGAACGGTTGCTTTTTCTTCACAGTTTTCAACGGTTATTTTTAAGTTTTTATCTAAAACATCAGCTTCAATTTTATAAATTTTACAAGAATCTAAATCTGTGTTACTTTCTGAAAACAATACATCGCCATTAATAAGCATTCTTGAAATTGTTGCGGTATCTAACTTTTCTTGCTTTAAAAACTGAATTGTCTCTTCAGAAAAAGCGCGCTCTTTGTTTCTTATATCTTTTAATGTACGAGCATTAGGACTATAGTCACAAGAGGTTTTTTTTCCGCTTAAAAAAAAGAAAAGTATAATCAGGCCAATGCCAAAGCCCCCTAAGTAATAGGCAATTCTGTGAATTAATTTCATTTAAAAAAGTACATTTTATAGGTAAATTATTAAAAGAACAGCAAGTTAATATCGCTGTAGGACATATCAAACCAATTTGCAACCGCTTTATTGGTTAAAATGCCGCGGTAAAAATACAAACCATTTTTTAATCCACCATCAAAACGGATCGCTTGTTCTAGACCGCCACATTCAGCAATTTCCAATAAATAAGGTGTAAAAATATTACTAATTGATATTGAGGCTGTTTTTGGGTATCGTGCCGGAATATTAGGCACGCCATAATGAACCACATTGTGTTTAATTTGAGTAGGAGCATCGTGGCTAGTCATATCGGAAGTTTCAAAGCAACCGCCCATATCGATACTCACATCAATAATGACCGCTCCTTTTTTCATTTTTTTCACCATCGCTTCACTTACAATAACTGGCGATCTATTTTTTCCTCGAACCGCCCCAATAGCTACATCGCAACGGCGTAAAGCTTTCATTAAATTTTTGGGTTGTATGGTCGAGGTGTAGAACGTTTGCCCAATAGCAGTCTGCAACGTGCGTAATTTGGTAATAGAACTATCAAATACTTTTACGCTAGCACCTAGCCCAATGGCAGAGCGTACAGCAAACTGACCAACGGTTCCAGCACCAATAACGACAACTTCCACAGGTGGTACTCCGCTAATGTTTCCGAATAACAAACCGTTTCCTTTTTTAGCATTCACCATTATTTCTGAAGCAATCAATACAGAAGCTGTTCCGGCAATTTCACTTAAAGCTTTTACAGCTGGATAGGTATGGTCCTGCTCTTTAATAAATTCAAAAGCAAGAGCTGTTATTTTTTTCTTGGACAACACATCAAAATACTTTTTCTGTCTTGTTTTAAGCTGAAGCGCAGAAATCAATACTGTTTTTGGATTGATGAGTTCCAATTCTTCGAGGGTAGGGGGTTCTACTTTTAATATAAATGGACAGCCAAATACTTTTTTTGTGTCCTTGGTAAGTTGTGCTCCGGCTTCACTATAGTCTTTATCGGAAAAACCAGCTTCTTTTCCGGCGCCACTTTCAATTAACACTTTATGACCATTGGCCACAACAGCAGCAACGGCATCGGGAGTTAAACAGATACGTTTTTCCTGAAAATAGGTTTCTTTGGGAATACCTATAAACAAGGCTCCCTTTTGGCGGGTAACTTCAAGGGTTTCCTCTTGAGGTATTAATTGGGCTTTGGTAAATGGGGACTTAGACTCTGTCATGGCAAAAATTGGTTAGCAGCCCTAAGTTACATATTAAATGTGATACTGAAAAAAGAAAAATAACGGTTACCGAAATAAGTCTTTCACCTGTTGCCATATGCTTTTTTTGGTTAGTAGATCTTCTTCAAACTCTTGCAAATCATCGCCTCGTACTTTGTTAAATAATTTAGCTCTAATTAAATAAACTGCCGGAACTAAAATCATCATAAGAGGTAAAATATAATAGATTTCTAATTCGTCCAAACCTTGACTTTCATTTACTATGCCCCATAATTGAAAAGCATACATGGCAATAGGAATTAAGAGTATCCAGTGCCACCAATGTTTACAGGTAAAAAACCATAACAAAAGCAAGTAAAGTGGAATAATTTTCCCTACGACGAACCAGAAATATGTATTAACAGAGAAAAAAGCGGTTTTAATAGTAAAAAAAGAAGTTTCCAAAACTTGGGTATCGTTTGGGAAACTTTTGTAAGAATAAAATAAGAAAGGGGTTATTGCAATTAAAAGCACAATAACCCCCCCGAAAATCCTTGGTTTTTTATCCGTTTTGCGGAGTTCTGATTTGGTCTCTTCTAACTTGTTGTTCTGTTTGTCCATCTTCAATACTTTCTGGAGTACATGAGAAAAATAGACCAGCTCCGAAAATTGCAACGATTAAGTAGTACTTTGATAATTTCATAATGTTTAGTTTTTGTGAGGTTAATAGTACAAACCTATCACAAAATTCAACATGTATTTCAACTAAGTTCCCCGTATCTTTATAGGTTTTTTTAGGCAATAATTATCCTGCTCTAAAAATAATGCGATTTGGGGCTATTTTAAAAGAAACTATTAAGTTATATGTAATCGTAACAATTTATTTCACTGGCGTCATTGTTAAAGTTCTACTTCCGTTTTTGTTTTTTTCTAATATTAAATTAGTACTATCTGTTGGCAATAATGTTTTTATTTTATCTGGCCACTCAATAAAGACCCAATTATCAGAATAAAAATATTCTTCAATCCCCATATCTAAAGCTTCAGTTTCATCTTCTATTCTATAAAAATCAAAGTGATAGATTGCCCCATCGTTTGATTCGTACTCATTTACTAAAGAAAAAGTGGGACTTGAGATGTTGTCAGTAACACCTAATTGTTTTGCTAAAGCTGTGATAACGGTTGTTTTACCTACACCCATGTCACCATAGAACAACAAATGTTTGTTCTGGGCTTGTGATAGTATGGTATCAGCTAGTTGCTGTAAACTATCTAATGTGTAGGTTATTTCCATAATTTTGGGTTGCGATCAAATATAGCATGCAAAACCGATAAATAACTAATTTATTCGATGAAATACACAATACAAGGAAAATTCTTACAAATTTAATTTACTTAGGCTCTAACACTGAAAAAGGAATCACCATTTCTTCTAAAGAAACACCACCATGTTGATAGGTGTTGCGATAATAACTAACATAGTGGTTGTAGTTATTGGGATAGGCAAAAAACAAGTCTCCTTTTGCAAAAATAAACGAACTACTCATATTTATAGTAGGAAGATTGATGTTCTTAGGGTTAGTGGCTGCCAAAACATCTTTGTCTTGATAGGTTAAGCTTTTACCCGTTTTATAACGTAAATTTAAACTAGTGTTTTTATCACCAATAACTTTTGAAGGGTTTTTCACGTTAATGGTTCCGTGGTCGGTGGTAATAATCAACTTAAAGCCTAGTTGAGATGCTTGTTGAATAATATCCATCAACGGAGAGTTTTTAAACCAGCTTTGCGTTAAAGATCGGTACGATTTATCTGTTGAAGCTAATTCTTTTATAACTTCCATTTCAGTTTTAGAGTGGGAAAGTATATCTACAAAATTATAGACCAATACGGTTAGATCTTCGTCTTTATGACTTTTAAAGTTTTCGGCAAGGCGTTTTCCTTGTTTTAAACTCGAAATCTTATGGTAGCTCCAATTCAGGTCTAAACCAAACCGTTTTAGCTGGGCTTCTAAAAATTTGTCTTCATACATATTCTTTCCACCTTCATCGGTATCGTTTAACCAAAAATCCGGATGTAGTTTCTCCATTTCACTTGGCATTAAGCCAGAAAAAATGGCATTTCTAGCATATTGTGTAGCAGTAGGAAGAATGCTGCAAAACATCTCTTCGCTTGTTTTTTTATAGGCATTGGCAATAAAGGGCTCGAAGGCTTTCCATTGGTCATACCTAAGGTTATCAACTACCACCAATAACGTAGGTTTTTTATCCTCTAATTGTGGCATTACTTTATCTCTAAATAGAGTATGAGACATAACAGGTGCCTCTTCTTGGTCTTTAAACCATTCAGGATAATTTTTATCAATGAACTTGCAAAACTGCGTATTGGCCTCTGTTTTTTGAGATTCAAGAATTTCAAACATCCCGGTATCTTCAATATCTTCCAGCTCTAATTCCCAGTAAACCAATTTTTGATACAAATCTACCCAGCCTTCCCAAGAATTAATCATGGACATATCCATAGCAATTTTCCGGAATTCCTGCTGATAACTGGACGTGGTTTTTTCTGAAACCAATCTCGAATGATCCAAGTTTTTCTTCAAGCTCAATAAAATTTGGTGAGGATTTACCGGTTTTATAAGGTAATCAGCAATTTTAGAGCCGATTGCCTCTTCCATAATATACTCCTCTTCACTTTTAGTAATCATCACCACTGGAAGGGATGCTTGATGTTCTTTAATTTCAGATAAGGTTTCTAAGCCTGTTAAGCCAGGCATATTTTCATCTAAAAAAACAATGTCAAAATTTTCCTTTTTAATTTCCTCTAAAGCTTCGGTTCCACTTTGTGCTGTAGTAACTTTATAGTTTTTTTTCTCAAGGAAAATAATGTGCGGTTTTAACAAATCTATTTCATCATCTACCCATAGTACTTTTATGTCGCTCATATTGTATATTTGTTTTTTTATTTATTGAAATCACTTTTTACTGAAGTGTCATCTTGCAACAAATCTAATCTTGATATTTTTCACTAAGAAAAATGCCAATATAATTAAAAGTTAAAGTTTGAAATCACGTAACAAACTCAAAATAGTTAACGACCCTATCTACGGTTTTATTACCATTCCCAATACTGTCATTTTCGATTTAATAGAGCATCCATACTTTCAACGGCTGCGCAGAATTTCGCAAATGGGGATGTCATACTTGGTGTATCCGGGAGCACATCATACCCGTTTTCACCATGCTTTGGGTGCTATGTTTTTAATGCGAAAAGCAGTGCAGGTGCTTCGTTTTAAGGGGATTGACATTTCAGAAGAAGAGGAAGAGGCTATTTATATCGCCATTTTATTGCACGATATTGGTCACGGTCCATTCTCACATGCGATGGAAAATAGTATTGTTGAAAGCGTGAATCATGAACAGATTTCGTTGTTATTTATGGAAGCGTTAAACCAAAACTTTAACAACAGATTAACGCTTGCCATCACTATTTTCAAGGATGAATATGACCGAAAATTCTTGCATCAACTTATTTCAAGTCAACTGGATATGGATCGGTTGGATTATTTACGACGGGATAGCTTTTACACAGGAGTTTCAGAAGGCGCTGTAAATTCAGAACGGCTTATCACCATGTTGAATGTGCACAAAGATAAACTGGTAGTAGAGGAGAAGGGGATTTATTCAGTAGAAAAATTTATCATCGCTCGCCGTTTGATGTATTGGCAAGTGTATTTGCATAAAACCGGAATTGTAGCAGAGCAATTGTTATTACGATTATTAAAACGAGCTAAAGAATTAACTGATAACGGAGTTGATCTTCCTGCGAGTAACGCATTATCTTTTTTTCTACAGCATGCCATAACGAAAGAAACGTTTACAAAAGAAGTATTGAATACTTTTGCTAAACTTGATGATTATGATATTGTCTCAGCTATGAAGTCGTGGGTTAATTCAGAAGATTTTATCCTTAAAACACTTGCGCAAATGCTACTCGATAGAGACTTACTGAAAATAAAAATGAAAAAGAAACCGGTTTCTTCAGAAAAATTAAAAAAGAAAACGAATAAAGTAATGCTTCAGCATAATTTAACTGAAAAAGAAGCTGCTTATTTTGTGTTTACGGGTACTATTCAAAATCAGGCATACCGCATGGATAAAGACACGATTAACTTATTGACCAAAAATGGTAAAATTAAAGATGTGGCAAAAGCTAGTGACCAAGTAAACCTAAAAGCCCTTTCAGAAAAAGTAGTAAAATACTATCTATGCTATCCAAAAAGCGATAACTAATCCTTTTTTTCTATTTTTGCAGAGATTATTGTCAAATCTATATAATTTTTAAAACAGGTTAATCTGTTTTTTTGGCAATTATCTATAACCACAATGCTACTAAATGAAATTTACAGCAACACAAATAGCAGGACTTTTAGAAGGTGAAATTGAAGGAAATGCTGATGCAGAAGTGTCAAAACTTGCTAAAATTGAAGAAGGAACCGAAGGGAGCCTTACTTTTTTGGCTAACCCAAAATACACTTCATATATATACTCAACTCAGGCTACCATAGCAATTGTTAACAAAGATTTTGTTGCTGAAAACAAAATTGATACCACTTTAATTCGTGTGGAGGATGCCTACAAAGCATTTTCCAAGTTGTTAGAATATTATAACCAAGTAAAGATGAATAAAACAGGGATAGAAGAACCTGTTTTTGTCTCAGATAGCGCTACGTATGGAGAAAATCTATACTTAGGCGCTTTTTCTTATTTAGGCGATAATGTTAAAGTTGGGGCTAATGCAACCATTTATCCGAATGTTTATATTGGAAATAATGTTGAAATAGGGGATAATGTAATTATTTTCGCCGGTGCTAAAATTTATTCTGAAACTGTTATTGGTAATAATTGTGTTATTAATAGCGGTGTAATTGTTGGTGCAGATGGCTTTGGCTTTACGCCAGATGAAAATGGAGAATATTCAAAAGTACCACAAACCGGAAATGTAATTATTGAAGATAATGTAGATTTGGGTGCTGGCACAACCATAGACCGAGCTACTTTAGGAGCCACTATAATAAGGAAAGGTGTAAAACTAGACAACCAAATACAAATAGCTCATAATGTTGAAATTGGCGAACATACCGTTATAGCAGCCCAATCTGGCGTTGCAGGTTCTACAAAAATTGGTAAAAACTGTGTTATAGGTGGTCAAGTAGGTATTGTTGGCCATATAACTATCGGTAATAATGTGAGAATACAAGCGCAAAGCGGTATTGGACGAAATGTAAAAGATAATGAAGCACTACAAGGTTCACCGGCATTAAGCTATGGCGGGTTTAATAAAAGCTATGTTCATTTTAAAAACCTACCTGAAATAATCAAGCGATTTAATACCTTTGAAAAAAAAATTGACAATGATTGAGTGTAACACCACAAATCAGCAAACAATTGGCAAAGAAACTTCTCTTAAAGGAGTTGGTTTGCATACTGGAAAAGAAGTAACCATTACTTTTAAACCTGCACCTGAAGACTATGGATATAAATTTATTCGTATTGACCTTGAGGGAAGCCCTGTTATAGAGGCAGATGCAAATTATGTTACCAATACAGAACGAGGTACTAACTTAGAAAAAATGGGGGTAAAGATACAAACCTCTGAACATGTGCTAGCCGCTTTGGTTGGGATGGAAGTTGACAACTGTATAATTGAGTTAAATGCTTCTGAACCTCCTATTATGGATGGGTCTTCAAAGTTTTTTGTAGAAGCAATTGAAGCAGCTGGAATTGTTAAACAAGAAGCCCAACGAGAAGAATATGTTGTAAAAGAGGTAATAACCTTTGCAGATGAAGAAACAGGCAGTGAAATAACTGTAATCCCATCAGATTCATACCAAATTACCACGATGGTCGATTTTGGAACAAAAGTTTTGGGTACTCAAAATGCTTCATTACAACGTATCTCAGACTTTAAAGATGAAATATCTAATGCTCGTACGTTTAGTTTTCTTCATGAAATTGAAACACTTCTAGATCACGGATTAATTAAAGGAGGAGATTTAAATAATGCAATTGTTTATGTTGACAAGGAGTTGTCTCCTGAAACAATGGAAAAACTTCGTGGTGCCTTCGGAAAGGATGAGATTTCAGTAAAACCTAACGGGATTTTAGATAATCTAACCTTGCACCACGCCAATGAGGCAGCGCGTCATAAATTATTAGATGTCATAGGTGATTTAGCGTTAATTGGTACACGCATTCGCGGAAAAGTAATTGCTAATAAACCGGGGCACTCTGTAAATACTCAATTTGCTAAAAAATTATCAAAACTTATAAAAATTGAAAAACGGAATCGAGTTCCGCAATTCGATATTTCTAAAGAACCGGTAAAAGATGTCAATGCAATTATGGCTATGTTACCACATCGGCCACCATTTTTACTAGTTGATAAAATATTGGAATTGACTGACACTGGCGTTGTAGGCCTAAAAAACGTGACGATGAACGAGCCGTTTTTCGTAGGTCATTTCCCTGGAGCCCCTGTCATGCCAGGTGTTTTAATCGTGGAAGCGATGGCACAAACTGGAGGTATTTTAGCGTTGAGCACGGTTCCAGATCCTGAAAACTATTTGACATTCTTTATGAAAATAAATAATGTAAAGTTTAAGCGTCAGGTAAACCCCGGGGATACGTTAATTTTTAATTTAGAATTAATTTCACCCATTAGAAGAGGAATTGTCCATATGAAAGGAGATGCTTATGTTAATGATAAATTAGTTACCGAAGCAGAATTAATGGCACAGATTGTAAAAACTAAAAAAGACTAAATGAATCAACCGTTAGCATATGTCCATCCGGGCGCGAAAATTGCCAAAAATGTTGTTATTGAGCCGTTTACAACAATTCATAACAATGTAATAATTGGCGAAGGAACTTGGATAGGATCCAACGTAACAATAATGGAAGGAGCGCGAATAGGAAAAAACTGTAATATTTTTCCAGGTGCTGTAATTTCTGCTGTTCCACAAGACTTAAAGTTTAAAGACGAAGAAACAACTGCTGAAATTGGGGATAATACGACCATAAGAGAATATGTAACCGTAAATAGAGGTACCATAGATCGTGGTAAGACCGTAATTGGGAAAAATTGCCTTATTATGGCCTATTGTCATATTGCTCATGATTGTATTGTAGGTAATAACTGTATTTTTTCTAATTCAAGTACATTAGCAGGGCATATTACTATTGGCGACTATGTAATACTTGCAGGAATGACAGCAGTACATCAGTTTTGTATGATTGGCAGTCACGCTTTTGTTACTGGTGGATCTTTAGTTCGTAAAGACGTTCCACCGTATGTAAAAGGAGCGCGCGAACCGCTTTCGTATGTAGGTATTAACTCTATTGGATTAAGAAGAAGGGGATATAGCACCGAAAAAATAAGCGAGATTCAAAGTATTTACAGGATACTATATCAAAATAATTATAATACTACGCAGGCTTCAGAAATTATAGAGGCTGAAATGGAAGCTACTCCAGAAAGAGATGAAATCCTTCAGTTTATAAAAAACTCGAAAAGAGGAATTATGAAAGGATATTTCAGTAATAATTAATTTTTTTTGAAATAGCAGAATATAAGTTTAATTTAAAATATACCCGTTACTCGGGAAGTAATATGGCAACAACTTCAGATATAAGAAAAGGATTATGCATTCATTATAACCACGACATTTTTAAGGTTATTGAGTTTTTACACGTAAAACCGGGGAAAGGACCTGCTTTTGTGCGAACTAAATTAAAAAGTATCACCTCTGGCAAAGTAATTGACAATACGTTTTCCGCAGGGCATAAAATTGATGACGTACGCGTAGAGACGCATAAATTTCAGTTTTTATATAATGAAGGAGAGTTTTACCACTTTATGAACACCGAAGACTATACGCAAATCCGCTTGCTAAAAGAAGCTTTGGATACCCCAGAATTAATGAAAGAAGGCGAAATAGTAACGGTAATCATTAACACAGAAGATAATTCACCGCTTTCCGTTGAAATGCCTCCACATGTAATTTTGGAAATAACCTCGACCGAACCAGGTGTAAAAGGAAACACAGCTACCAACGCTACCAAACCGGCAATCGTTGAAACCGGCGCAGAAGTCAATGTTCCACTTTTTATAAACGAAGGCGATAAAATACGTGTTGACACCGAAAAAGGACAATACCAAGAACGTATTAAGGAATAGATAGATAACTATCAAAATTTTAAATCCCGTCATGATGCTATTGTGATGGGATTTTTTATATTTGGTTTCTAATTCATACAAATGAAATTTTCAAATCCCCAAACATTGAAAGCGATTGCAGGTATTATTGACTGCAATTATGTGGGTGATGCAAACTTTCCAGTATTAGGATTGAACGAAATTCACGTAGTACAGCCCGGTGACATTGTATTTGTGGACCATCCCAAGTATTATGACAAGGCGTTGCAATCACTTGCTACTATTGTGTTGATTAATAAAGAAGTAGATTGTCCATCTGGAAAAGCACTGTTGATCAGTGATGATCCCTTTCGGGACTTTAATAAGCTAATTAACCATTTTAATCCGTTTGTCGCGGCATCTGCAGTTATAGCAGATTCTGCAACAATTGGAAATCACACGATTATTCAGCCCAATGTGTTTATTGGAAACAATGTGGAAATAGGAGCGAATTGTGTTATTCATCCAAATGTTTCCATTTACGATAATACCAAAATTGGAAATAATGTAATCATACATTCCGGTACAGTTCTAGGGGGGGATGCTTTTTATTATAAAAACCGTCCTGAAAAATTTGACAAACTTTTAAGTGGTGGAAACGTAGTTATTAAAGACAATGTTGATATTGGCGCACAATGCACCATTGATAGTGGCGTTACAGCATCTACAACAATTGGGGAAGGAACTAAATTGGACAATCAAGTTCACGTAGGCCACGATACCGTAATTGGCAGTCGTTGTTTAATAGCTTCGCAAGTAGGGATTGCTGGTTGTGTGTTTATTGAAGATTTTGTGACTATTTGGGGGCAAGTTGGAATTACCAGCGGAATTACCATTGGTGAAAAAGCCGTAATTTCGGCGCAAAGCGGTGTAAGTAAGTCGCTTCCCGGCCATAAATCGTATTTTGGAACACCAGCAGATGAATTCAGAAAAAAATATAAGGAATTGGCGTCTATTCGCTTAATTCCAGATATAATTGATAAATTAGATAGAATAAAATGAGTAAAAGTGCAAAGGAAGTAGTGAGAAGGTTTTACCTTTCAGATGTATTAAATGATAAATCGGTATTGGATAAGTACTTTCATCCCGATTTAGAATTACTTTGGAACAGTACAAATGGGCTGACCATTATGAACCACGGAGATTTGGTGAATTACTTCGCTGAAATGCGTCGAACGTATGATGACCTCAGAGTAGAAGTAAGTCATATACTTGAAGATGGTGAATATGTGACTGTTAGATACAAGTATTATATAAAAACCATTGAAAATCCAGATGAAGAATTAGGTATCGCTCATTTTATGGCTATTTGGCAAATAAAAGACGGAAAAATATTTCGTGGGCATCAAGTAAGCCAACCAGTAACCGATAATGATGATACTGATGGATCGTATCATAAGGTTAAAGTATAAATTCTTTTAAAAAGCTATTTCAAAATAGTACCTTTGCATTGCTTTATTAAGTTTAAAAATAGGGTAACATAGATTTCAATATAAAACAATAAAAAATTCTGAAAGAGAATGAGCGTTTTAGTAAATAAAGATTCAAAAATCATCGTACAAGGTTTTACCGGAAGTGAGGGTACTTTTCACGCAGGTCAAATGATTGAATATGGTACAAATGTAGTTGGTGGCGTAACACCGGGAAAAGGTGGACAAAAACACCTAGACAAACCGGTTTTTAATACTGTAGCAGATGCAGTCAAAGAAACAGGGGCAGACGTAACTATTATATTTGTTCCTCCTGCATTCGCAGCAGATGCGATTATGGAAGCTGCAAACGCTGGGATTAAAGTAATTATTACTATTACTGAAGGAATTCCGGTTGGCGATATGATTAAAGTTGCCGATTATATTAAAGATAGAGACTGCCGCTTGGTAGGCCCTAACTGTCCTGGAGTTATTACCCCAGGAGAAGCAAAAGTAGGAATCATGCCTGGTTTTGTATTCAAAAAAGGAAAAATAGGCGTTGTTTCAAAATCTGGAACATTAACGTATGAAGCTGCTGATCAAGTAGTAAAACAAGGATTAGGAATCACAACCGCAATTGGTATTGGTGGTGACCCAATTATTGGAACTACCACAAAGGAAGCTGTAGAGCTTTTAATTAATGATGACGAAACAGAAGCTGTTGTTATGATAGGTGAAATTGGTGGTCAATTGGAAGCCGATGCTGCACAATGGTATAAAGAAAGCGGAAGTAAAAAGCCAATTATTGGTTTTATTGCTGGTGAAACAGCACCTGCTGGGCGTACTATGGGACACGCAGGAGCCATTGTAGGCGGAAGCGATGATACGGCTCAAGCTAAAAAGAAAATATTAAGTGAATGTGGAATTCACGTAGTAGATTCACCTGCAGAAATAGGCAAAAAAGTTGCCGAAGTTCTAGGGTAAACGACAAACTATATAAGTACAAAAGTCCTGTTTTTTTAACAGGGCTTTTTTTATATTTGATATCTAAGTAAGATAATTGGTATCTTACGTTATTCTGAAAAAAGAACCAACCAAAATTAATAGAACAAATAGCTATGAAATTATTAGAAGGCAAAACAGCAATAATAACCGGTGGTAGCCGTGGAATAGGAAAAGGTATTGTAGAAACGTTTGTAAAACACGGAGCCAACGTAGCATTTACATATAATTCATCTAAAGAATCTGCCGATGCGATTGCTTCAGATCTTTCCAAGGAAGGAGTAAAAGTAAAAGCGTATCAAAGTAACGCAGCCAACTTTGAAGATTCTCAAGAATTAGCCGCTGAAGTTTTAAAAGAATTTGGTAGCATCGATATTTTGATAAATAATGCAGGTATTACAAAAGACAACCTATTAATGCGTATATCAGAAGAAGATTTCGATAAAGTAATCGAAGTGAATTTGAAGTCTGTTTTTAATATGACGAAAGCAGTACAGCGTGCTATGTTAAAACAGCGTAAAGGTTCTATTATTAATATGAGCTCGGTAGTAGGAGTGAAGGGTAATGCTGGACAAACTAATTATGCAGCCTCAAAAGCCGGAATTATTGGTTTTACAAAATCAGTAGCTTTAGAATTAGGTTCTCGAGATATTCGTTGCAACGCAATTGCACCAGGCTTTATCGAAACCGAAATGACTGGTAAGTTAAATGAAGAAACGGTACAAAGTTGGAGAGAGGCTATTCCTTTAAAGCGAGGTGGTTCTCCGGAAGATATCGCAAATGCCTGTGTATTTTTAGCAAGTGACCTTTCTGGATATATAACAGGACAAGTATTGAATGTTGACGGCGGTATGCTAACATAATCAGTATTTTTGAAACACCTAAATTTTAACGTACATAATTGACAACTGAAACCATAGTATATATCATCATCGCCGGCGTAATTTCCTTTGCGCTGGCGTTGTTCATGTATGGTTATAAAACAAAATATTCTAAATCGCTAAGCTGGATATTTGGGATATTACGTTTTATTACGTTGTTTTCGCTTTTACTTTTACTAATAAACCCAAAATTTAAAAGTGAAACGTATTCCATTGAAAAACCAAAACTGCCTGTACTTGTTGATAACTCAGTTTCAATAGCAGAACTAAATCAAACTGATCAAGTTTCAGTTTTACTTGAAAAGCTGAAGAATAACGAAAACTTGAATGAAAAGTTTGATCTTTCTTTCTTTTCCTTCGGAAGTGATTTCGAGGAGTTAGACTCACTTTCTTTTTCAAAAAAAAATAGTAACCTTACAAAAGCACTTGAAGCCACTGATAACCTCTTTAAAAATGAAAATGCCCCCACTATTTTAGTGACCGACGGTAATCAGACACTGGGGAGCGATTACGAGTTTACTTCAGCGACTTATAAAAATGCTATTTATCCGTTTATTTTAGGCGACTCTACAACATATACCGATCTTAAAATTGAGCGTTTAAATAGTAATCGTTATGCTTTTTTAAAGAATAAATTCCCGGTGGAAGTAATTTTGGTCTATAACGGTACAGGTTCGGTTACTTCACAGTTTATAATATCTCACGGCGGTGCAACTGTGTTTAGGGAAACCATATCTTTTTCAGAAAATACTAATAGTAAAACACTAAACTTTACGCTTCCAGCATCGAACGTAGGATTGCAAAAATATACTGCTCAAATTGTTCCGTTAGAAGATGAGAAAAATAAAACCAACAATAATAAACAGTTTGCGGTTGAAGTAATTGACCAAGCAACCAATGTACTTGTGGTGAGTGATATTATCCATCCAGACTTAGGAGCTTTAAAAAAGTCGATAACAGCAAATGAGCAACGTACGCTAACTATTAAAAAACCTTCGGAAGCTACTTCGATTTTAAATGAATATCAATTGGTTGTTCTTTTTCAGCCTGATCGTAGTTTTACACAAGTCTATTCAGAAATTAAAAACCTTAAAAAAAATACCCTGACGATTACCGGTACCAATACTGATTGGAACTTCTTGAATTCAATACAACAGGAATTTAAAAAAGAGACCAGCTTACAAACCGAAGAGGTTTCAGCAACATTAAACAACAACTACGGTACTTTTGCAGTCGAGCATATCGGTTTTAATGATTTTCCGCCACTAAAAACAACATTTGGCGACTTAAGCGTACTAGTTCCGCACGAAATATTGTTGGGGCAATCCATTAATGGTTTTGAAACAGGCGCACCGATGTTAGCCACTCTTGAGCTGAACGGAAAGCGCGATGCAGTTTGGGACGGGGAAGGATTTTGGAAATGGCGCGCACAGTTGTATTTACAGTCTGATACCTTTCAAGAGTTTGACGTTTTTATGGGAAAATTGGTACAGTATTTAGCTTCCAATAAACGCCGTAGTCGTTTAGAAGTAAGTAACGAGACATTTTACTATAATAACAACTCAATTAAAATTTTAGCACAATACTTTGATAAAAACTTTGTCTTTGATTCTCGTGCTGCTCTAAATATTTCAGTGCGTAATGTGGAAACTGAAACGCAAACAGTTTTTCCAATGTTGTTAAGGAATAACTTCTATGAAGTAGATTTAAACAGTTTACCAGCTGGAGAATACAAATATACAGTTTCAGTTGCTGATGAATCAATTTCGCGAAGCGGAAATTTTACTATTCTCGATTTTAACGTAGAACAGCAGTTTTTAAATGCTGATTTTTCCAAATTAATTAGGGTAGCTCAAAACACTAACGGAACCGCCTATTTTCCTTCAGAAGTAGACCGCATGATTGAGGGTTTAATTGCTGACGATTCTTACCAATCCGTTCAAAAAAGCGAACTAAAAACCGTACCTTTGATTGATTGGAAATACCTACTCGCGCTTATAGTTTTAACCCTTAGTGCTGAGTGGTTTATTAGAAAATACAACGGACTTATATAAACCAAAAAAACATAAAGTATAATGGAAAGATTACCCAAAATAGGAATACCCTTAATTATTGGTATTATCATCATAATAATTGTTATAGCAAAATCTGCAGTGACCATAGAATCTGGAGAAGCTGGAGTGCTTTACAAACGTTTTGGCGGTGGGGTTGTAACTGAAGAACCGGCTTTAAGTGAAGGATTTCACGTAGTAGCACCTTGGAATGATGTATTTATATATGAAGTACGTCAGCAATCGTTAGATGAATCTATGAAAGTATTATCCTCAAACGGTTTGGATATTCGGTTAGAAGCTTCTGTTTGGTTTCAACCTGAAGATATCAACTTAGGAAAATTGCACCAAGAAAAAGGAGAAGATTATATCACAAGGCTTATAAAACCAGCAGTGCGCTCTGCTACACGTGCTGTAGTAGGTCGCTATACACCAGAACAATTGTATGCTAGTAAGCGAGAATCCATACAGAGTGAAATGCTGGAAGAGACAAAAAATCTATTAGAAAAGCAATTTGTACAAGTAAACCGAATTTTGGTACGTGATATCTCGTTACCAGAAACCATTAAAGTGGCGATTGAGCGCAAATTGAAACAAGAACAGGAGTCTTTAGAGTATGAATTCCGTTTAGAGAAAGCCTCAAAAGAAGCTGAAAGACAACGTATTGATGCAGAAGGTAAAGCTGCAGCTAACAGTATTTTAAGTGCTTCATTAACAGATAAAATATTACAGGAAAAAGGAATTCAAGCTACTGTAAAGCTATCTGAATCTAACAATAGTAAAGTAATTGTTATTGGCTCTGGCGATAGTGGAATGCCTATTATCTTAGGAAATCAGTAGTAGATAGTTGACAATGTTCAGAACATTGAACAGAAATATATAATCTTAAAAAGCCTTTCATTTTTATGAAGGGCTTTTTAATTTTTAATTAATCCGTTTCCAGATCTTCACTAACACAAAACAACAAATAGCTGCTAAAATGGACAGCAAAGTTGCCGTTACAAATTTGGAATAGATAAAGTATCCCGTAGCAAACAATACACTATACGTACCGATTATTCCTAAGAGGAAAGCCAATATTTTATAATTGAAGTTGTAAAACTTACTTTTTTCACCAAACACCAAAGATTCAAAGCTCTCTAAGGTTCCTTTGTCAGTTGGTTTTGTCACTAAGGTAACTAAAACCCATCCTATTGTTGTAATGATAACTCCAATGGTTAATTGCCAATGACTGGCCAATTCAAAAAGTGGCGTATCCATTTTTTCATTTACAAAGAAGAAAAGGGCTATTATAAACGAAATGGACATAGCTGCAATTTCACTATACGGGTTTACCCGGCTCCAAAACCATCTTAGAATAAACAATAAACCCGTTCCTGCACCAATTTGCAGCAATAGGTCAAATACATCTTTTGCAGATTGTAGATAAAAGGAGAAAAAAGCTGCACAAGCCATTAATACAACTGTAGAAATCCTTCCAACCAATACTTTTTGTTTTTCTGAAGCTGAAGGATTAACAAATCTGCCGTAAAAATCGTTTACTATATATGAGCTTCCCCAGTTTAATTGTGTTGAAATAGTACTCATAAATGCAGCTATAAGAGAAACAAGTACCAACCCTATTAAACCTGCTGGTAAATACGTCATCATAGCTACATATGCAACATCATGACCTTGCATTTCGGCATTCAGATTAGGGAAAGCTGTGGCAATACTTTCTAAGTTCGGGAACATAACAATTGAAGCCAGTCCTACCAATATCCAAGGCCAAGGTCGTACGGCATAATGGGCAAAGTTAAAAAACAAAGTGGCCCAAGTGGCGTGTTTTTCGTTTTTTGCCGCTAGCATACGTTGTGCAATGTATCCACCACCACCAGGCTCTGCTCCTGGATACCAAGTACTCCACCATTGTACTGCTAAAGGAATAATGAAAAGGGTGATTAACATTTCAGTATTTGAAAAGTCTGGAAGTATATTCAGTTTTGTAGCTACCTGTTGGTTTTCAAGCAAGTTGGAGAGCCCTCCAATTTCAGGTAGGTTCAGTATGTATACTGTTGCCCAAATAGAACCAACCATTGCGATTACAAACTGTATTAAATCTGTAATCAATACACCTTTTAAACCACCTAATGAAGAATAGATAACGACAATAATTGAAGAGTAGAGTAGGGCTTCTTCTTGCGAAATGCCTAATAAGATATTTGCAATCTTGGCACCAGCTAAACATACGCCTGCCATAGTTATAATGTTAAACACAACACCTAAATATAAGGCTCTAAACCCTCTTAAAAACTTTGCAGCTTTGCCAGAGTAACGCAATTCATAAAACTCTAAATCTGTTAGAACACCAGATTTTCGCCATAACTTAGCGTAGAAAAATACAGTGAGCATTCCAGTAAGTAGCATGGCCCACCAAACCCAGTTTCCAGAAACTCCGTTTTTTCTAACCAGTTCGGTTACTAAACCTGGTGTGTCGGCTGCAAATGTTGTTGCGACCATAGAAATACCCAACAACCACCAAGGCATATTACGCCCAGAGAGGAAAAACTCTTGAGTGTTCTTACCTGATTTTTTGGCTACAACTAAACCAATTATTAAAAAGACAGCAAAAAAAGAAAGGATTAATACCCAGTCTAACGTGGCTAAGTGCATATAATTTTTTTTAGTAAGCGATAAAAGATTTTGCTTGTCCTACCCAGTTATCACGTTCAATTCTACCGGGGAAAAAGTCGATAATATCGGTAAGCGCACGTATATCAGAAGAGGTAAGCTTACTTATTTGCTCAAAGGTGTAAATGTCAATTTCATTGAGTTTTTCTTCAATATAAGGACCAATACCTTCAATCTTAGTAAGGTCATCCCTTTCAAAGCTATGAGCAAAACCAATAGTTTCATAATCTAATTTAGGTTTGTCTTTTGTGTAGGTAACAAAACTAGTCCGTGCCTTTTTCAAAACTTCTTCAGGATTAATAATCTCCTTTTGTGTTTGTTTTACAACTTCAACAATTTTAGGCTTTATTTCAGTAAAAATTGTTTCAATATCGTTTACTTTTTGTTGATGTTTGGCGGCGTTTACTTCACCTTTTAGTTTTTTTATAAAGGTTCTACTTTTTCCTTTTTGCAACCACCATCCTGAAAAATAACCAATAACGAAGGAGCTCAGCATTAAAATGAAAATACCGATCAAATTGGGAAACTGGTTTATGTATTCAAAAACACTATCCATTATAATTGTAAACTATTTCAATCCTCCTATTGGCGTTTCTTCCACGTTTAGAGTTATTAGTATCAATTGGCTCTGTTTCGCCTTTAGAAATTGCTTTAATTAGTGATTTCTCAAAACCTCCTTTTGAAATTAAATACCATCGTACTTGTCTTGCATATTGTAGCCCCATACTGTAATTATCGTTTGCATTTCCTACATTGTCTGTATGGCCAATTACTGCAATAGTCATCTCTGGGTTGTTTGTAAGGGCGGTTTTAACCTCTTCAAACAAATTACGTAAATTATTGTTTACGATAATTCCGGTTTCAGAAAATTTAGGATATACCGTTACCGATTCAGGAATGTTTATTTCAATATCTTCCACACGGTCTTTATCCCAAGGTTTAAAGGAAAAGGAAAAACCGTCGCTAAATTCTTCATTTTCATCAAAATTAATGTCTTTAATTACAGGTTTTACCACAATTTTTTTTGAAGCAATTCCAGTCGTAATTAAAATTTGTTTTACTTTATTACCCCTTTGAACTCCTATATTTGGTGTTTCCGTATTTTCATCAGGACTGTAAATCGAAGTAATTTGTACTTCTTTATTTGGGTGTTCAATTAAATAGGTATTGATTTTGTATTTAAAATCAATAGTGGATTCAGGAACAATAATTTCTGTGCTGTTTTTGTGCGATATTATTCCTTCTTCAAACAAAAATAAAATGTCATCTTGATCATTTTTTACAACCATTGGAGTATTACTTTCAATAGGAATAGAGTCTATATTAGGTAAATTACTCTCCATTTTATTAATACTATCAATTGCACTAGGGGTAAGTGTATCTTTATTTATGGACGTGTTTTCGGTTAGAACAGCAGTAGATTCTTTGTCTGTCTGAAGCCATGAATAGAGCCAAAGCCCAAAAAAAGCCCAAATGAGAAAAATGATAAAAGCTATTAAAAAACTTTTCAAAGCGTGTAAAAAATTGATTTATAGAACGTAAGTTATTTCTTATAATTCTATAAAAAACAAATCTAATAAAATATTGTATTTATTTTTACTTAATAATAATATGTTTATTAATAATTATATAAACATTTTTATCTAACTTTGTACACATCTTATGAAACAGATAGCATTACATCATCACCATATTAATTTCCACGCTCTTGCGAGGTGATCTTGGTATGTTGTAATTAAAACTTATAAAACTATATCGAAACCCGTTTGAGCATTCTCAAACGGGTTTTTTCATGCATTAAAATTAAAAAAATGAAAGTATTAAAAATTGCAGTACAAAAGTCAGGTAGGCTAAACCAAGAGTCTTTAAAAATTTTAAAAGATTGTGGCATTTCCATAGATAATGGCAGAGACCAATTAAAAGCTCCTGCTAAAAATTTTCCGTTGGAAATCTATTATTTACGTAATGGCGATATTCCTCAATATTTAAAAGATGGTGTAGTAGATTGTGCGATAATAGGAGAAAATCTTTTAGTTGAAAACGGAAATGATATTAAAGTAAAAGAAAAGTTAGGCTTTTCTAAATGTCGCGTCTCATTAGCAGTATCAAAGTTTTTTGAATACGATAGTATAAAAGACCTTGACGGAAAAAGAATAGCCACTTCATATCCTAATACCACACAAAAGTATCTTACCGAAAAAGGAATTAATGCAGATTTGCACATTATCAATGGAAGTGTTGAAATTGCCCCTAATATTGGTTTAGCAGATGGTATTTGCGATATTGTAAGTAGCGGAAGTACACTTTTTAAAAACAATTTAAAAGAAGTTGAAGTTATTTTTAAAAGTGAAGCTGTATTGGCAGCATCTCCTTTAATTAGTGACCAAGTAAATCAACTGTTGGATAAATTAATTTTTCGAATTCAATCTGTATTAAAAGGACGTGACAATCGCTATGTTTTGCTGAATACTCCAAATGATAAAATCGAAGCTATCACGAAATTATTACCAGGTATGAAAAGCCCAACCATTTTACCGCTTCTCAAAGAAGGCTGGAGTAGTATGCATTCAGTAGTTAATCAAGAAGAGTTTTGGGAAGTTATTGAAGAATTAAAAGCAGTAGGAGCTGAAGGAATTTTAGTGTGTCCTATTGAAAAAATGATCGCATAATGGAAAAAGTACTAAATCCAGATAAAAGCACTTGGGAAACCTTACTTAAAAGGCCTACGCAAACTGTAGCTGATATTGAGAAAATTGTCAATGAGATATTTTCAGAAGTAAAAACAAAAGGAGATAGCGCAGTGTTAAAATACACACAGCTTTTCGATGGAATAACGCCTGATACGATATTAGTTTCCGGAGAAGAAATCAATCAAGCTGTAAAGTCTGTTTCTTCGGAATTAAAAGAAGCGATAGACCTAGCGAAAGCGAATATTACTACATTTCATGCTGCACAAAAAACCGAACAAGTATCGGTAGAAACAACCAACGGAGTTACGTGTTGGCAGGAAAAACGACCCATTCAAAAAGTGGGATTGTATATTCCTGGAGGGTCTGCTCCGCTATTTTCTACCATTTTAATGCTTGCTGTCCCTGCAACAATTGCTGGTTGCAAAGAAATTATGCTTTGTACGCCACCTGATAAAAACGGAGAAATCAATCCAGCCATATTATACACGGCAAAACTTTGTGGCATCGCTAAAATCTATAAAATAGGCGGTATTCAAGCCATTGCCGCGATGACATTTGGTACCGAAACCGTTCCTTCTGTATATAAAATTTTTGGTCCCGGAAATCAATACGTTACGGTAGCGAAACAACTGGCGACTAAATATAATGTAGCCATCGATATGCCTGCTGGACCTTCAGAATTATTAGTTTATGCAGATGATACTGCTAATCCTGCCTTTGTAGCGTCAGATTTGTTAAGTCAAGCAGAACACGGTCCTGATAGCCAAGTTATTTTGGTTTCAACTTCTGAAAAGATGATTGCTGAAACCGAAAAGGAAGTGGTAAAACAGTTGGAACAATTACCAAGAAAAGAAATTGCAACTCAGGCAATTGAAAACTCAAAACTCATTTTAATCAATTCTGAAAAAGAAGCGCTAGAAATGATCAATGAATATGCACCGGAACACTTTATTGTTATTTCAGAAAATGAAGACTATTTCGTGACGAATATTCAAAATGCAGGATCTGTATTTATAGGGAATTACACACCCGAAAGCGCTGGCGATTATGCTTCAGGCACCAATCATACTTTACCAACCAACGGATATGCAAAACAATATAGCGGAGTTAATTTAGACAGCTTTTTAAGGAGTATGACCTTTCAGAAAATAACAGAGACTGGAATTAAAAATATTGGTTCTGCAATTGAAATCATGGCAGAAGCAGAGGGTTTGCAAGCTCATAAAAATGCAGTGTCACTTCGTTTAAAAAGTTTAAAATAATAGTATGACAAACACATGTAACTTAGAAAAATTAATCCGTCCCAATGTTGCAGCGTTAGAGCCGTATAGTTCGGCACGTGACGAGTTTACGGAAAGCGGAGCAGCTATGGTTTTTTTAGACGCCAATGAAAATCCGTTTGAAAACGGAGTAAACCGTTATCCGGATCCGCAACAACGGCTTTTAAAGAAAGAAATAGGGCTGATTAAAGATATTTCAGAAAAGAATATGCTGTTAGGCAATGGTAGTGACGAAGTACTGGATTTGCTATTTAGAGCCTTCTGCGAGCCTGGAAAAGACACTATAATCACACTTCCGCCAACTTACGGAATGTACAAGGTACTCGCTGGAATTAATAATATCGAGAATAGGGAAGTGCTGTTAACCGAAGCATTTCAACCAAACGTTCCGGCTATTTTAGAGGCAGTTGATAAACAAACAAAAATGATTTTTCTTTGTTCGCCCAACAACCCGACAGGAACCGCTCTTTCTGAAGCTAATATTGAACAGTTATTGAACAACTTCAAAGGATTAGTAGTTATTGATGAAGCCTATATCGATTTTTCTGAAACCGAAAGTTGGTCGAAAAAATTGAAACAGTTTCCTAATTTGGTTATCACACAAACCTTATCAAAAGCATACGGAATGGCAGGAATTCGATTGGGTATTTGTTTTGCTTCCGAAGAAATAATAACAATTTTAAATAAAATTAAACCGCCTTACAACATCAACTCCTTAACACAAGAAAAGGCTATACATCGATTGCAGAATATATCATCGGTAAAAAAAGAAATAGGCTCATTAATAGATGAAAAGATCAAATTATATAAAGCTTTACTTGAAATAAGTTTTATTGATAAAATAGTCCCTTCAGAAGCAAATTTTATACTTTGTAGAGTCGATGATGCTAGCAAACGCTACAACCAATTAGTAGAAAAAGGTGTTGTAGTTCGCAATCGAAGCAATCAACCGCTTTGTGAAAATACATTGCGCTTTACCGTAGGAACTCCTAAAGAAAATAAGCTTTTAATCGCCACACTAAAACAACTCAAATCATGAAAAAGAATGTATTATTTATAGATAGAGACGGAACCCTCATTAAAGAAACCGTTGATGAACAAATCGATGCCTTTGACAAGATGGTTTTTTACCCTAAGGTGTTCACTTATATGGCAAAAATAGCCAAGGAATTGGATTTTGAGCTTGTTATGATTACCAATCAAGACGGTTTAGGCACCGACTCGTTTCCGGAAGAAACGTTCTGGCCAGTTCATAACTTTATTATGAAGGCATTTGAACATGAAGGAGTGGTGTTTAATGAAGTTTTTTTAGATAGAACTTTCCCGCATGAAAATGCTCCCACCCGCAAACCAGGTACAGCCTTGTTGCAAAAGTATTTTTCAGATGAATACGATTTGGAAAACTCGTTTGTAATCGGTGATCGTTTAACCGATGTGGAGTTGGCTAAAAACCTAGGCTCAAAAGCTATTTTCATCAATGATGACACCCAGTTAGGAACCAACGAAATCACAGTTCAAAAAGAAGAATTAAACGCTGTTATAGCATTAGAGACCAATGACTGGAATGCTATTTATGAGTTTTTAAAATTAGATGCAAGAACCGCTGAAATAACTAGAAAAACAAATGAAACAGATATATCTATAAAACTAAACCTTGATGGAACTGGGAAAAGTGATATAGACACCGGAATTGCTTTTTTCGATCATATGTTAGATCAAATAGCGAGACACGGTCAAATGGATCTTTCGGTGAAGGTAAAAGGTGATCTGGAAGTTGATGAACACCACACAATCGAGGATACGGCTATTGCTTTAGGGGAAGTCTTTTCAAAAGCATTGGGAAATAAACTAGGAATAGAACGCTACGGGTTTTGTTTACCCATGGACGATTGCTTAGCGCAAGTAGCGATTGATTTTGGCGGTAGAAATTGGCTGGTTTGGGAAGCTGATTTTAAACGTGAGATGATTGGCAAAATGCCTACTGAAATGTTTTATCATTTTTTCAAAAGTTTTACCGATGGCGCGAAAGCAAATCTTAACATCAAAGCCGAAGGAACCAACGAACACCACAAAATTGAAGCAATTTTTAAAGCCTTTGCTAAAGCGATAAAAGTAGCAGTAAAACGAGATACAGACAAGATGATTTTACCATCTACAAAAGGCGTATTGTAATGAACATAGTAATTATAGATTATGGTGCCGGGAATATAAAAAGTCTTCAATTTGCTATTGAACGCCTAGGTTTTACAGCTGTTTTAAGTAATAATGAAGAAGAAATTAAAAATGCTGATAAAGTAATTTTTCCTGGTGTAGGTCACGCAGACAGTGCGATGAAAATGCTAAAAGAAACAGGGTTGGACAAACTCATACCGACCTTAAAACAACCTGTTTTTGGGATTTGTTTGGGGATGCAATTACTTTGCACTTCTTCGGAAGAAGGAAATACAAAGGGGTTGGGTGTTTTTAATGTTGACGTAAAACGATTTTCAAACACATTAAAAGTCCCACAAATGGGTTGGAACACCATTTCAAATTTAGAATCTGATTTATTTAAAAATATTTCAGAACATGAATTTATGTATTTGGTGCACAGTTATTATGTTCCACCGTGCAATGAAACCATTGCAACTACAGATTATGGCGGGGATTACTCTTCAGCATTACAAAAAAATAATTTCTACGGAGTGCAATTTCACCCTGAAAAAAGTAGTACTGCCGGAGAAATAATATTGAAAAATTTTTTAACAATCTAATTATGAGAATTATACCTGCTATAGATATCATTGAAGGTAAGTGCGTACGCCTTTCAAAAGGTGATTACAGCACAAAGAAAATATATAACGAAAACCCACTTGAAGTAGCAAAACAATTTGAAGCTCATGGCATACAATACCTGCATTTAGTTGACTTAGACGGTGCAAAAAGCAGCCATATTGTTAATTATAAAATTTTAGAAGAAATAGCTTCTAAAACCAACTTACAAATAGATTTTGGAGGCGGTTTAAAGAGTAATACAGACTTAGAAATAGCTTTTAACAGTGGTGCCAATCAAATAACAGGCGGAAGTATTGCCGTTAAAAAACCGGATGTTTTTAAAAACTGGTTACAACAATATGGAAGTGATAAAATTATCTTAGGTGCAGATGCAAAAGATGAAAAGGTAGCAGTTGGAGGTTGGTTAGAAGAGAGTGATGAGTTTGTCATTCCTTTTATTCAAAAATACCAAGATGAAGGAGTATCGTATGTTATTTGCACAGACATTAGTAAAGATGGAATGTTAGAAGGGCCTTCGTTTGACTTATACAAACAGATCTTGTCTGAAACCCAGAATTTAAAACTAATCGCTTCAGGAGGTGTCGCTACTTTTGATGATCTACCAAAGCTCGCTGAAATAGGCTGTGAAGGCGCTATTATTGGGAAGGCTATTTATGAAAACAGAATTTCGATGAAACAACTTGAAAAATTTATATTAGATGCTAACTAAACGAATTATCCCTTGTTTGGATATAAAAAACGGACGCACCGTAAAAGGTGTAAACTTTGTAAACCTACGTGACGCGGGAGATCCAGTGGAGTTGGCTAAAATTTATTATGAAACTGGAGCCGATGAATTGGTGTTTTTAGACATTTCAGCTACTGAAGAACGCCGTAAAACGCTTGCTAATCTTGTTTTGAAAGTTGCCGAAGCCATAAATATCCCTTTTACGGTTGGCGGCGGAATTTCGAGTGTGGAAGATGTTGCCGTTTTATTAAAAAATGGAGCCGATAAAATTTCGGTAAATTCTTCAGCAGTTAAAAATCCGCAGTTAATAAACGATTTAGCTGCTAAATTTGGTTCGCAATGTATTGTAGTGGCGATTGATGCAAAGCAAATTAACGATGAGTGGATTGTGCATTTGGTTGGCGGAAAAGAACCAACAACGCTTAACTTATTTGATTGGGCACTAGAAGTTGAAAAAAGAGGAGCCGGAGAGATTCTTTTTACATCAATGGATAATGACGGTACCAAAGACGGTTTTGCTAATGAAGCTCTAAAAAAACTTTCAGAAACACTTAATATTCCAATTATCGCTTCAGGTGGCGCTGGGACCATCAACCATTTTAGTGATGCATTTAAATTGGGGAAAGCAGACGCAGCTTTAGCTGCTAGCGTATTTCACTTTAAAGAAATAGAAATTTCAGAATTAAAAAAAGATTTACAAACCCAGGGAATCCCTGTTAGATTATAAAATTATGCAAATTGATTATACAAAATATGAAAACGGTTTAGTACCAGCTGTTATACAAGATGCCATCACAAAAAATGTGCTGATGTTGGGGTATATGAATGAAGAAGCTTTTCTGAAAACAAATGAAACGAAGAAAGTCACTTTTTTTAGCCGTAGCAAAAACAGGCTATGGACGAAAGGAGAGGAGAGTGGTAATTTTTTAAACCTAGTTTCTATAAAAGTTGATTGCGACAACGATACGCTGCTTATTCAAGTAAATCCAGAAGGACCAACTTGTCACAAAGGTTCCGACACGTGTTGGAATGAAGAGAATAGTTCAAACTTCGGGTTTCTTTCAAAACTAGAGGAAGTGATTAAAGACCGAAAGGATAACTCGGAAAACGAAAACTCATATGTTTCATCTCTTTTTAGAGAAGGAATGAACAAGATAGCTCAAAAGGTAGGAGAGGAGGCAGTTGAAGTAGTTATTGAAGCAAAGGATAACGATGACACTCTATTTTTAAATGAAAGCAGCGATTTGTTGTTTCATTATCTAATCTTGTTGCAGGCAAAAGGATTTACACTTTCAGCTATTGAAAAAGTGTTACAAATGCGGCATAGCCAATAAATTTGCAACACTTTTATATAACAGATCACATTTTTTTGCGTTTGAAGAAATGAAAATGAGTCATTTATTTTATGAGCATACGTAATTAGTTTTTATCAACTAATTTAATGCTGATATCTGGATAATTTTTCTTTAACTCTCGTTCTAATCCAATAACATGGGCAGCCCCGACAATGACAATGTTTTTAGTATACTCATTACTTAGTACTTGACTAGCAATGTTTGTTACCATTCTGCTATTGCGTTCGTTCCAAAATTTTGTCCCTAACGTACAGCTTTCAGTTTCATTTTTCACATATGTAAATGAGGATAATTTGTGTAACCTTAATAAAGATTTACGTTTATTTACGTGTTTACCTAACCTTCCTAAAAGTGCAGGTAGTATAGCTCTGTTGTAGTCTTTTTTATTCAATTCTCTATTAATTTTCTTATCCCCATTGGTTTGCCCTTGATTTGCACAACCCTGCCAAGCTTCATGATATTGTTTATTCGTTTGTTGATCGTCCATGGAATGTAATTTTTTGATGTTCAACTCCAAAGCTAGCTTTGCTGTTAAATCTCCGTCTTCAGCACGTGTTGGCTTCTTTGAACCCTCAACGCCGTGTTTTTGAATGTATTTGTAAAATTCATAATTAGCATTGTCCCTAAGGTAAGCAAACGAAGTAGTTATTAGTTTTAAATTGTCTTCTGTAAGATTTTCAAAATCTTTTTTTAGTAACGAATCCAAGGCTTGCTGATTAAAACTGAAACTATTTTTTAGCGAATCTGATAAATAGTAAAATTCTTTATAATGTTTTGACCAACCGTTTTTTAAATATTCCCAGCTTATTGAGTCATTTGGCCTCGGACTTTCAACATAAATAGCTTCAGGGTTGTATTTTACTGCTAATTTTAAAAGTGGTTTGTAACTGTTTTTAACAATTTTAGGTACTTCGTGCATGGTACCAATTATAAATACTTCTTTTTTGGTTTGTGTTTGTGACAGTAAGTTTGTTGTTAAAATTACGGTAGTTAAAAAGAAGATTAGATTTTTCATGTTGTTTGTTTATAGATCCCTTTGAGTTTTGGAAATAAATTATTTCTGAAACAAACATACAAGTAGAAGAGTATCAAATGTCCTTAATTTAGGGCGTTTGGGGTGAAATAATACTTATTTGTGGTATAATTTATATTGAAGATAGGTTTATTTTACCTATTTGATTAATTGAGAAAAAATTAAGATTCTAAAACAGACTTTACATGTTCAACATATGTTTTTGAAACGGGAATTTCAATATCGTTACTTAAAAGAAGTGCTAGTTTTCCTTTTTTGTTTTTCCACTGCTTAAAATGAAAAGGATTAAATATATGAGAACGATGACTTCGGATTAAAGATGTGTCAAGTGTTTCGATATACGAAAGCTTATTTCGTATTAGTTGTCTCTTTACATTTCCGAAATCTAAAAAAACCACTTCAATATAGTTGTCATCAGCTTTTATGGATATGATATCATTTAACTGCACATGCAACCCTTCATAGGTTCCTTCACCATCTATTTTTATTTTTTGATCCTCTAAACTCTTTTCTCTGTATTTTCCTAAAGCTAAACGACCTCCTATAACGATAGGCAAGATAACAGCAATCACAGGCAGATAAATTGAAGAAAAGAAATACCACACTCCATACGGGTTGGGTTCGCCTGAAACAATAATATATAAATAGACACCTCTTGCAATTATGAATGCTAACATACTAAAGCAAAGTATGAATAACAGTTCTTTGCCAATAGTCCAAGTTGTATTTTTACATAGCCAATTTTGAAAAGGCATCATAAAAAAGTACGCAATCCCACCCACTAGGCCGTAAATAGGTAAATAAATAAGTTGCTCTATATTAGTAAGCTCATTAACATCAAGGGGTTCGGTTAAATATAAAAACGTAAAAATCCATATTACAAGACCTAAAGCAACGAGCAAATGATGCTTCATGAAAGGATCAAATGGATACGTGGTGTTTAACAATTTTCTAAGCTTATTTAATATTAGTTACAAGTCTAAAATAATTAAAAGATTTAGTTTTTCTATCTTTAAAAAAACAATTTATAAAAATGACTGCAAGAAAAAAACGCCGTATAAAACTTCCGAAAGTAAAACCTCATAAAAACAGGAATGAAGTCCCTGGGCAAGTAACGTATACGGGTAAAAAAGAATCTACGGTTACTAAGTTGGAAATCATTGACTATTCAAAAGATCATTACAAACGAATAGACACTGAAAATATTGAAGATGCATTTGAATTTGAGACGTCAGAGCATGTTACTTGGATTAATGTCAACGGTCTTAATAACACTAAAGAAATAGAGCGCCTTGGTGATTATTACAGTTTGCATCCGCTGATTCAAGAGGATATTGTGACCACCAATCAACGTCCAAAGATGGATGAATACGAAGATTACTTATTTATTGTTTTTAAAATGTTGCATTATACGGACGATGGCGATTTTGTAAACGAACATGTAAGTTTAGTGGTTGGCCATAATTATGTCACCACCTTTCAGGAAGCAGATGGCGATGTGTTTGATGGATTACGAGACCGAATTGAAAATTCGAAGGGTCGTGTTCGAAATAAAGGTGCAGATTATCTAATGTTCGCTTTATTAGATGCGGTAGTTGATAATTACTTTAGTGTAATTGAAACATTAAGCGCAAAAATTGAATTAATAGAAGATCAATTATTTGAAGATAAAGTTGAAGACGATATTACTCAAGATATTCAAGTTTTAAAGAAAGAAATATTACGAATTAGAAGGGCAGTAATACCCTTGCGAGAAGTAATAAATAGACTTGAAAAAACCGATACCGCATTAATTGAAGCACGGACTCAAAACTATATTCGTGATTTATACGATCATATTATTCAAGTTTCAGAAAGTGTCGATATTTATCGTGAAATGATTTGGGGCTTAATGGATATGTACATGACAACCATCAGTAATAAGATGAACGAAGTCATGAAAGTACTGACGATTATGGCATCTATTTTTATTCCATTGACATTTATGGCTGGTATCTACGGAATGAACTTCGAGCATATGCCCGAACTTCATTTACGCTACGGATATTACTACCTATGGGGCGCTATGATCCTTGTCTTTTTTGGCTTATTATGGTATTTTAAAAGAAAAAAGTGGCTTTAAACTAATTGAGCCAACCGCGTTGTTTCGCTCCTTTATTATAAAAATATAGAAAAATAGAAATGGTAATGACTATTAAAGGCATGATAATCGCTGTTGGCCCTATAATATCCATAACATTTGTAGCGAAGATCCAATAAATTTGCGCTATTAAGACAGTTATTAAAGAAAGTCCAAATAAGCTAATAGTGATTTTCTTACGCATAAGCATCATTATACAAGCTAATAAACCTGCAATAGTTGCTATGCCAAAAGCTGCAGTATACCATGCAGGCATACTTGTGTATAATTCCATTTCTTCTGAAGAAGCTCCTTCTGTTACCATTTCTAACATAAAGGTGGAAATAACAAATTGAATAACGCCCATCACGTTCCATAAAAGTGCTAAAACGGCAATGATCCAAAAAGCTGTATTGGGTTTGGTGGTAGTTGTCATAAATTTTAGTTTTTGGTTGGTTCTGTTAAAAGTACAAAATAGTTTTTAGTTTGAACTAAAGATATATCCCTCTGAAAATTGTAAAAAAGGAAAACCATTAAAACTGAATGATAGGGAACCCTATTAATTCATCAAAAAAATAGTACTTTTGTACTTTGAATCTTAGCTAGACTACTCTATGAGCCAAAAAGTGTTACTAAACGCAACCGAAATCAACATTGCGCTTCATCGCTTGGCTTGCCAATTAATTGAAAATCACGATACTTTTTCTGATACTGTTTTAATAGGAATACAACCGCGTGGTGTATTTTTGGCAGAACGGTTGAAAACATTATTGGAAGACGAATATAAAATCAAAAATATTCAACTAGGATATTTAGATATCACTTTTTATCGAGATGATTTTAGACGAAGCGGAAAACCACTAGAAGCTAATAAAACCAATATTAATTTTGTGGTTGAAAATAAAAAGGTTGTCTTTATCGATGACGTTTTATACACCGGTAGAAGCATTCGTTCGGCATTAACGGCCATGCAATCCTTTGGTCGCCCATTAGAAATAGAGCTCTTAACCCTTATCGATAGACGTTTTAGCAGACATTTACCCATTCAGCCCGATTATAGAGGTAGGCAAGTAGATGCTATTAATAATGAAAAAGTTAAGGTGTGTTGGAAAGAAAATGAAGGCGAAGATGTAGTTTATTTAGTAAGTAATTAAAGTTTCAGAAAAATTATGAGCGAACTAAGTGTAAACCACTTACTGGGAATAAAATACATAACCGAAGATGACATTAACCTTATCTTTGAAACGGCAGATCATTTTAAAGAAGTGATTAACCGACCCATTAAAAAAGTTCCTTCACTGCGTGATATTACAATAGCAAACCTCTTTTTTGAAAACAGCACCAGAACACGCCTTTCTTTTGAATTAGCAGAGAAACGACTGTCAGCAGATGTAATTAACTTTTCTGCTGCTTCCTCTTCTGTAAAAAAAGGAGAAACGTTAATTGATACTGTAAACAACATCTTATCAATGAAAGTAGATATGGTGGTGATGCGGCATCCAAATCCTGGTGCAGGTATTTTTCTTTCAAAAAATATAAAAGCCAGTATTGTAAATGCAGGTGATGGCGCTCACGAACATCCTACACAAGCATTGTTAGATTGTTATTCAATACGTGAAAAATTAGGTGATGTTGCTGGTAAAAAAGTGGTTATTGTAGGTGATATTTTACATTCTAGAGTAGCTTTGAGTAATATTTTTGCACTTCAAAAGCTTGGAGCAACCGTTAAAGTATGTGGCCCTAAAACGCTTATTCCTAAATTTATAGAGCAATTAGGAGTAGAAGTAGATACCAACCTTCGCAAAGCGTTGGAGTGGTGCGATGTGGCCAATATGCTTCGAGTTCAAAATGAACGGATGGATATTAGTTATTTTCCAACTACTAGAGAATATACACAGCAGTTTGGGGTTAACAAAAAACTTTTAGATTCGCTTAATAAAGAGATTGTAGTAATGCACCCAGGACCCATAAACCGAGGTGTGGAAATCACTAGTGATGTAGCCGATAGCAAACAGGCAATTATATTAAATCAAGTACAAAATGGAGTTGCTGTACGTATGGCTGTACTATATTTATTAGCTTCAAAAATTCAATAATATGAAATGCCCTATTAGAAATTGTAAAGAAACTAAAGGTGCATTTCAGGACACTCTCTGCCCAAACGGCAGATGGGCTTCTTACTTCTTATCAAATATTTTATACAGATGAAAATTACCAATCACGATAATTATGTGATCTTAGCAGATGAACAAGATGATATTTTAGACTTTGCTTCTTTTTTGGAATATCAAATTCCGAAGAAGTTTAAAGGTCAGAATGTAGTTATCGATTTACTAAAATATGACACTCTTGAATTGGAAGAACTACTTCAATTTTTGAAAGTTTCAAATTTACATCGTAAAACAAAACATTCGTTTGTATTAGTAAACAATGCTATTAGTCCAGATGTAATTCCTATGGAAATGATTGTAGTACCTACTGTTCAAGAAGCTTCAGATATTATTGATATGGAAGAAATAGAACGTGATTTGGGATTTTAACCCCCTTTTTCTGAAAACAATTTACTAAATTCCATTTTATGAAATTAACTATCCTTGGCTGTCATTCTGCAACACCACATATAAATGCACATCCTACTGCGCAGGTGTTAGAAGTTCAAGGACATTTATTTTTAATAGATTGTGGAGAAGGCACTCAAGTACAACTACGTCGATATAAGGTGAAGTTTTCACGTATTAAGCATATTTTCATTTCGCATTTACACGGTGATCATTTTTATGGCTTAATAGGATTAATTTCTACTTTTTTGCTATTGGGACGAGAAGCAGATTTACATGTATATGGCCCAAAAGGAATTAAAGAAGCCATTCTTCTTCAATTAAAATTAGGAAAATCTTGGACCAATTATTCCTTATTCTTTCACGAATTGGATAGTAAAGAACCTACCTTACTTTTTGAAGATGAAAAAGTAACAGTTACTACAATTCCTTTAAACCACAGGGTTTACACCAATGGTTTTCTCTTTCAGGAAAAGATTAAAGAAAGAAAATTAGATTTTAATGCCGCTCAAAAAGCGAGTATTCATCATACCTATTTTCAGAAACTGAAACAGGGGTTTGACATAGAAAACGAAAAAGGGGAGTTGATCGAAAATAAAACAGTCACTTTAGAACCAGAACCTTCAAAATCGTATGCCTATTGTAGTGACACAGCATTTTACCCTGAAATAGTTCCACAGATAAAAAATGCAACAGCATTGTATCACGAATCAACATTCTTAGAGTCTCATCATCATTTATGCGAGAAAACGAAACACAGCACAGCTAAAGAAGCTGCTGTTATTGCAAAAAAGGCTGATGTTGAGACGTTAATTTTAGGTCATTATTCTGGCCGGTATGGCAACCTTTCCTTATTTAAAAAAGAAGCAGAAGAGATTTTCTTTACTGTTGAGTTGGCCGAAGATGGCAAACAATTTGACATTTAAGTATTTTAGGATTAAATTTAATACACATTTAAAACTTTCTATTTTAAATACACTGTTAAAACCCGTAACTTGCAGTAAAGAAGTACTTATGGGAACAAACCTACATGCCTACAGAAAATCTTATGAAAAAGCTGAACTAATTAAGCAGAACGTTGATGAAAACCCTATACAACAGTTTCAAAAGTGGTTTTTTGAAGTAAAAGAATCTGGTGGAGTTGATGAAGTGAATGCGATGACACTTTCTACATTTGGCGAAGATGACTTTCCAAGAGGTCGCGTAGTATTACTTAAAAAGTATAATGAAAACGGTTTCTATTTCTATACAAACTACAATAGTGAGAAAGGAAAATCAATTACTCATCATAAAAAAGTTTGCCTTTCATTTTTTTGGCCTAATATGGAGCGTCAAGTGATTATTAAAGGCATTGCCGAGAAAACTTCAGAAGAAGACTCAACAAACTATTTTCATTCCAGACCACATGGAAGTCAGTTAGGAGCTTTGGTTTCTAATCAAAGTAGCGAAATAGAAAGTAGGGAGGCCTTAGAAAAGAAACTAGACGAGTTTGAAAAAAAGTATAAAGGTAAAGAAGTACCAAAACCAAAAGATTGGGGCGGTTACTTAGTAAAACCCATAGAAATTGAATTTTGGCAAGGAAGGCCCAATAGGCTTCACGACCGTATTCAATATACTTTAGAAGGAGTAAATTGGAAAATAAAACGTTTACAACCGTAATTTAAAACCATTTAAAATTTCAAAATAATGAAAACACTCTATTTGGTAAGACACGCAAAATCTTCTTGGAAATATGAAGTAGACGATCATATGCGTCCTTTAAAAAAACGCGGTCATAATGATGCAACATTAGTTTCAGAAAAAATTAAAGGCGAAATAGAGTCGCCTCAAAAAATAGTGACAAGCGATGCTAATCGGGCACGAACTACGGCGGAATATTTTAAAAACGCTTTAGATATTAGTGATGATAATTACGAATTGACACACGATTTATATGATTTTAGCGGTCAACAAGTGATGCAAGTAATTAAAAGCCTAGACAATGCGTTAGATAAGGTAATGATTGTTGGTCATAACCATGCATTTACTTCAACTGTAAATATGATGGGTAGTGAGAAAATTGAAAATTTACCCACCAGTGGTTTTGTGATGATTGAGTTTGATGAAGATAACTGGAAGGACGTTTCTACAGGCACTACCAAAAAAATGGTTTTTCCTAGACATTTAAAATAATGACCGAGAAAATAGAGAATTTAAATACTACCAAAAACGAATACCGAAACCGCGAACTAAGCTGGTTACAGTTCAATGCTCGTGTTTTACAAGAAGCAGAAGACCATTCGGTGCCTTTAATTGAACGACTTCGTTTTTTAGGAATTTTTTCAAATAATTTAGATGAATTTTTCAAGGTTCGTTACGCTACCGTTCGTCGTATTGTTGAAGCCGGTAAAGGTGGAAGAAGTTTTTTAGGTGGAATTTCAGCATCAGATTTATTAGAAGAAATTACACAAATTGTAATCGAGCAACAATCTCAAAGCTTACGTATACTTCAAAAAATAAGAAAAGAGCTTCATAAAGAAAACATATATATTATAAATGAAACCGAAGTAACTAAAGCCCAAAGTGAGTTTATTCTAGATTATTTTATTCGAAAAGTAAGTCCGGCCTTAGTAACTATTATGATTGGCGAATTAGAAGAATTCCCTTCTTTAAAAGATAGTGCTGCTTATTTGGCTGTACGAATGGTGATGAAAAAGGATGATGAAACGTTCCAGTCGCGAAGTAATTTTGCATTAATAGAAATTCCTAAGGTAATAGACAGGTTTATTGTTTTGCCTTCAAAAGGAGACAAACAGTACATTATAATTCTTGACGATTTAATACGGTATTGTTTAAATAACATCTTCAGTATTTTTAAATACGAAAGCATTTCGGCACACATGATTAAAATAACTCGCGATGCTGAATTGGATATCGACAGTGATTTAAGCCGAAGTTTTATTGAAAAGATTTCAAAAAGTGTAAAAAACCGAAGTAGTGGCGATCCAGTTCGGTTTGTGTATGATAAAAGTATTGATGCTGAAACGCTTCAGTTTTTATTGCAAAAAATGGGCATTGATACTACCGATAGTATTATTCCAGGGGGAAGGTACCACAATCGCCGAGATTACATGAAGTTTCCTAGTTTGGGTAGAAACGATTTATTATACAAAAAAATAGAACCGTTACCCATAAAAGGGTTAAGTATGCAAGGAAGCTTGTTCGACAAAATCGCTGATAAAGACTATTTGTTGTATGCTCCTTACCAAAGCTTCTCATATGTGGTAAAATTTTTACGTGAAGCAGCATTAGACCCTAAAGTGAAATCAATTCGCATTACTATCTATCGCCTTGCACAGATTTCACATATTGCTAGTTCTTTGATAAATGCTGTAAAAAATGGCAAAAAAGTAACAGTACAGATTGAGCTTCAAGCGCGCTTTGATGAAGAAGCAAATATTGAATATGCAGAGCAGATGCAAAGTGAGGGTGTACGGCTTATTTTTGGTGTTTCTGGTTTAAAAGTGCATTGCAAAGCTTGTGTAATCGAAAGATTGGAAAATGAAAAGATCAAGCGCTATGCTTTTATAAGTACGGGTAATTTTAATGAGTCTACAGCACGAATTTATACAGATTACACTTTATTTACTTCCAACCAGAAGATTGGTAAAGAAATCAATAAAGTATTCGATTTTTTTGAAGTAAACTATAAAATTAAAAAATACAACCACCTTATTGTTTCGCCGCATTACACCCGGAATGCAATGTATCATTTAATCGATACAGAAATACAAAATAAAAAGAACGGAAAACCAAGTGGTATTCGTTTAAAAATGAATAGTTTGTCAGATTTTAAAATGATTGACAAATTATATCAAGCGAGCAGGGCAGGAGTAAAAATAAAACTAATAATTAGAGGAATTTGTTGCTTAATGCCTGGTGTAAAAGGAATGAGCGAAAATATTGAAGTAATTAGTATTGTAGATAAGTTTTTAGAACATCCTCGTTTATTTATTTTTGAAAATGGAGGTGAAACCAAAATTTATATTTCATCTGCAGATTTTATGGGACGTAACTTAGACAACCGAGTTGAAATTTCGTGTCCAATTTATGATAAAGACATTAAACAAGAATTGATCGATACGTTTGAAATTTCCTGGAAAGATAATGTGAAAGCTCGAATTATATCAGGAAAGGCCTTAAATAAGTACCGCAAAAATGATGAAGAACCTTTTCGCTCACAATTTAAATTATACGAATATTACCAACAAAAATTAAACACTTAATTTGCTTACAATAAAAAAATATGCTGCAATAGACATCGGTTCTAATGCAATTAGATTATTAATCGCCTTGGTTATTGAACAAAAGGGAAAAGACCCTATTTTCAAAAAACGTTCTTTGGTTCGCGTTCCTATTCGTTTAGGCGCCGATGTTTTCTTGGAAGGTGAAATTTCAGAAAAAAATCAATTACGAATGCTTGATGCCATGAAAGCATTTGATTTACTAATGAAAAACCACGAGGTTACTCGCTTTAGAGCGTGTGCTACTTCGGCAATGCGTGAGGCTAAAAATGGTAGCGAAGTCGCTAAAAGACTAAAAAAAGAAACAGGTATTAACATAAATATAATCGATGGTAATGATGAAGCTGCAATCATTGCTACAACTGATTTAAAGGAATTAATACAAACTGAAAAAACATTTTTATATGTGGATGTAGGTGGCGGAAGCACTGAATTTACGCTATTTAGTGACGGACACACAATTGACTCTAAGTCCTTCAAGCTAGGGACGGTACGAATTATCAATAACATGATAAGGGAAAACATTTGGCAAGATGTAGAAGAATGGATAAAAGCTGTCACCAAACCCTATAAAAAAGTATCTTTAATTGGTTCCGGTGGAAATATTAACCACATTTATAAAAATAGTGGGAAAAAGATAGGCAAACCCCTTAGTTATTTTTACTTAGGTTCGTATTACGATATGATCAAATCGCTTAGCTACGATGAGCGTATTACCGAATTAAATATGAATCCAGATAGAGCCGATGTGGTTGTGCCTGCAACTCGAATTTATTTATCTGCTATGAAATGGAGCGGTGCTAAAAATGTCTATGTCCCTAAAATTGGACTCTCCGATGGGATTATAAAAAGTCTTCACAACGAAAAATTGGCTGCTGAACTAGAAGTAAACAACTAATTTTTAGGAAATATTTTTCTGAATTTCTTCGGAAGATCTTTCGTTATTGCAATAATTTCGTTTGTAATTGGGTCTGTGAATTCTAGCGATGAAGCATGCAGAAACAATCCTTTTCCTTTTAACAACAATCCCTCTTTATGATAGTTTTTATCACCTAAAATAGGTGTCCCTATACTTGACAGGTGAACTCGCAATTGATGTTTCCGTCCAGTTTTTGGAAACAATTCAACTAGATTTAAACAATTGAATCGCTCTGAAGGCTCAGATTGCAACACTTTATATTCCGTAAAAGCATTTTTTTCATCTACATTAGTTGTAATAACTCCCTTTAGAGGCATTTCACCATACGTAACAGCGTGATATGTTTTTTTTATGTTCCGTTCTTTAAAAAGATTATTCAGCGTGATTACAGAAGTATGCGTTTTAGCAATTAATAATAAACCACTTGTTGGAAAATCAAGTCGATGCACAGGTTTCGGTGTTGTAAGTGCATCTGTAGCGCTACTTTTAGTTAAGTTATACACCAATGCATTGGCAATAGTTTTCTTTTTATTGCCACTAACTAAAATCCCAGGAGGTTTGTAAATAATGGCCAGATGATTGTTTTCAAAACAAACTTTTAATGGTAGTTTTAAAATTGGATTATCGCTTTTATATTTTTCAGAAGAAAGAATGATTTTTTCCCCACCGCTTAAAAACTTTCCTGTTGTGGCGACAGTTCCATTGACTGAAACCAAGCCTTTATCAATAGCCTTTTTCATTCCCTTTCGTGAAGGAATGGTTTTAAAAACGCCACCTACATAATCTGATAGTCGAGTAGGGGTTTCCAGTAAAGGAACTATATGAGATTCTTTTTCGATAAATTAAGTTATTAAAAGCAGATAAAATGTTATCCGTGCATGGTTTCGCTTTTACTTAAATCTTTCATTATTTCTGCTTCGTGCGCCAATAATGCGTTCCATTTTTTGTCAACTTCTTTACGATCTCCGTATTTACGAGCAAAACCTAAAAACATAGTATAATGGTTGGCTTCGCTTACCATTAAATTTTTATAAAATAATGCTAATTCTTTGTCTTCCAATTCTTCACTTAGTAAACGGAATCTTTCACAACTTCTGGCTTCAATCAACGCCGCATAAAGTAATCGATGTACTAGATTAGTGATTCGGCTTCCTCCTTTTGGGAAAAACTGCATCAATTTATTTACGTAGAGATCTTTTCGGTCACGACCTAAGGTCCAACCACGTTCTATAATCCGGTCGTGTACCATTTTAAAATGACTGATCTCCTCCTTAACCAAAGCGGTCATCTCTTGTACTAACTCCGTATATTCAGGGTAGGTAACGATAAAAGAGATTGCTGTAGAAGCCGCTTTCTGTTCACAAAAAGCGTGATCAGTCAAAATCTCTTCTACATTTTTTTCTACAATATTTACCCATCTGGGATCGGTTGGAAGTTGTAAGCCTAGCATAGTTTTAAAGTATTAATTCTGGAATGTAAAAATACAAATTAAGTATAGAACGAACTTCTTTGCTTTATCATTCTTAAAAGCCAAATTTAAGAGTTTGGAGGGCTTTATAAGAAATTACAAATCTTTCTTAAAGCTTATTTTAAATATATTTTATAAATGAGTGTTGTAGGCCAAACTTTTTAATCATCGTAATAATACCAATTTGGACCGTTATTGTGCGTATAAAAATGAGATGTATGAGTTGTTCCGACATAATATGTCACTTGAAAATTATCTTCGTTAGAATTATCAATGAATCTACTATAATCAAAATGTTCTTTCAATTTGGGGTTGACAAACTTGTAATCAGATATAGTATCAGGAAAATTACCTGTTTTTAACTTTTTAAGATATGCAAAGTTGACAATGTTCGCTGCTTCTTCTTTTAGTAAAATTAACTTTTTAGCTACAATTAATTGATTTGGAATAATAATAATACCAAGCCCGAGTAAAATGATCAATGAAATCAACCTTTTTTTAAAATATAATAAAATGATAGGAATAGCATTCAAAAGAATCATAATAAATAGTATTGCAGATTCTGCCCATCCATAATTTTCATAAGCTAAATCCGCAGCAAAGAGTTCAAGTCCGACAAGAATTATTATCAGTATGCCAATATAAAAGTATGATGATGAAATTATTTTACTCTTATTCATTTTTAAATGTTTGCTAACATAGTTAAATATCCAAATCAAACTCACGTCGCAATTTCTCAAGTGCAGGATTCTTTTGAGTGAGTTTATCAAATTTTTCCCGGGTGGTATAGGCATATTTCTTTTGTACCGTTTCATTCACTAGAATGTCAAGATCAATATTATAGTTTTGAAGTTTCTCTCTTAAAAACCCTAATAAGTCATATTTAGCGCGTTCTACTTCAACCTTTATCGTGTCATTTGGAAATTCTAAGTGAATAATATTACCATCTAATTTTGGGATGCCCATTGTAAGATGTGAAAGCAAATTATACTTACCATCGGTTTCTACTTTTTTTGCATATTGCGTCCAAGCAGTGCGCATTTCGTCTTCCGAGAAAGGGTCTGTTGGTAGGTTTTCTTCGTCAGGCTGATTAGCTAATTGCTCTTTTTTAAGTTCTTGCTTTTTACGGATGCTCTTCAGCGATAAGGCAGAAACTTTCTTGTTACCGTACTCAGTTATAATTTGAGAGCGTTTATCTGCAATCTTACTTCCTGAATCATCATTCTTAGTTTCAACTTCAGAATTTTGCTCTTTTTCAACTTCCGGTTCTGGTTTAGGTTCAGCTATTGTTGAAGTTGGTTCTGCTTCTTCTTTTTCCGGTTTCACATCTTCATTTGAAGAATATACTGGCTCTTCTGAGGACGCCTTTTCTATTGTTGATTCAACTTTAGGTTTTGGAGGTACTGTTTCCGAAGAAGAAGGTGTAGTTTTCTCTTTTTCAGTAGCTTTAAAGTGAGAAGGCGGGATTACGTATCGCTTTTTTGAGGCGTTTCCGTTGCTGCTATGCTTTTTTTTTTCACCGCTAGCGGTAAGAGACGCTAGTTGCATTAAACATAACTCAATTAAAAGACGTTGGTTACGACTCGTTTTGTATTGTAAATCACAACCATTCGCTATCTCAATGGCTTCAATTAAAAAAGTATGCGTTGTTTTTTGTGATTGCTCAAAATACATAGCTTTTACTTGCTCACCAACTTCAAGAAGTTCGATAGTTTCTTGACTTTTACAAACCAATAAATCACGGAAGTGGGAGGCAAGCCCCATAATAAAATGGTGGCCATCAAAGCCTTTTGCTAGTATGTTGTTATAAGCGAGTAAAACCTCTGGTATATTGTTATCCAGCAATAAATCTGTAATTTGAAAGTAGTAGGTGTAATCAAGAACGTTTAAATTTTCGGTAACGGCTTGACGTGTTAATTCTTTCCCTGAAAAGCTAACTACTCTATCAAAAATAGATAGTGCATCTCGTAATGCGCCATCTGCTTTTTGAGCGATTACATGCAAAGCATCGTCTTCAGCATCGATTCCTTCTTGTTTGGCTACATCGGCTAAATGCCCTTTGATATCACTTACGGTTATTCTTCTGAAGTCAAAAATTTGACAACGAGAGAGGATGGTAGGGATTATTTTATGTTTTTCAGTAGTTGCTAATATAAAAATAGCGTGTTTTGGTGGCTCTTCAAGCGTTTTTAAAAAAGCATTAAAAGCTGCTGAAGAAAGCATATGTACCTCGTCAATAATATAGACTTTGTAACTACCAACTTGCGGTGGTATTCGTACTTGATCTATCAAGTTACGAATATCATCTACCGAGTTATTGGAAGCCGCATCTAATTCAAATATATTAAAAGCAAAATCTTCGTCTTCTTGTTGTGTGCCGTCTTGATTTATTTTTTTTGCTAAAATACGAGCACACGTAGTTTTTCCCACGCCTCGAGGTCCTGTAAATAGAAGCGCTTGTGCTAAATGATCATTCTCTATGGCATTGTTTAATGTATTGGTAATAGCTTGTTGCCCAACCACATCTTTAAATTGTGTGGGGCGGTATTTTCGGGCAGATACAATAAAGTGTTCCATAGTTGCTAACAAATATAACTATGTCTGGTATCATTTTAAAAAATAAGGTGTTTCATTTTTACTGTATTTATTAACATTGGGTTACTTTTGCAGCGCAGGCCGCCTTATCGTTCTAATTTATTAGGAAGGAAAGTCCGGACACCATAGGGAAGCATAGCGGCTAACAGCCGTCACTCCATTTTTTGGAGGCGGACAAGTGCAACAGAAAGAATGTACAGGTAATGCTGTAGTGAAACCAGGTAAACTCTATGCGGTGAAATGCCACGTAAACCTGTGCTCAAGGGTTCCCGCCCGATGCAGGAGGGTAGGCAGATAGAGCATATTGGCAACAATATGTCCAGATAAATGATGAGGATTTCGAAATACTTCGGAATACAGAATCCGGCTTATAGGCCTGCATTTTTATTATACTTTTCAATAAGTTCGTTTGACCATTCGATAGCTTCTTCTAATGAATGAAAAGGTTCATAAGTATCTTTATAGAACCTCTTTTCGAATAATGCAGTTTCATAAGCAGATTTTGATGAGCATACTATGGCAATTCCAATTAGATTTAGTTTTTTAGAAGCGACCATATAACAGGTCGGGTTAACGGTGTAATCGTGTATTCTTTGTGCTATAGAAACAATAGCTTTTCCATTATAATAATTTTCAAGTATTTCAAAAAATTCTGCCAAATGCGGAAAATCAAACGAAGTTCCTTCTTTAATTGTTGAAACCACATAGTTTTCATACAATTCAAGTGACATGTAACTAAGGTCAATTGTTTTAAAAGGTTGTAAACTCATAACGAGTTATTAATCGAGTATACGTCATCCGTATCTCTTTATTGAATGGGGAGGAAAATTACTTAAGGTAGTATAAGATTTTTTTATTTATTTAACAAACTATTTGATAATTTAATAAAACAACTAGTTTTTGTTATGTAAAATTTCTTTTGCCCAAAGTTTACACGCCTCAACGGTATAAAAAACATTGAAGGCACGTTTGTAGAACTGTTTTTCAAATAGTGCATTATCATAAGAAGATTGAGAGTAGCACAACACGGCCATTCCTACTAAATGGTTGCTAAAATGGTCTTCCTGTAAGTAGCTTGTTGGGTTAACAGTGTAATCGTTTTTTCGATTTGAAATATAAATAAAGGGTTTCCCTTCAAAATACTTCTCAAAAACTTCATACATTTTTTTACGTTCTTCTTTATCAAAAAGAATACCTTCATTAATGGTTGAAATAACGCAATTTTCGTGTATTTCAAGAGTACCGAATTCTAATTCTACTAAAATAGGTTCTGGGGATAACATATGCTTTATAACTGAAAAAAACTAAAGACAGACCCACCGTACCTGCGAAACTCTTTAAATTGAGACAAGTGTGAAAGATCGGTGTCTTTTGAGTGTTCAATGATAACTAATCCGTTTGTATTTATCAAGTCGTTTTGAAAGATTTTTCCTATAATTTCCTCGAACTGTTGAACTTCAAACTTATACGGTGGGTCGGCGAAAACAACATCGAACTTAGATGATACAGCCGAGAGGTATTTTATTACATCAGATTTTATAGTTTCAATAGGAAACTCTAATTCCTCAGCTGTTTTCTTTATGTATTTTACACAGCCGTGATGAACATCTACTGCTGTAATTTTTTCGGTCCCGCGTGAAGCAAATTCGTAACTAATATTTCCGGTACCGGCAAATAAATCTAACAAGCTAATTTCATTAAAATAAAGTGAATTTCCCAAAATATTGAAGAGTGCTTCCTTGGCAAAATCAGTAGTAGGTCTAACAGGAAGTGTTTTTGGAGCAATTAATCGTCTTCCTTTATGTGTTCCAGAAATTATGCGCATTATAAACTGTTTTTTAACACGAAATGTTGATGCTTATTCATTTTTTCAGAAAAAGATAAATCAGAAAAGTTTTCTGAAGCGAAAGATACATTTCTTACATATGTATAGAGTATTTCAAAAACATCGCTTTCTTTTTCAATGTTCCCCATTAATACAACTTCAGTACGTTCTGGATTGAGTTTAAGTTGCTCCATACAGAATAATAAATAATATATAAAATCTTCTGCTGTTCTGTATGAAAAGGTATTACAAAGTTTTAAACCACCATCTTTAACAATGATACAGTCAAAACTTTCAGATTGAACACTTATATATACTTTCGGTTCTTTTATAAATTTCTCTGCTTTAAGTATGGTTGGTATCAATATTGAAGTAGCATGATAATATTGAAAGGACCCATATTTTTCAAAAAAGTAATTGTTTATATTAATATACGGAACATAAACAATAACAATATCTTGATTCTTCAACCTATCGTGTGAAATAAAATCGTTGGCTAGTATTTTTGAATTAAATTTTAAATATTCGCTAGCTTTCGTTTCATCAAAAAGAGAATACGGTACAAGAGCATATAAGTTTGTAGCGTAGAGTAAGGTTACTTGATTAAAACTATGTTGTAGTTCTTCATTGCTATTTATGATAGTCTCAATCGTAGTAAGTAATTCTTCTGGAGGAGTGGAACTCTCAAATTTTTCTTCTAGAAAATATAATACCTCCTTATTGTCACTCGTTGTGACTAAAAAAGAAAGTCCGGTCAAAGAAATTTGAACGGACAGACTTTTATTGATATGTAAGGTATTTTTATTGGTTATCGGCTGAGTCATATGATTTTCCCCAGTTACCATTAGTTGTTATTTCTTCCATAGATCCAACTTGTACTTTATCACCTCGAACTCCTTCTACAGTATTTGCTTGCTTTTCTTGATAAACCAACTCTTCATCCATTCCTTGTAATACTACATCTTTTGGTATGCTCGCTTCAAAAACAGAATACTTACTTCCATTTTTCATAATACTTCCCGCTTCAAGTTTAAACTTTGCATCAACTCCTTTAACAGGAACATTCATCATTGTCTTATAACGATCTGAACCGAATAAAGAATCTTTTACAGGGGTAAAGCTAAGTGTATCTATTAGTGATTCTGTAATAAAGTATCCTTCATCAATGCCATATGCTTTATTTTTCTCAACATCTGCATAAACTGAATCACGTCTTTGTGTAATTGCAAATTGCGCAGTATCTATAAAACGAACTAAACTATCAAAACTTCCTGTAAAATTACCTGCAATTTCTTGGTGAGCTAATTCTGCATCTCTTATATCTTTTAAGTTATTAATAACTTTTTGATAGCGAACTTCTTTTTCTTTATTAAATTCATATGGCCCATTGATGGAGCTATAAAGCTGGTATCCTAGAAAGATAATAACAATCCAAAGAATTATCTGTATTACAAGTCTCATTGTACGATAGTTTTGTTAACGTTTAAAATTATGTATAGGTCTCTCGCAAATCTACAATTTTTTTTTGTTCGTAAAACTATAATCTAAAAAAATCATCACTAAGTGCAAAACCATTATGTTTGCAATACTATATGGATACATCAAGATTTTATTCGCTTTTAAAGCACGATTTCCCTCATAAAACTACTACAAACCAAGATATTGCATTACAATTATTGGCTAAATTTTCAGTAGAAACAAATGAAAATGAGGTTTTTTTACTAAAAGGGTATGCAGGTACCGGAAAAACTACAATTGTAGGAACATTGGTTAAAAACCTATGGAAACTAAAAAAATCCTCTGTTTTATTAGCTCCAACAGGACGTGCTGCAAAAGTGATTAGTAATTACTCACAGAAAGAGGCGTTTACTATTCATAAAAAAATATACTTTCCAAAATCTGAAAAAGGTGGAGGGGTATCCTTTAGGTTACAACCCAATAAAAGTCGTAATGTTATTTTTATTGTAGATGAAGCTTCTATGATTCCTGATATTAACCAAGATTCAAAGTTATTTGAAAATGGCTCTTTATTAGACGATTTAATGCAATATGTATATAGTGGCCATAACTGTAAACTTCTTTTAATAGGAGATACAGCACAGTTACCGCCAGTAAAACTAACCTTGAGTCCTGCTTTAGACAAACATACCTTGCAAAATCAATACAATAAGGAAGTTGTTGAATTAGAATTGAATGAAGTAGTTCGTCAGCAAAAAGACAGTGGTATTTTAATGAATGCCACAACACTTCGTGAACGATTGGATGACGGCTTTTTTAAAGACTTTAAATTTACTGAAACTCCATATCCTGAAGTAATAAGGCCAATGGATGGACAGGAGTTAATGGATGCTATAAGCGATAGTTACAGTTCATTGGGCAATGAAGATACGGTAATCATAGTACGTTCTAATAAACGAGCTAACCTGTACAATCAAAATATTAGGAACCGCATTCTTTTTCAAGAATCTGAATTAGCCGCTGGCGATTATTTAATGGTAGTAAAAAATAATTATCATTGGGTAAAACCGGAAAGCGAAGCAGGTTTTATTGCTAATGGTGATATTGTTGAAGTATTGGAGATTTTTGGGTTTAAAGATTTATACGGCTTCCGTTTTGCTGAAGTACTGGTAAACATGGTAGATTATCCCAAAATGAAACCGCTAGAAACCGTTTTATTATTAGACACACTTACTTCAGAAACACCATCTCTGTCTTATGAAGACTCCAACAAATTATACCAAGAAGTAATGAAGGACTATGCTTCAGAAAAATCTAAGTATAAAAAATTTTTAGCTGTAAAAAATAACAAGTACTTTAATGCCTTACAGGTAAAGTTCTCTTATGCAATTACTTGTCACAAATCGCAAGGGGGACAGTGGAACACGGTTTTTGTAGAACAACCCTATTTACCAAATGGTATTGATAAAGACTACTTAAGGTGGTTATATACTGCTATAACACGAGCAACAGAAAAATTATACTTAATAGGCTTTAAGGATGAATTTTTTGTAGATTAGTAGTAGTTTACCGCAAGGTTTTTATTATTCTGTGAGTTTTTGAACCAACTAAAGCATGGATACATTTGAGGTTTTAATAAGTATTTTTTTAGGCATAGGTCTTGCTTCGGCCGTTGGATTTCGGGTTTTTTTACCTTTACTAATTTTGAGTTTGGCGGGTTATTATGATGTAATTCCGTTAAATGAAAGCTGGCAATGGATTGGTAGCTTTACTGCTTTTATAACTTTGGGAGTTGCCACTTTAATTGAAATTTTTGGATATTATATCCCGTGGTTTGATAATATTCTTGATACCATTGCATTACCATTGGCCACCTTAGCTGGTACTGTTGTTATGGTTGCTACAATTACCAACTTAGATCCCGTTATAACTTGGGCCTTAGCAATTATAGCCGGTGGTGGTACTGCAGCTGCTATAAAAGGAAATGCTTCTGCAGCGAGACTTACTTCTAGTACAACTACAGCTGGATTTGCAAACCCCATATTAACAACAGTAGAAACGGGTATTTCAACGTTAATGTCCATTCTTTCCATCTTTGTACCTATTATTGCCTTTGTTTTAGTCCTTGTTCTATTTTTTATAATTTTTAGGTTTTATAAAAAGCTTCGAAAAAAGCGCTTGTCCAAAACTTAATCTTCTTATTTTTGAATTCACTTTAAAACGATTCCCTTGAAAATAATAGCCATGATTCCTGCCCGTTACGGCGCCTCTCGATTTCCTGGAAAATTGATGCAAGACCTAGGTGGAAAAACTGTAATTATACGTACCTATGAAGCTGCAAAAAACACCAATCTTTTCGATGAAGTATATGTAGTGACCGATAGCGATGTTATTTATAAAGAGATTGAAACTAACGGCGGTAAAGCCATTATGAGTAAAAAAACGCACGAAAGTGGGAGTGATCGGATTGCCGAAGCAGTTGAAAACATGGATGTAGACATTGTTGTAAATGTACAAGGTGATGAACCTTTTACCAGTAAAAAAGGACTGCAACAAGTATTAGAGGTTTTTAAAGGTGAAGATGCCGATTCGATAGATTTGGCTTCATTAATGACTGAAATAGATGATTGGAAAGAAATAAGCGATCCCAACTGCGTAAAGGTAATTACCGATAAAGATGATTTTGCTTTGTATTTTTCTAGATCTCCCATACCATACCCGAGGGATAAAAATGCCGACGTAAAGTATTATAAACACAAAGGAATATATGCTTTTAGAAAAGAAGCATTGATGGATTTTTATCATTTACCTATGCGATCCTTAGAAGCGGTTGAAAAAATTGAATGTATACGATATTTAGAATACGGAAAAAGAATAAAAATGGCTGTAACAAACACTCAAGGAGTCGAAATAGATACTCCTGAAGACTTAGTTGAAGCAAATAAGTTATTAAAAAAGGAAGATAAAAAATCGGTAAATAATAAGTTCCGAAACTTCCCGATGGTACCAAAAGTGGTATTCGGTAGTGGATCTTTTGATCAATTACTTGAAATATTAGCACCGCAACGACAAGAAAATGCTCCGTTTGTCTTTTTGGTTGATGATGTATTTGAAAACAATAAAGCATTGACTGATAGAATAAGACTTCGGTTTAATGATAAACTGATTTTTATTTCAGCAGATGAAGAGCCAGCAACTGCTCAAATTGATCAAATAGTAAAAGAAATTACTTCAGAGTTTAAGAAAAAACCTTCTGGGATTATTGGCGTTGGTGGTGGAACAATCATGGACATCGCAAAAGCAGTTTCCATAATGCTTACAAATGAAGGAAGTGCTGCTGATTACCAAGGTTGGGATTTAGTTAAAAACAAAGCAGTTTACCACGTAGGAGTTCCTACCATTTCGGGAACTGGAGCAGAAGTTTCAAGAACTACAGTTCTATCAGGACCTATTAGAAAACTAGGTATTAACAGTGATTTCACACCATTTGACCAAGTAATATTAGACCCACAGTTAACCCTAGGTGTTCCCAAAAACCAATGGTTTTATACAGGAATGGATTGTTTTATTCATTGTGTAGAATCATTAAACGGTACATTTTTAAATGCCTTTAGCCAAAGTTATGGTGAAAAAGCCTATGATCTTTGTAAAGAAATATTTGTAACACAATCAATTTCAGAAGAAGAAGCCCGCGCTAAATTAATGATGGCTTCTTGGCACGGTGGGATGAGTATTGCTTATTCACAAGTTGGTGTTGCACATGCCATGAGTTACGGTCTTTCTTATGTATTAGGCACCAAGCATGGTATTGGTAACTGTATTGTTTTTAACCATTTAGAAGAATTTTATCCTAAAGATGTTGTTCTGTTTAAAGAAATGGTTGAAACTCATGATATAGAAATCCCAAAAGGACTCTGTGCCAACTTATCTGACCGTCAAATGGATAAGATGATTGATATTGCATTAAGTCTTGTTCCATTGTGGGAAAACGCATTAGGTGACAATTGGCAAACTATAATGACTAAAGGAAAATTAAAAGAACTTTACTTAAAGATGTAGACTAACAATGGGACTAACCCGGTTTATTTTTTGTAATCTTATGGGTTGGAAAATCAAAGGTAACTTTGATTCCAATATTAAAAAAGCGGTAATAATCGTTGTTCCCCATACTAGCTGGCACGACTTTTATATTGGTGTGTTCACAAGGCGGATTTTAAAAGTCCAAATTAACTTTATCGCCAAAAAAGAACTCTTTACACCACCTTTTGGATGGTATTTTAAATGGATGGGTGGCGCACCTTTAGATCGAGCTCCTGGACAAAATAAAGTACAAGCGATTGCAAAAATATTTTCAGAAAAAGATGAATTTAGATTAGCATTATCACCTGAAGGCACCCGTAAAAAAGTTGAAAATTGGAAAACAGGCTTTTATTACATCGCCAGAACAGCTAATGTTCCGGTTATTCCTGTAGCTTTCGATTATAAAACAAAATCTGTTTTAATTGGAAAACCCCACTATTTAACTGATGATATTGTTGTTGATACCAAAGAGTTGCAAAAGCACTATAACAACGTAGTTGGAAAAAAACCAGAATACTCTTAATTTTAAGGTTTTATATTGAATATCATTAACATTTAATTAGTTGAAATATTTGTTAACTAAATAATTTATTTTATTTTATAAGTATCTGATAATCAATAAATGAAGTTAAATTTTAGTTAACTAATATAATAAAACTTCATAGTAATCATTTTCAGTTGTATCTATAGATAACAATTAAAAACAAAACTATGAAAACGATTAAAATTTTAACAATTATTCTCTGTTCATCCCTATTTATTTACTCTTGTAGTGATGACGATTCTGTAAGCGACGATGATGGACCTTCAGAAGATTCAAGAGCAGAACTGTATGCATCTAGTAATACAAATGGAAACCCTACAATGTATGATTTAAGCGATCAAAGCAACATTGAAACGAAAACCTTTTTAACGCTTTCAACAGATGCGGAAGGTATTTATTACGACGAGGATGAAGACCAATTAACACAGGCTTCGAGAAGTATGCTGAAGCTTAACACGTATGGAGATATTTCAGTTACTGAAGATGGAATAAATCTAGATTTAGTGCTTGAAAGCAGTGCCGATTTGGAAAGTCCGCGTGATATAGCCGTAAATGGTGATATTTTTGTGGTTTCAGATAATGCTGATGTAGATGGTGATCCTAATACAGATGACGGACGGTTTTTTGTATACACTAAAACTGCATCTGGATTTACACTTAGAAACACTGTAGAAATTGGTTTTGCAGTATGGGGTATTGAATTTGTTGGTAACGACTTATTCGCTGTAGTAGACAAAACTTCAGATATTGCTCAATTTAGTGACTTCTCAAATGTGACAACCAATACAACTGTGGCTCCTACAAAACAAATTACTGTTGAGGGAATAGTAAGAACCCACGGAATTGGTTTTGATGATGGAACGATGATTTTAACTGATATTGGAGATGCTGCTGTAGATTCAGATGGTGGTTTCCATATCATTTCAAATTTCCAAAGTAAATTTAATGGTGTAGCAGATGGGGAAACTTTAGTGGTTGCTGATAATCAAATTAGAGTTTCTGGTGGTTCTACTTTCTTAGGTAATCCAGTTTCTGCAGATTATGATGCAGATTCAGATACTGTATTTATTGCTGAAAGAGCAAATGGAGGTGGACGTGTGTTAGCCTTTGTAGATGCTTCAGAAGGAGGGAATATTTCTCCTGATATCAATAATGAACTATCTGGTGCTTCTTCAGTATATTACTATTCTGAATAATTAATATAATTTTTGAAAATGAAAATGCCGCTAAACTATTAGCGGCATTTTTTATAAAGTAACTTATTAAGTTATTCTTCTGAAGAGGTTTCTTCCATAGTATGATACACATTCTGGACATCATCATCTTCTTCTATTTTTTCTAAAAGCTTTTCTACATCGGCTGCATCTTCTTCTGAAAGTGATTTGGTTACTTGCGGAATACGTTCAAAACCTGAAGATAATATTTCGATATTATTTTCTTCTAAAAAAGACTGAATAGCGCCAAAACTCTCAAATGGAGCATAGATCATGATTCCGTCTTCATCTTCAAAAATTTCTTCAATACCGTGGTCTATTAATTCTAATTCTAGTTCTTCAATATCTAATCCTTCTCCATTGATACGGAAATTACAAGTATGGTCGAACATAAAGACGACAGAGCCTGAAGTACCTAAACTACCATCACATTTGTTGAAATAGGAACGGACATTGGCAACCGTACGGGTATTATTATCGGTAGCGGTTTCAATTAATATAGCGATCCCGTGCGGAGCGTAGCCTTCAAATAAAACTTCCTTATAGTCGCCTTGACTTTTATCGCTCGCACGTTTAATAGCACGCTCAATATTATCCTTAGGCATATTAACTGCCTTGGCATTTTGTATTACTGCACGTAATCTAGAATTGGTATCGGGATCGGGACCGCCTTCTTTAACGGCCATAACAATATCTTTACCAATACGAGTAAAGGCTTTAGACATTGCTGCCCAACGTTTCATTTTTCTAGCTTTTCTAAACTCGAACGCTCTTCCCATAGTTTTTCAATTTGGATTACAAAAATAGAAAATTGACTGAATAGAAAAACTTTTTTTTCTGAACCGTCAGGTTTAACAGATTTTATCCTAAAAGTTCATCAATTACTTTAGCAAGTTCAAAATCTTTATCTGTAACGCCATCAGCATCATGTGTAGAGAGTGTGATATTTAATGTGTTATAAACATTATGCCAGTCAGGATGGTGTTGCATTTTTTCAGCTTCAAAGGCAATTCGTGTCATTGCAGAGAAGGCTTCTTTAAAATTTTCAAATTCAAATGCGGTATGTATGGCGTTTTCCTCAAACTCCCAACCTTCAAATTTATCTAGCTTTTCATTAATTTCTTTTTCAGTGTAAGCTTTCATATTTTTTAGTTTTTAAATGTGACAATTTCTTCTTTTAATGTACAAGCATCTATTACTTCTGAAACAGTAATTTGTAATGCTTCAGGGAGTTTATTATCTCTCGGTAATATTGCTTTATACAAATCTTCATTACTACTGTAAACTGACTTAAATATAAGCATTTTGCGTCCAATTTTAGCCGCGATTTCAGTAAAAAGGTCATCGTGATGAATTACATCTATGCTCGCTAAATGAAATATACCAGTTAGATTTTTATTTATAATATAATGTATTTGTTGCGCTATTTTATCTTCAGTAATAACACTAACAATATGTTTTGGAAACACCTCAAAAGCAGCGTTATGCTTCATACTTTGTCGTAACTGTATTAAAGTTGGCGAGTTTACTCCTAAAACTAATGGTAATCGTAGTACAGCGGTTTGAAGTGGCAACTGTTCTTGCAATATTTTTTCTGCATAAATATTAAATCTCCCAAACCTGCTTTCAGCAATTGGTTTATCATATTCGTATCCTGGATAATTACGTTCTCCATCAAAAATTTCAGAAGAAGAAAAATAAAGTATTTTACTTTCTGGGAATCGCTCCGCAAACAAACAAATTTCACGAAGCATATTCATTCTGTCAATATAATTTCCAGCTATTGAAACAATAATAAAGCGAGGTTTCACTTTATCGAGAATAGGAGTGATGCTATCTTCTTCTACGCAATACCGGTAAAAAACCTGATTGTCTTTATACTCATAATGTTTTGTGCAATAGGTGCCAAATACATCAAAATAGGAGGTAAGGTCTTTATAAATTGCGTTGCCTATAAAGCCGCTGGCCCCTAAAATTAGGATTCTGTTATGTACGGTTTCGGTATTCAAAAAGAATTTTATTTAAAAAATGGAGCGTTTTGTTTGTGTGGTAAACAGCTCCAATGCTTGCATACCAAGGTAAGAATTTCCTTTTTCATTTAATCCCGGTGCCCAACATGTTATTGTAAACTCGTTAGGTAATAAGGCCGCAATACCACCACCAACACCACTTTTACCAGGTAAGCCTACTTCAAAAGCAAATTCGCCAGCTTCATCGTAAAAACCACAAGTTAGCATAATCGCATTAATACGTTTTACTTGATTTAAGGTAAGATGTGCCGTGTTTCGCATACATTTTCCTCGATTGGCAAACATATAAAAAGCGTTGGAAAGTTGCTCACAGGTCATTTCAATGGAGCATTGATGAAAATAAAAATCCAACACCTCTTCTACTTCATTTTCAAGATTATCGAATGATTTAAGCAAATTTGCAGCTGCATAATTATTAAAGCCAGTTTCAGATTCACTAGCTGCTACTTTTTCATTATAAGAGATGGATTGGTCATTGGTTAAATCACGGACATATTGTAGAAAATCTTCTTTCGGGTTTTCTAAATGTGAAAGCAGCATATCTGCAATTACAATCGACCCTGAATTTATTAAAGGATTTCTCGGAATTCCTTTTTCCAATTCTAATAAAGCCATGTGATTAAATGGGTTTCCGGAGGGTTCTACATCAACTCGATCAAATATTTTGTTACCAACTAAAGGAACCGCTCTTGAAAGTGTCAATACTTTTGAAATACTCTGTATGGAAAAGGGTTTATCCCAATCACCCGACCCGTATTTTTCACCATCAACTAGGTTTAAAAACATACCAAAGTTAGTATCTTTTACCTTACCTAATTCTGGGATATATGAAGCCACTTCACCCTTTACCGCAGAATGTTTTAAGCTGTTGGTGATGGTATCTAAAATGGCTTGATAATCTATCATATTATTTTTTGTAAAATGGAGGCTTTACGATTGTTGCAGAAACAGCTTTTTTGCGTATTTGAATAAAAATTTCGGTCCCTAATTTACTATGCTCTTTACCAACGTAGCCTAAACCAATCCCTTTATTTAAGGAAGGTGACATAGTTCCACTAGTTACTTTTCCTATTTTTAAACCTTCAGCATCTACAATATCATAGCCTTGACGAGGAATACCGGGTTCGGTAAGTTCAAAACCAATGAGTTTTCGGGTAATGCCTTCTTCTTTTTGTTTTTGTAACGCTTCTGAGTTTATAAAATCGTGGTTGAATTTGGTAATCCAGCCAAGCCCTGCTTCAATTGGAGAAGTAGTATCATCTATATCATTTCCGTAAAGACAAAAGCCCATTTCTAACCGAAGCGTATCTCTAGCAGCTAAGCCTGTAGGTTTAATGCCAAAATCGGCGCCAGCTTCCATCACTTTCTCCCAAATTTGTTCTACCTCCGTGTTTTTGCAGTAAATTTCAAAACCACCGCTCCCTGTATAACCAGTTGCACTGATAATTACGTGCTCAATACCTCCGAAATCTGAAACTTTAAAATTGTAAAACTTGATAGCAGTTAAATCTTCCGAAGTGATTGACTGCATAGCTTCCACAGCTTTTGGTCCTTGAATAGCGAGCAAAGAATAGTCTTCTGAAATATCCCGTATTTCAGCATTCATCGTATTATGTGAAGAAATCCAATCCCAATCCTTTTGAATGTTTGAAGCGTTTACCACCAATAGCCACTTTTCAGCATTAAAACGATAAATAATCAAATCGTCAACAATACCACCAGTAGCATTAGGCATACAGGTGTATTGAGCTTGGCCATCAACTACTTTTGAAGCATCGTTAGACCCAATTTTTTGAATAAGTTCTAACGCATTTGGTCCAGTAACTAAAAACTCACCCATATGCGAAACATCAAAAACCCCTAGATTATTACGTACGTTTTCGTGTTCAATGGTAACGCCTTCGTATGAAACTGGCATATTGTAACCTGCAAAAGGAACCATTTTAGCCCCTAATTGCTCGTGTATGTGTGAAAGTGCAGTGTTTTTCATTGTAAAAAGTTCTTTTCGCAAATGTATTACAATCTATAAAGGTAACGAAGAGTTTAGTTGTATGTTTTCAACATTTTAATCTTTAAATCGATTCGGAATCTCTTGCTGTTATTGACACAATGAGTACCTTTACTAAAAAGAAGAACTTCAAAATAAATAAATTACGTGAAAATATTTTCAGCCAAACAACTAAGCGAAGCCGATAAAGTAACTACCGAAAAACACGATATTTCTTCATTAGATTTAATGGAACACGCCGGAACACAAGTGTTCAACTGGTTACATCAACGTTTACAAGGTGCTACCGTTCCTATCCATATTTTTTGTGGCATTGGGAACAACGGCGGCGATGGTCTTGTTGTTGGTAGGTTACTTATTGAAAAAGGCTACAATGTTCATATATATATAGCCAATTTTACCGATAAACGCTCTAAGTGTTTTTTAATTAATTATGATCGTATTAAAGACACTACAAAGGACTGGCCGCTGTTAATGACTTCGGAAAAAGATTTCCCTGAATTAAACGATCAAGACATTATTATAGATGCCTTATTTGGCATTGGGCTAAATCGTCCGCCGGAAGGTTGGCTGAAACCACTAATACAACACATAAATGCTAGCAAGGCATTTACCTTGGCAATTGATATCCCTAGCGGACTATACGCTAACCAGGCTCTGGAAGATGCAGAGTCTGTAATAAAAGCTAATCATACATTAACTTTTCAAGCACCTAAGCTATCTTTCTTTTTACCAGAAACTGGAAAGTTTGCCCCTTTTTTCGATATTATTGATATTGGTCTAGATGCAGAACACCTGCATAAAACTGAACCGTTGGCACAATTAATAGGAAAACAACAAGCCCAACAGTTTTATAAACCGCGCCAAGCTTTTGACCATAAAGGTACGTACGGTCATTCCTTGATTGTTGCTGGAAGTTATGGTAAAATAGGCGCTGCAATACTAAGTGCAAAAGCCGCTTTCAGAATAGGCGCAGGTATGGTTACCGTTTTTATACCCGAATGTGGGTACAATATTGTACAGACTGCATTGCCAGAAGCAATGACAATTACCGATAAAGAAGACGATTTAATTACTGATATAACGTATAATTTTGAACCTTCATCCATTGGTGTTGGAATGGGTATTGGTACTAAGCCTGAAACGGTTTCAGCTTTAGAACAATTGTTTAAAACCGCGAAGGCTCCAATGGTAATCGATGCCGATGCGTTAAATTGTATTTCAGAAAATAAAAATTTACTTAAAACACTTCCTAAGAACGCTGTTTTAACGCCCCATCCCGGCGAACTAAAAAGATTGATAGGGGAGTGGACTGATGATTATGACAAACTAAAAAAAGCGAAGACCTTTTCAAAAAAATACGAAGTTGTACTATTAATTAAAGGGGCACACACCAATGTGGTTTTTAACGACAACCTCTATATAAATACCACTGGAAACCCAGGAATGGCAACAGCTGGAAGCGGTGATGCTTTAAGCGGCATAATTACTGGTTTGTTATCGCAAGGCTACGATCCCTTATTGGCAGCAGTTTTTGGGGTGTATTTGCACGGAACTGCCGGAAGTATTGCTTCACAAACCCAAGGCTACGAAGCAGTCATGGCCAGTACTATTATCGATACTTTAGGAAGCGCATATATGAGTTTATTTGAGCAGCCCGAAAAGGATACATCAGAAAAAGAGAAAAAGAGTAAATAATCATTACTTTTGCGCTTTACAACCTACCTTTATTATGCAAGAAACACATTATATAAGCAGTGAGCTGTTAGATTTAACAACTATTCAAGAAATTATAACCACCAATAAGAAGCTTGAACTTTCAGACGAAGCATTGCTGAATATTAAAAAATCTAAAGAATATCTTACTTCAAAAATAGCGAAAACAACAACCCCTATTTACGGTATAAATACTGGCTTTGGATCGTTATGTAATGTGGAAATTTCTTCGGAAAACCTTTCAAAATTACAAGAAAACTTAGTAATGTCACACGCTTGTGGTACAGGTGAATATGTACCGAAACCCATTATTAAGTTGATGCTTTTATTAAAAATACAATCATTAAGCTACGGGTATAGCGGTGTACAACTGCAAACTGTCGAACGACTTATTTATTTTTATAATGAAGGTATTCTGCCCGTAATTTATAACCAAGGTAGTTTAGGCGCTTCTGGCGATTTAGCACCATTAGCGCATTTGGCTTTACCACTTTTGGGCAAAGGAGAGGTGTATTATAATGGGGAGCGCCTTTCTTCGGAAAAAATCCTTAAACAATTAGATCTACAGCCTATAACCTTAGAAGCAAAAGAAGGGTTAGCATTATTAAACGGAACTCAGTTTATGAGCGCTTATGGAGTTTATCTTTTGCTAAAGAGCTATAAGCTTTCATATTTGGCCGACATGATTGGATCGCTTTCAGTTGATGCGTTTGATTGCAATATGAGTCCATTTGATCCTTTGGTACATTTGGTAAGACCTCACACTGGTCAAATAAAAACGGCAGAAAGAGTACGAGAATTTTTGGAAGAAAGTGAATTAGGAAAGAGTGAAAAGAAGAATGTGCAAGATCCGTACTCCTTTAGATGTATTCCACAAGTTCATGGTGCCACAAAAGACACCTTGAAGTTTGTGCATAAAACCTTTAAAACCGAAATAAACTCAGTAACCGATAACCCTAATATTTTTATAAGTGACGATAAAATAATTTCTGGTGGAAATTTTCACGGGCAACCATTAGCCTTAGCTTTAGATTACCTGAGTATCGCTTTTGCTGAATTAGGGAACATTAGTGAACGCCGCACCTATCAATTGGTTTCTGGCTTGCGTGGACTTCCAGACTTTTTAGTGAATAATCCAGGATTGAATAGTGGGTTTATGATTCCGCAATACACGGCAGCAAGTATTGTGAGCCAAAACAAACAATTGGCAACTCCAGCATCAGTAGATTCTATTGTTTCTTCTAACGGACAAGAAGATCACGTGAGTATGGGAGCGAACGCTGCTACCAAAGCGTTGCGAGTTATTGATAATATTGAAACAATCCTTGCCATTGAGCTTCTTAATGCTTCGCAAGCTATTGAATTTAGAAGACCGAAAAAAACGTCACCGTTATTAGAGTCGTTATTGGAATCATTCAGAAAAACGGCTCCATTTGTTGAAGAGGATAGGGTGTTGGCCAATGATATTCACGCTTCTGTAGCCTTTTTACAAAGTTTTACAATTGACGAGGATTTATTATTTAGCTAATTTATACTGTTGATTTTTCAACAATTGAATCTATCCAACTTGTAGCTTCGTTCATAGTTTTAAAATGTTCGAATGGTTTTTTTAAGAAAATTTTCTCTACCTCGGTCGTAGCGGCTTTAATGTCTTCTGAAGAAACTACAGCAAAAGCAACCAAGTTTTCAATTTTTGAAGTTTCAAAATAAACCCTGGGATCTACCGAGTAAGAGTTTACCCTTTTAGTTATATATCCGAAGTTTTTATTGATATAATATTTTGTTGCAATATTCAATAAAAAATCATTGTATTCTGGTTTTACGGTTATACCTTCATTCATTTCAAAAATCACATAATTTTCGTGAATTTCTGCTATTCCAAAATGATATGTAAGTTTAGTTATCATAGAAATGAAGTTACATAAAGATACAAAAAAAATACCGTGCTTACTTAATTAAGGTAAGCACGGTATTTAATATGTTATTAAATTAAGACTCTGTAGCTTTCTTTTGCTTTTTAATCTTAATAGTTAGTTCTTCTTTTTTTTCATCAAAATCCATAGTAATGCGATCTCCTTCTTTAAGGTTTGAGTTTATAATCTCTTCAGCTAAAGCATCTTCAATATACTTTTGTATGGCTCTTTTAAGGGGTCTTGCTCCATACTCTTTGTCAAATCCTTTGTCTGCTATATAATCTTTCGCTTTTTTCGTTAGCGTTAAGTTATAGCCTATATCTGTAATACGTACAAAAAGCTTCTCTAATTCAATATCGATTATTTTATGAATATCTCCTTTATCAAGTGTATTAAAGACCATAACATCATCAACACGGTTTAAAAACTCTGGAGCAAACGTCTTTTTTAAAGCATTTTGAATAATACTCTTTGCATTTGCATCGGCTTGATTTTCTCTTGCTGCAGTACCAAAACCAACACCTTGACCGAAGTCTTTCAACTTACGGGCACCAATATTAGAGGTCATAATTATTATCGTATTTCTGAAATCGATCTTACGACCTAAACTATCGGTCAAATAACCATCATCCAATACTTGTAATAACATATTGAATACATCAGGGTGTGCTTTTTCAATTTCATCCAATAAAACAACAGCATAAGGTTTGCGGCGTATTTTTTCAGTTAATTGTCCTCCTTCTTCATATCCAACATAGCCTGGAGGCGCTCCAATAAGACGAGATACAGAAAATTTTTCCATATACTCACTCATATCAATACGTACCAAAGCATTTTCAGAATCAAACAATTCGCTTGCTAAAACCTTTGCCAATTGGGTTTTACCAACTCCAGTTTGTCCTAAGAAAATAAAGGAACCAATAGGCTTGTTAGGGTCTTTTAAACCAGCGCGATTACGTTGTATAGCTTTTACTACTTTGCTAACTGCTTCGTCTTGACCAATAACCCTTCCTTTAATACGGTCGGGTAGGGCAGCCAATTTATTACTTTCAGTTTGCGCAATACGACTTACAGGAATACCAGTCATCATAGAAACCACTTCTGCTACGCTTTCTTCATCTACGGTTTCTTTATGCAGTTTAGATTCGTTTTCCCAAATTTCTTGTTCGGTAGCCAAATCTTTCTCTAAGTTTTTTTCGTCATCACGTAATTTAGCGGCTTCTTCGTATTTCTGCTTTTTAACTACTGAATTTTTAAGCTCTCTAACTTCTTCCAGCTTAGCCTCAATTTTCAGTATTTTTTCAGGAACATTTATATTAGTAATATGTACGCGAGATCCTGCTTCATCTAGAGCATCGATTGCTTTATCAGGAAGAAAACGTTCGGTCATATACCTATTTGTTAACTTCACACAAGCCTCTAAAGCATCATCGGTATAGCTCACATTGTGATGTGACTCATACTTGTCTTTAATGTTTTTAAGAATCTCTAATGTTTCGTCAATACTTGTAGGCTCAACAATTACTTTCTGGAATCGTCGCTCTAAAGCACCATCTTTTTCAATATGTTGGCGATACTCATCTAGAGTAGTCGCACCTATACATTGAATTTCCCCACGTGCTAACGCCGGTTTAAACATATTAGAAGCATCTAATGAACCAGTAGCACCTCCTGCACCTACAATAGTGTGGATTTCATCAATAAAGAGAATAATATCTTCATTCTTTTCTAGCTCGTTCATTACGGCTTTCATGCGCTCTTCAAACTGTCCACGATATTTTGTACCCGCCACCAAGCTTGCTAAATCTAAAGTAACAACTCGTTTATCATATAAAATTCGGGAAACTTTCCGTTGGATAATTCGAAGTGCTAACCCTTCAGCTATAGCACTTTTACCAACACCAGGCTCTCCAATTAAAAGCGGGTTGTTCTTTTTTCTTCTGCTTAATATTTGTGATACGCGTTGTATTTCGTTTTCACGGCCTACAACCGGATCTAGCTTGTCGTCTTCGGCCATAGCCGTTAAATCCCTGCCAAAGTTATCTAAAACTGGGGTTTTAGATTTTTTATTTCCTTTTGCGCCAGCACCTGCAAAGAGGTTCTCCTTATTTCCGCCAGCTGCAGATGCATCATCATCGCTAGGGAATGATTCAGCACTTGGGCTGTCTATAAAATCTTCATCGTTTGCCATCATTACTTTAAATTGATCTTTAACGCCATCATAATCCACTTTCATCTTTATCAATAGTTTGGTTGTGGGGTCGTTCTCATTGCGGAGAATGCACAACAACAAATGTGCTGTATTGATGGAAGAGCTTTGAAAGAGTTTTGCTTCTAAAAAAGTGGTTTTTAAAGCTCGTTCTGCTTGACGCGTTAAATGTAGGTTTTTTTTATCATTGGTATTGCTTTCTGTATTGGGGTTTGCCGGGCTTAATATTTCAACCTTTCTTCTTAAATGGTTTAAATCTATATCCAGCGCGCTCAAAATAGAAACAGCTTTACCATTGCCATCGCGTAATAAGCCCAACATTAAATGTTCGGTGCCTATAAAATCGTGACCCAATCGTAATGCTTCTTCTTTACTGTAAGCAATTACATCTTTTACTCTCGGTGAAAAATTATCATCCATATATCTAAATTCCTTATACTTCTAAAAATACTAAATTACCCTTAGTACGACAAATATTATACCTTATTTAAGAGTATAGTAGTAAAAGGACAAAAAAACTTACTAATATCAAAGAGTAAGTGAGTTTAGTTATTAACTATTTTAACTACAGAATATGTTAATAAAATAGTGAATAATAGCCTCCAAAACACTTCTAAAAAGCTTGAAAATAGTGTATATTGCTCGTTAAGATTAAAAGTAAAATTAAACTATATATTTTATGGCTGAAGGTGAAAAATTAATTCCCATAAACATTGAAGATGAAATGAAATCGGCCTACATTGATTATTCAATGTCGGTCATTGTGTCACGTGCATTACCTGATGTTCGTGATGGGATGAAGCCTGTACACAGAAGGGTTCTATTTGGTATGCACGAATTAGGAGTTCGCGCTACTGGGTCTCATAAAAAATCCGCCAGAATTGTCGGTGAAGTGCTTGGTAAGTATCACCCACACGGCGATACATCAGTATACGATGCTATGGTGCGTATGGCTCAAGAATGGAGTTTGCGGTATATGCTTGTTGATGGTCAAGGTAACTTTGGGTCTATCGATGGTGATAGCCCAGCAGCAATGCGTTATACAGAAGCACGGATGCGGAAGATTTCCGAAGATATGCTTGCCGACATTGATAAAGAAACCGTAGATCATCAATTAAACTTTGATGATACCTTAGAAGAACCAACCGTTTTACCTACGCGTGTTCCAGGATTATTAATTAATGGAGCTTCTGGTATTGCTGTGGGTATGGCAACTAATATGCCGCCTCATAACTTAACAGAAGTTGTTGACGGAACTATCGCTTACATCGAAGACAATGATATCGATATCGATGGGCTCATGCAGCATGTAAAGGCTCCTGACTTTCCAACTGGTGGAGTTATTTATGGGTATGAAGGAGTTAAGGAAGCTTTTCACACAGGCCGTGGTCGTGTGGTTATGCGTGCAAAAGCTTCTTTTGAAGAAGTGAATGGCCGGGAATGCATTATTGTTAATGAGATTCCATACCAAGTGAACAAGGCAAATATGATCAAGAAAACTGCCGACTTGGTAAACGAAAAGAAAATTGAAGGTATTTCAAATATTCGAGACGAATCTGACCGTAATGGAATGCGTATCGTATATATATTAAAGCGTGATGCTATTCCTAATATAGTATTAAATATGCTATATAAGTATACAGCCCTTCAGTCTAGTTTTAGTGTAAACAACATTGCACTTGTAAAAGGGCGACCAGAATTATTAAACTTAAAACAATTAATACAATATTTTGTAGAACACCGTCATGAAGTGGTCGTTCGCCGTACCGAATATTTACTTCGTAAAGCCGAAGAACGAGCACATATACTTGAAGGTCTAATCATTGCTTCAGATAATATAGACGAAGTAATAGCATTAATTAGAGCCTCTTCAAATACGGAAGAAGCCCGCCAAAAATTAATTGATAGATTTGAATTAACCGAAATTCAAGCCAAGGCCATTGTTGAAATGCGCTTACGTCAGTTAACAGGACTGGAGCAAGATAAACTTCGTTCTGAATACGACGAGTTAATGAAAACCATTGAGGGCTACAGAGAAATTCTTGCCAGTGAAGAACGCAGAATGGAAATCATTAAAGAAGAATTAGAAGAAATACGTGAAAAGTATGGTGATGAGCGTCGTTCGGTAATCGAATATGCAGGTGGTGATGTAAGCATTACTGACTTGATTCCTGATGAGCAAGTTGTTATTACAGTTTCTCATGCAGGCTATATTAAACGAACCTCTTTAACTGAATATAAGCGTCAAAATAGAGGAGGAGTAGGCTCTAAAGCATCTACTACACGTAACGAAGATTTCTTAGAAGATCTTTTTGTAGGTACCAATCACCAATACATGTTGTTCTTTACTCAAAAAGGAAAATGTTATTGGATGCGTGTTTTTGAAATCCCTGAAGGAAGTAGACAATCTAAAGGGCGAGCCATTCAAAACTTGATTAATATCGAGCCAGACGATAAACTAAAAGCTTTTATTTGTACAGAAGATCTTAAAGATGAGGAGTACATCAATAGCCGTTATGTCATTATGGCAACTAAAAAAGGTCAGGTTAAAAAGACTTCTTTAGAGCAATATTCAAGACCACGTTCTAACGGTATTAATGCTATTACCATTAAAGAAGGTGACGAATTGATAGAAGCAAAATTAACCAGAGGTGACAGTCACGTAATGCTTGCTGTTAAGTCTGGTAAAGCAATCCGTTTTGAAGAAGAAAAAACCAGACCGATGGGCCGTAATGCTTCTGGTGTGCGAGGAATTCGACTTGGAAGTGATGATGACGAAGTAGTAGGAATGGTTACCATTAATGATGACGAATCTAATATTTTAGTAGTTTCAGAAAAAGGGTACGGCAAACGATCAGGCCTAGACGATTATAGAATAACCAATAGAGGAGGAAAAGGGGTGAAAACCATAAATATTACCGAAAAAACCGGTAAATTAGTAGCAATCAAGAACGTAACAGATAGTGACGGGCTTATGATTATCAATAAATCAGGTATTGCCATTCGTATGGCAGTTGAAGATTTACGAGTTATGGGTCGTGCAACTCAAGGAGTTCGCCTAATAAAAGTGCGGGATGAAGATGCTATCGCGGCGGTTGCTAAAGTTAAGAATGAGGATGAAGATATGGACGATGACGATGTCACTACAGAGGGCGCTGAAAACGAAGCTGATGATTCTGGCACCACTCTTGATACTAATGATGAACAAACCGAAAACAACGAATAAAAATTAAAAACAATGAAAAAGCAAATTTTAGTAGCAGGTGCATTAACCATATCTGTTATAGCATTTGGACAAAAAAGAGAAATAAGAAAAGCAGAACGGGCTTTTGAAGACAAAAATTACACTGAAGCAATTGCAGAATTAAAACAAGCCGAAGCTTCCTTAGCTAATGCTGATGAAGAAGAAAAGGCGCAGTACTATTTGGTGAAATCTGAAGTTTATACAGCAAGTGCTGGTGATGATATCGCTAAAATGAAAACAGCTTCTGAAGCTTATCAAAAAGCAGTTGAGTTAGGCGCTAGGACCGAAGAAGAAAGAAGAATGAGTGCTTTACAGCAGAACCTTCGTGCAGCTTTAGTAAACAGCGCTATTAAAGATCAAAATTCACAAAACTTTGAGATGGCCTCAGATAAGTTGTACAACAGCTATATGGTAAGTAAGAAAGACACTTCAGATCTTTACTATGCTGCAAGTAATGCTGTTAATGCAAAAAAGTTTGATAAAGCATTAAAGTATTACCAAAACTTACTGGATATGGGGTACGATGGTGCTTCAAAAGAGTTTGTTGCAACTAATAAAGAAACTGGAGAAGAGAAAACTTTTTCTTCAAAATCTGAGCGTGATCTTATGATTAAGGCTGGTGATTTTATCAAACCGGTAGAAAGAATGACACAATCTAAAAAAGGGGAAGTTCTTCGTAATATGACCTTAATTTATATTGATAATGGGGAAGACGAAAAAGCTTCAAAGCTTATGTCAAATGCAAGGAAAGAAAACCCAGACGATACTTCATTAATGCGTGCCGAAGCCAATATGGCCTACAAAATGGGTGACAAACAACTTTATAGTGAATTAATGCAGAATATTGCTGAATCAGATCCTGATAATCCAGAGGTTTTTTACAATTTAGCAGTTAGTAATGCTGAGATAGGAGAAACTGAAAAGGCTATAGAATATTATAATAGAGCCATTGAGTTGAAGCCTGACTATGCATCTGCGCTGATAAACCTCGCTGTTTTAAAACTTTCAGAAGAAGAAAGTATTGTAAGTGAAATGAACAACTTAGGAACTTCAAGTGCTGATAATGCTAAATATGAAAAGTTAAAGGAAAAGAGACAACAAATGTATGCAGACGTAGTTCCCACTTTGGAAAAGGCCAAAGAATTACGTCCAGATGATCCTGAAATCATCAGAACCCTTATGAATATCTATAGTCAACTTGGTAAAGATGCTAAGTTTAAAGAATTGAAAAGTAGGTTAGCTGAATTGGAAGGCAATTAAAATTTACTGAAATACAAGATAAAAAAGGCACTTTTAAAAGTGCCTTTTTTATACAATACGTTTTATAACTCTTAGTTTGTGTGTATGTCCACGAACTTCATAATTAAAAATCCCTGTGTGGTCTAATCGATCTATTCTTACTTTTCCGTGCGCGTGAATAATATGATTATCTTCCATGATAATCCCCACATGAGTTATTAATCCTTCTGCATTATCAAAAAAGGCTAAATCTCCAGGTTCACTTTCCTCTATGAAACTTAAAGCTTCCCCTTGTGTAGCTTGCTGACTAGCGTCGCGCAGTAACTTGTGGCCATTTAATTTATATACCATTTGAGTAAAACCACTACAGTCAATACCAAAAGGGGTTTTTCCACCCCACATATAGGGACTGTTTAAATATGTTAATGCAGTACTGGTTAAATTCTGTTTAGGAAGTTTTTCTGAGATAGATTTTCCTTCAAATATATGTTTCAGAAATTCACAGTTGTTAATCTGGCAACCAATAAAAATGGATAGTAATTGGTTTTCTTCAGTAGTGACTATATCAACCAAATCAGTTGCATAAACAGGCTTGTTTTTTCTTAAAGTATTATATTCTTCTTCAGAAATTAAAAGAAACTGTTTATTATCAATCCAACCTTCATATCCGTCAAAATGCAATCGGATTCGGCTCCATTTTTTACGTTGCTCTAAAACATTAAAAAGCTCACCATACAATACTTGTGAAACAAGTTCACTAGCATCTGATGCTTCAATTCGCAACGGAACAACACTTAAGTTACATAAGCCGTATTTCATACTTTTTATAAAATCGAAAGCTCGTTGTGGATATTTATTTTCTTTCGATTACCATAGCAGATGCTCCACCGCCACCATTACAAATAGCTGCAGCACCTAATTTAGCATCGTTCTGTTTTAATACATTTAATAAGGTGATTAATATTCGAACACCGCTACAACCAAGTGGATGACCTAAAGAAACGGCACCACCATTCACATTTACATTTGAAGAGTCAAGCCCTAATATTTTCATATTGGCCAATCCTACAACGGCAAAAGCTTCGTTAAATTCAAAATAATCAACGTCATCTTGAGAAACACCCGCTTTATCTAGTGCTTTTGGTAATGCTTTGGAAGGAGCAGTTGTAAACCATTTTGGTTCTTGAGCCGCATCTGCATAACTTTTAATAGTAGCAAGAGGAGTTAAGCCCATTTCTTTAGCTTTATCGGCACTCATTAAGACCATTGCACCAGCTCCATCGTTTATGGTAGAGGCATTAGCTGCCGTTACAGTACCATCTTTACTAAAAGCTGCGCGTAATGATTTAACCTTATCCATCTTCACGTTTTTATACTCTTCGTCTTGATTTACCATAATTGGCTCTCCACGACGTTGTGGAACTTCAACTGGTACTACTTCGTCATCAAACTTTCCTTCTTCCCATGCTTTAGCAGAACGATTGTACGATTCTATAGCAAAATTATCTTGATCTTCTCTAGAAAAATTATGCTCCTTTGCACACAAGTCTGCACAAACACCCATAGCATTTTGATCATAGGCATCAACTAACCCATCTTTTTGCATACCATCAACAAGAGTTGCGGGACCAAATTTTTTCCCATTTCGCATATGTACGTAATGAGGAATATTGCTCATACTTTCCATACCACCAGCAACAATAATATCTGCATCACCAAGGGCGATAGCCTGAGCAGCTTGCATAACAGCTTTCATTCCAGAGGCACATACTTTATTTACAGTTGTACAAGGCACCGTATCTGGAATACCAGCGCTTAAAGCAGCTTGCCGAGCAGGTGCTTGACCTACACCAGCCTGCACTACATTACCCATAAAGACTTCTTGAACGTTTGAAGGATCTAGCTTAATTTTATTTAATGCTCCTTTAATGGCAGTAGCTCCCAATTGGGTTGCCGTTATTGAAGAAAGACTTCCCATAAAACTTCCTATTGGCGTTCTGGCCGCAGCTACAATTACAACTTCTTTACTCATTATATAACACTTTTTTATTAAATTTATAAGTACCGCTATTTTTCCTATACAGCAGCAAAGGACTGCGAATTTACGGATTTTATCCTGAAATATCAATCTTTAAGCTACTCGCTTTTGGGATTAGTCAACGGTTATTTATACCTTTACTTATCGAAAAAATTCTATGAATAATATTTTTGCTCTATTTTCAAAAAACCAATCCCTTATTTACAAGGGATTTCTATTTATACTTTCTATAGTCTTGGTGATCTATTTATTACCAAAAGGAGGACAGTTTAAGTATAACTTTCAAAAAGGAAAGCCTTGGCAATATGAAAACCTATATGCACCGTTTAGTTTTACTATTAAAAAAGATGCAAAAACCCTTCAAAGAGAAGAGGAAACAATTAAAGAGAATGCAACACCTTATTTTGATTATGATGCTGAAATAGTAGAAAGGAGTAGGGAGGAATTTATTCAACTTTTTAATGACGCTTTTGTCGACAGCCTTTATACAACCTCAAAAAACGTAGCTAAAGAGGAAGGCCTTGATGTTTTTAAAGAGATTTATACCAACGGAATAATTGATGATGTGTACCCGTATGAAAAAGATAAACTCATTTACTTAAAACGGGGAAACGAAGTAGAGCAGTTGGCATATTCACAACTTAACAGAAAAAAAGTTATAAAAAGTAAATTAGCAAAGTTAGTTTCTGAAACATCTACAGAAGATGTAAAGGCGTTACTGCAAAAACTTCTAGAACGGGCTGTTACTCCTAATGTTTCTTTGGATACAAAATTAACTGAAGCTTCGGTTACATCTGAGCTAAATGCAATAAACCCAAATAAGGGTGTTGTGGAAAAAGGAGGAAGAATTATAGCTAAAGGAGAGGTTGTAGAAGGTGATACGTATCAGATTTTAAATTCTTTGAAAGCCGAGTATCAATCACAAGTTTGGAGTAAATCAAACCATTCATGGCTAATAGTAGGGTACATTATTATTGTCTCCCTCGTATTTTCTATGCTATTCTTATTTCTGAAAAAATACCGGTTTGATATTTTTAATGACAATACTAAAGTTACCTTTATATTTTTCAACGTTATATTAATGGTCTTTTTGACCACCATTGTGGTAAAATTAGATGCCAAATACGTTTATGTAGTACCTCTCTGTATTTTGCCGTTGATATTAAAGGCTTTTTTCGATCCTAGGCTAGGGCTTTTTGTTCATACCTTAACGTTGATGCTTTTGGGGTTTGTCGTGCCCAATAGTTTTGAGTATTTATTCCTTCAGTTAATCGCCGGTATTGTTACTATTTTAACGGTTTCAGAACTATACCGTCGCGCCAATCTATTTATCTCAGTTGGACAGATAACCTTAGTGTATATTATTGGGTATTTTGCTTTTTTTATTCTTCAGGAAGGAAATGTACAGCTCATCATCTGGGAAAATTTCGGTTATTTCATTCTTTGTGGGCTAGCGACCTTGTTTGCACACCCATTAATATATTTATACGAAAAGATATTCGGCTTAGTTTCCGATGTTTCCTTGTTAGAACTTAGTGATACTAATACCAAGCTACTAAAAGAACTTTCTAATAAAGCTCCGGGAACCTTTCACCATTCGCTTAACGTAGCCAATTTAGCCGAAGCAGCAGCTAACGAAATCGGTGCCAATGCCATGTTAGTTAGGGTAGGAGCCTTATACCACGATATTGGTAAAATGAAAAATCCAACTTATTTTACCGAAAATCAGGTTAACTCGGTCAATGCGCATCAAGATCTAGATCCTAAAGAAAGTGCTAACATTATTATAGATCATGTTATCAACGGTATTGAAATTGCCCGTAAAAATAACTTGCCCGACCGTGTAATTGATTTTATACGAACCCACCACGGTACAAGTTTGGTGTATTATTTCTATATGAAAGAAAAAGAACAGAACGAAGATGCTAGTGAAGAAGACTACCGATATCCAGGCCCTATTCCATTTTCTAAAGAAACCGCTATCTTAATGATGTCTGATAGTGTAGAAGCAGCCAGTAAAAGCTTAAAAGAACCCACATCATCAAAAATAGATACTTTTGTTGAAAAGATAGTTGATGGGCAAATGGCGCAAGGACAGTTTCTAAATGCAAATATTACATTTAAAGAAATACAGACCATAAAAAAGGTCTTAAAGAAAAAGTTGAATAATATCTACCATCTAAGAGTAGAGTATCCGGAGTAATTTTACCTTCCTTTAATTTACTTACTTTTCTATAACAAAAAATCCTCACTTTAAGTGAGGATTCCTTGTGAGCCCGATAGGATTCGAACCTATGACCGCCTCCTTAGAAGGGAGGTGCTCTATCCAGCTGAGCTACGAGCCCGTAGCATTACATTAAAAATAAAAAAACCGAACATAAACTAAATATGTCCGGTTTTTTTGTCGGGGTGGCAGGATTCGAACCTGCGACCTCCTGCTCCCAAAGCAGGCGCGATAACCGGGCTACGCTACACCCCGAAAAACAGTTTAAATAAAACTGTAATTATTTATGAAATCTAAACTAACAAAATAATGTTAGTTTGCAAAATACTGAATTAGTATTGCGGAGAGGAAGGGATTCGAACCCCCGGTACCCGTGAGGGCACAACTCCTTAGCAGGGAGCCCCGATCGACCACTCTGGCACCTCTCCAATATGTTAAGAACGTTTATTTCCTAATTGCGGATGCAAATGTAGGATAACATTCCGTTTTTCACAAACAAAAACTAACCTTTTTTACAATTAGTTTTTAAAATATTGTAGACTACTATTTTACAAGCAGATTAAATTGAGTCTTTTATCTTAGAACAAATCAAAACCACCTTTTTTGAAGGGTTTATAGTAGTGAAAAACAAATAAACGTCCCCACCATCTTTAATATTAAATTTTTTTCGAATCGCAGAAACACTTTCTTGAAAATTCCGTGTGGTAATATTTGCTTTTTTAATTTCCTCCTTTTTTAATTCTTTTTTTGAATAGGGCAGTATCTTTTCAGTCATAAATCGGCGTCCAGGAAAGTCTCTTAGTGCCTCACTAGTGTATAAATGAGTGTTTTTATGAAGTTTTTTAAGTTTAAAGTCTTCGGATAGCGAATTAAATGCTCCGCTTTTTAGAATGGCTGCATTAGGTTCATATATGAAACGTTTGGGGTCGTCATAAAAAGGTTCTGCTATTTCTTCATAATTAAAGCTATAGGTTTCAGTGCTGTGTTTCTTACAATTCTTGGTTATTATTTCTGTTTTGCCTTCATAATCCTTTTTCAATAGCCATAACAGTTCTTTCACCTCATTGTTTACCGCGACGATATGGATTTGAAATACATGGCTTAACTCTTCCATTCCTGCTGAAATATCTAGCATCGGTGCTGTTTTTACCATCAATAAATTACATACGTTTAGTAGCTCAGAAAGATGCTTTGGGATATTGGGTTCGCAATCAGCTAAAAAGAACACCTTTCCCTTAGTTTCATGCCTGCGGGAAGGATCAACATATAAAGTGTCATACCTATTCTCCTGAATCCCTTTGAGTCCGTCTTTGTTTGCGCATCGTATATTGGTTGCTTCTAATTGCTTAAAATTATGCTCCGCTATTTCAGACAAGGATTCATTGATTTCAAAATGGGTTACACTTTTCATCTGTTTTGAAAAATAATAACTATCTACACCAAAGCCACCGGTAAGGTCAGCCAATGTTTTTCCTTCAATCAGAGATGCTTTATATTGTGCGGTAACTTCAGAAGAAGTCTGCTCTAGATTGAGTTTCTTTGGATAATAAATCCCTTCAGTTTCAAACCAAGTAGCTAGTTTTTTCTCAGCTTTTCTTCGGCTTTCTATTTGTTGAATAAGTTCTTGGACGGTTACTTTTTCAAAAGGGCTTCCAGAAAAAGCAAGTGTAGAGATAGATTTATTAAAATTTTTTATAAATTCCTGAACCTTACTATTTAATATATTTTTATTGAAAGTGATACTATAAGTTTTTAGTCAGTCGTTTTACAATTTTATATTCAGAAAGAAACTCTTTCGAAACCACCTTTAGAGCCGTGTAAATTGGTACTGCTAATATCATTCCGGGAATACCAAAAAGATAGCCACCAATTAAAATAACGATGAAAATTTCCAAAGGGTGGGAGCGAACACTTTTTCCGAAAATTACAGGTTGCGTAATCAAATTATCGAAAAGCTGTGCCAATGAATATCCCCCAAATGTATAGAGTAATAACGGTAATAATTCCGAAGAAAAATCGGCGCCCAAGTTGTTTGATAGTACAACAAGCATCATTAAAGCTCCTGCGATTATGGGTCCTAGATAGGGTACAATGTTCAAAAATGCACAAATCAAGGCAATGGCTATGGCATTGTTAACATCCAAAAATAGCAACAGTACCGAATAAAAAAGTGTTAGTATCATTATTTGCAATAGCAGCCCTAAGAAATAGCGGGACAGAAGTGACTTTGTTTTATTTAACACTGATAAAATTCGCTTTTCACGGCCTTTTTTTACAAAAGCAGTAACCATATTGGGTATCAAATTTTGATCCCTTAAAAAGAAGAAGGATATAAACAATATAGCAAACAAGCCGACTAAAAAGTTGCCTATATTCCCGAAAAAGAGGTCTATAAAGCTTGGTATGATTTCCATATCGAAGTTTTGCACATAATTCGTGCGTTTTATGCCTTCAAGAATATCTATTTGCTTTACACCCAAATAATCGGCGGCTTGAATGCTTAGCTCGTTCAAATCGCTTTTTACCAGCTCAAAATCAATATTTGATATACTTTTACTTTGCTCAACGATTATGGGAATAAAAATTCGTAACATCACCGCTATTATTGAAAGTATTAGCAAAAGCGTTAAAATAGAAGCTAATATGTTTCCCATTTTAAGGCGATCTCTAAAAAAGACGAGAACCGGACGGCTTATCAAGGCAATGACGGCAGCAACACCAATATAGAGTAACAGTGCTTGGATTTGAAAGATAAACCACAATAATATCAAGATTCCGGCAAGTACTGCCAGTGCTCGTAAAATACCTGAAGAAATGGATTTAGCTTTTTCTTTCACAGCGTAAATATAGCATATTAGAATAACTCTATTATAAAAGTTTTGTTAAGGTGAAAAGTGCAATTCCTGTGGCCTGCGTAACATTTAAACTGCTGTTTTCTCCAAACATTGTTATATGGACACTTTGCGAAATTGTGTTTAAAACTGTTTCCGAAACTCCATGTTTCTCATTACCAACAAACAAGGCGACTTTATTTCCTTCTACTAGTTGTAATTTTTCTAAAGGAATGCTCTCGTCAGTTAGTTCTAAAGCAAGTAACTTATACTGTTCTTTCTTTAATTTTTTTATTTCTGAAGAAAGATCTTCTGAAACACGATATAAAACTGTTTTGTTTGTGTTTCGTGCTGTTTTTAGTAAGCGGGAAGAAGAAAAATTGACAGCTGTATTGCAAAAGATAATTTCAGAAACTCCAAAGGCTTCACATACCCGAAACAATGCACCAACATTAGCCGGGCTCTGCACACCATCGCAAATTACTTTTATTGGAAACTTTTTAGTTGGAAAATCTGTTGAAGTATGGGTAAGTTGATTGGGCATTAATTTTCAAAAACATATTTAATAATATTGGCGCCCATTCGCAAGGCTTTCAACCTAACTTCTTGTGGGTCGTTATGTATTTCTGGGTTTTCCCAGCCGTCACCCAAATCACTCTCAAGGGTATAAAGTAAAACCAATCTGCCTTCGTGTTCAATACCAAACGCTTGTGGTCGTTTTCCATCGTGTTCATGGATTTTTGGCAAGCCTTCAGGGAAATTATATTGCGCACTAAAAATAGGGTGGTTGGCTGGTAATTCTTTCAATTCGTTATTTGGGAAGATTTTCACCAATTCTTTCCGAAGGTATTCGTCTATTCCATAATTATCGTCAATATGTAAAAAACCGCCACTTAGTAGATAGTTACGGAGGTTTTCAGCTTCTTCAGGGGTGAAAAACACGTTTCCGTGACCCGTCATATGTACAAATGGATAATTAAACAAGTCAATACTTTCTGGAGTTACAGTTTCAGTTTTTTCTGAAATAGTTGTATTGATTTGTTGGTTGCAAAAAGAAGCCAAATTAGGCAACGAAGTGGGGTTACTATACCAATCGCCACCGCCACCATATTTTAAAACGGCAATTTCTTGAGCGTGTACGTTTGTCAAGAAAGAAAGGAGAAAAAAAGTAAGTAGAGTGATTCGCATGAGTTCAAAAATACAAATTAAACTGCAAGGAATTACAGCTTGTTTCGACTTAATGGTTGTAAAAAAAAGAATTTTAATACTATGAAATACCTAATTGCATTAATTACTATTCCACTATTATTGCTAACGACGTTTTGCAAACCGAAAGATTCCAAAGAAAATATAAATAAAGAGCTTGCTTATGCCGAAACCACCAACGCAAATCCTTTTGCCTTAGTACAATTATTCACTTCTCAAGGTTGTAGCAGTTGCCCGCCTGCAGATCGATTATTAGATAAAGTGAAAGAAGACTATGATAATGTAGCTGTACTTTCGTACCACGTGGATTACTGGAACCGATTGGGTTGGAAAGATCCATTTAGTAAAAAGAAATACACGGATTTGCAATATGCCTACGGAAGTAAGTTTGGTGATGGTCGTGTGTACACACCACAAGCTGTGATTAACGGAAGTCTGCATTTTGTAGGCTCTAATGAGGCTAAAATGAAGGGAAACCTCTCTAAATTCTTAAAAAACACAGCTGAAAATACCGTTGTTATTTCTGAGGTTTCTAAAAATGTAAATACGGTTTCTTTTAACTATAAACTTACTGGAGGAAGTACTGATAAAAAATTGAAACTTGCTTTGGTTATCGGTAGCCGTGAGACGCCCATTGGAAGAGGAGAAAACGGCGGAAAAACCTTACTGAACACTAATATTGTGGTGCAAGAAGTAGCTGTCTCAGCTTCTGAAACATTAGGTTCGTTAGAAATTAATATACCTGATATTGTAAAAGAAACAGATGAGCTAAGTTTAATTGGATTTGTACAGCAGGATGATTTGGTGATTACTGGAGCGACGAAAATGAAGGTTTAAATTATTATTTTACTTAGATTTTAATTTTAAAGATTGATATTTCTTTAGATAAATAAAAGCTACTATAATTATTGCTCCCCATCTTGAGACTGCAAAAGTTGCATGCATTAAACCATAAAAACCAAGATAATCACTCGCAGCTACTTCTTGAATAGGAATATAATACTCTGCATATAGACCTGATAATTTACTTGCAATAGGTTTTAGGAGTAGCGCTAGTATTACAAATAATATAAATGTTTTTTTAGGGAAGCTTATTAAATAAATTCCTTCTGAATTAGAATTTGTCTTAATCTTTTTGAAAAGAAATAGTATTGTGAAAAAATAAGAAAGTAATGTTATTGTAGGTATAAAATACGTGAGAAAAGTAAGTGATAATCCAAATTCAGACAATGCAAAATACACTAAATGAATAAAAAAATATAGTATAGAATCGATTGCCGCAACAAAGGTAAATCCAAAGATTATCCAAAGTATTAATAGTATGTTTTCTTTACTCATTTTTTATTTTTAGAAAATATTTATTCAACAGAAATTCTTCTTTTCTACCGATAAAGAAATAAATAAAAACCCCAGGAAAGGGTAAAAGAAAAACCAAAAGCATCCAATATATTTTATTGTTGCCCTCAAATTTTGCTTTTGAAATATCAATGATGCAAAAGATTAAAAAGGAAAAAAGTAATAATATTAAAAACTGCCAAAAGAAAAGACCAATTGAAAAGTCATTCAATATTTTGTCCATGGATAGTTAAATTTTACTTAAAGATATAAAAATCTATTCATTAACAAAAGCCACACTATGGCAGGCAACCACAGCAGCAGTTTCGGTGCGTAACCGGCTTTCGCCTAACGTTACTGGAATAAAACCTGCTTTTTTAGCTAAATCGATTTCTTCTGTAGAAAAATCACCTTCTGGACCAATTAATATCAAAACCGATTGTTGTTTTTTTACTTCTAATTTAAATGATTTTTTATCAGTTTCTTCACAGTGCGCAATACACTTTAAGTTTTCTTCGTGAGCTTGACTTAAAAGTTCCTTTAATGAAATCACTTTATTTAATTTTGGTAAATATGCTTTCAGTGATTGCTTCATCGCACTTTGAATGATTTTTTCGTACCGCTCTGGCTTAATGGTTTTCCGTTCGCTGTGGTCGCAAATAATTGGTGTAATTTCGGTAATACCTATTTCTGTAGCTTTTTCTAAAAAGGTTTCAAATCGGTCGTTCGATTTTGTTGGCGCGGCAGCAATATGTAAGTGATAGGGCAGTGGTGCTTCTTTTTTAGTTTCTACAATGCGTGCTATACATTTTTTAGGAGTTACTAAAGTGAGTTCGGCTTTAAAAAAAAAGCCTTTTCCATTGGTGATATCTAACACATCACCTTCTTGTTTCCGAAGCACCTTACCAATATGGCGACTTTCTTCTTTGTCAAAAGCAATTTCTTTTGAAGCTTGTGAACTGTTAGGATGATAAAATAATTGCATAAGTTACAGTTTCATTCGGGCTTGAGCCATAACATCATTTTTAGCAAAAACGTGTTGCTTATATTTTAATTCTCCTACGATGGCTATCATAGCTGCGTTATCGGTACAATATTCAAATTTAGGAATGTGGGTAGTCCAGCCGTATTTAGTTTCGGTTTCTTTTAAAGCTGTCCGAATTCCACTATTAGCCGAGACACCACCACCAATGGCGATTTCGGTAATTCCGGTATGTTTTACAGCATTTTTAAGCTTATCCATTAAATAATCTACAATAGTAAACTGTAAGCTAGCACAGACATCTTCAATGTTTTCAGAAATGAAATCTGGATTCTTATCTACTTGTTTTTCAATAAAATATAATACTGCAGTTTTTAAACCACTAAAACTAAAATCCATAGGCTGTACTTTCGGTTTCGTAAACTTAAAAGTGTTCGGATTTCCTTTTTGAGCATATTTATCAATTAAAGGACCACCAGGATAGGGCAGACCTAAAAGTTTGGCCGATTTATCAAACGCTTCGCCTACAGCATCATCAATGGTCTGTCCAATCACTTCCATTTCAAAATAATTGGTCACTTTTACTATTTGCGTATGACCACCACTAATTGTTAATGCTAAAAATGGGAAGTTTGGCGTGTTTTGTCCTTCAGCTTTAATAAAATGTGCTAAAATATGGGCTTGCATATGGTTTACATCAATCAACGGAACACCTAATCCCATCGCTAAAGACTTTGAAAATGAGGTACCTACTAGTAAGGAACCCATAAGTCCTGGACCCCTTGTAAAAGCTATGGCACTTAGTTGTTTTTTATCGATATTTGCTTTGCGTAAAGCTTGGTGCACCACTGGCACAATATTTTGTTGGTGAGCGCGTGAAGCAAGTTCGGGTACAACGCCTCCGTATTCTTCGTGTATTTGTTGTGTAGCCACAACATTAGAGAGTACAACTCCGTTGTTAATAACAGCAGCGGCCGTGTCATCACAGGAAGATTCAATACCGAGTATGTAACAATTTTTATCAGTCAAATTAGGCATATTTATTGAAATCAAAATTAAAACAATAAAAGCGTATCAAAAAACTTCGTAAAATAATAGTTCGCACCTTCATAGCTATCGTCCTCTTGCTTGTGCTCCTTATCATTATTTTATCGATTCCTTCGGTACAAACGTATATTGCCAACAGAGTTACTGATAACCTTAACGAAACCTATGGTACTGATATTAACATTAAGCGCCTAGGCCTCAACTGGAAAGGGGAAGTTGATATTCGTGAAGTCTATATTGCAGACCATCATAAAGACACGCTTATTTACGCAAAAGAGTTGCAAACCAATATTGTAAGTTTTCAAAACTTAATACAAGGTGATCTCGGTTTTGGCAACATCCATCTCACAAATTCAAAACTTTATGTTACCACCTATAAAGATGAAGAAACGGACAATCTTTCCATCTTTGCTGAAAAATTCAACACCGGAGAACCACCTAGTGATAATCCATTTACACTGTTTAGTAATGATGTTGAATTGACCAATAGTCATATAAAAATCACCAATTATAACCTGAACACACCCGAGGTGTTCGACTTTACCAACGTAAACCTATTAGCGGACGATTTTAAAATCACCGGCCCTGATATCGATGCGAACATAAAAAAACTTTCTTTAAATGCTCAGCGTGGTTTTTCTGTTAAAAATTTAGAGACGGATTTTTCGTATACCATGGAAAAGATGGAATTGAAAGACTTAACACTCCAAACCGAACATTCTTTAATTAAAGGGGAAATACTTCTGGATTATGCTGAAAAAGGACTAGCAGACTTCGAAAATGATGTGAAAATTGATGCTACTTTTGAGGATTCTGAAGTCTCAACAAACGATTTAAATGTTTTTTATGATGAGTTCGGGAAAGATCAAATAATTATTCTTAATACTGATTTTGATGGAACACTGAATCAATTTAATACGACCAATACTCGCATAGCTACTTCAAGTACGGTAATACAAGGGGATTATACATTTTCAAACTTATTGAAAGGCACCGATGCATTTTCAATTTTCTCTAGAAACCATATTATTCAGACTAATTATTACGATTTACGTCGTTTTATGCCACGCGTTCTAGGCGATGTGTTACCAAATCAATTAAAAGATATTGGTGCTGTTACTTTTAAAGGAAAAACTACACTTACAGCTTCCCAATTAATAACCAATAGCGCTATAAATACTGGAGTTGGAAGTGCTAGAACCGATATTGAGTTAGGTAATATAACAGATTTTGACAATGCTTATTACAATGGAAAAGTAGAATTGAATGGATTAAATTTAGGGAAACTTGCAGGTACTACTTCTTTAGGAAAAGTTACTGCAAATGTAAATATTGAAGGAAGAGGATTTACGCAAGAAACCGTAAGTACTTTAGTAGAAGGAACAATTTCTTCCTTTAATTTTGAAGGGTATGAATATAAAAACATTGAAGTAACAGGAACTTTAAAAGATCCAGTTTTTAATGGAAATCTTGCTATAAACGACCCTAATTTAAAAATGAATTTTAAAGGGTTAGTAGATGTTTCAGAGGACTTTAATCAGTATGACTTTGAAGCCAACGTAGAGTTCGCCGAGCTAAACAAACTAAACCTTATAAAACGGGATAGCGTGTCGGTATTTGTGGGTAATATCGTGATGGATATGGACGGGACAACTGTAAATGATGCTGTGGGAACAATTTCATTTAAAGAAACCTTCTATCAAACAGCTACAGATGATTACTTTTTTGATGATTTTGAAATCACTTCTTCTTTTGAAAGAGATGAACGAATTATCGCTATCAATTCGCCCGACATTATAACTGGAAGAATTAAAGGAAAGTATTTAATTGAAGACATCCCCGATCTTTTCAGAAATGGTATTGGAAGTATTTATGCTAATTATATTCCAGGAGAAGTGACTATAAACCAATATATAGACTATGAGTTCGAAGTTTATAACAAAATTGTCGATCTTTTTGTTCCTCAATTAAAGCTAGGGGACAACACTAAAGTTAAAGGATCGGTATCGTCAGACCAATCTAAGTTTAAACTTGATTTTCGTTCTCCTGAATTATTACTCTACGATAATTACCTAGGTAAAGTAAACATTCAAGTAGACAATGACAACCCTTTGTATAACACCTATATATCGGTAGATTCAGTTTACACAGGGTTTTATAATGTAGTAGATGTAGACATCATCAATAAAACTATAAATGACACCCTATATGTACGTTCTGAATTTAAAGGGGGTGAAAAAAAAGAAGATCTCTTTAATCTCTCTTTGTACCATACCATAAACCCAGAAGGAAATTCGGTCGTTGGAGTAAAAAAATCTGATATTACGTTTAAAGACAACGTTTGGTATTTGAACGAAGATAATAACAGCCTTAACAAAGTAGTTTTTGATGACAACTTTAAGGACATACGTATCGACTCGTTGGTATTAAACCATAATAATGAAATTATTCAATTGGCAGGCCAATTACGGGATTCCACCTATAAGAACTTGAAATTACGGTTTAAGGATGTGAATATTGGTAATATTACTCCAGAAGTTGACAGCCTTCGTTTAAAAGGAAATGTAAACGGAAAGCTCGATTTTCTTCAAAGAAATGGAGCATATTACCCTAATTCATCTGTAAGTATTGATGGAGTTGAAATAAATGAAATTCCCTTTGGCGATTTAAGTTTAGATATTGAAGGGAACGAAGACCTGTCAAAATATAATATCAACACAACCTTAGTAAATAACGATGTGAAGTCCATCAATGCGGTGGGCTCAATAGATGTTTCCCCCAACAATCCAACCATAGACCTAAACGTAGCCTTAAACGAGTTTAACATGCAAGCATTTAGTCCTTTTGGTGCCGATGTTATAACCGATATCCGAGGATTGATTACTGGAAATGCCAAAGTAACTGGTAGTTACAAGTCTCCCGAAATTGATGGGCTGTTTAACCTGGAAAACAGCGGTTTAAAAGTTCCTTATCTAAATATTGATTTTGATTTAGAAAATGATGCAAAAGTAGTGATGACCAAAAATAAAATTGCGTTAGATGCCACTACCATAACAGATACTAAATACAATACAAAAGGTACGTTTATAGGTAGTGCAAGCCATAAAGGCTTTGGTGATTGGAAACTTGATATGGATATAAGCTCTAACAACCTACTGGTTTTAGACACCCCTCCAGATGAAGATGCGTTATACTACGGAACAGCATTTATTGACGGAACAGCCTCCATTGCCGGCCCTGTAGATGAATTGGTGATAGATGTAGTGGCCACTACCGAAGAGAATACCAGCTTTAAAATTCCATTAAGTGATGTGGCATCTATTGGTGACGATTCTTTTATAAAATTTCTTTCACCAGCAGAAAAAGAAGCGCGTGTTAGTGGCGAAACTTTAGTTACTGAAGACCCCAAAGGGCTCTCTATTAACTTTGAATTAGATATTAACGAAAAGGCAGAAGTAGAAGTAGTGGTCGATAAAACCAACAACTCAACCCTAAAAGGACGGGGAGCGGGAATCTTATTGATTGAGCTCAACACTTTGGGCAAATTCAATATGTGGGGAGATTTCTTGGTCATTGATGGAGATTTCGACTTTAGATATGGCGGAATCATTCAAAAAAATATTGAGGTTGTTTCGGGAGGAAGTATCAACTGGAATGGTGATCCAGAACGTGCTCAACTAGACCTTACTGCTAAATATGAAACCGATGCAAACCCATCGATTCTATTAGACAATCCAACGGTAAACCGTAAAATACCAGTAAATGTTTTAGTTGATCTTACGGGCGAATTAATACAACCAGATATCAATTTTAGAATTGATTTCCCGCGGGTAAGTTCTGTTGTTAAGAGCGAGTTGGATTACAAGCTTCAAAACGAAGAATTGATGGAGAAACAAGCTCTGTTTTTAATTGCTTCAGGGAATTTTGTAAACGATAATTACGGCGGTGCCAATTTGGGTACAGGTGCATTGGTAGAGCGTGTTTCAGGCTTGGTAAATGAATTGTTTGCAGATCAGGATAGTAAGTTCAGCGTTGGTTTAGATTACTCTCAAGGTAGTAGGTTGCCAGATCAAGAAACTGCAGATCGGTTTGGTATTACGCTTTCTACACAAATTAACGAACGAATTTTAATAAATGGAAAAGTAGGAGTTCCTGTTGGCGGTGTAAATGAAACTGCCGTTGCAGGAGATATTGAAGTGCAATGGTTGGTAAATGAAGACGGAAGCCTACGGATGAAGTTCTTTAATCGTCAGGCAGATCTACAGTTTATCGGGGAAGATCAGATATTTGAACAAGGTGCAGGAATATCCTATTCCGTAGATTTTGACACCTTCCGTGAGTTGGTAAACAAGCTATTTAACAAAAATCTGACGTTAGAATCTGAAGAAGAGGAAAAAGTACCAGCCGTTCCAGGTGAAAATGATGTGCCTGTAAACTTTAATACAGAAGCTACTAAAGAAGAGTAAGTACTATGTTGCTGCTTTAAAGCGAAGCAATCATTGAAATTTCTACATTCACAAACTTTGGTAAATTAGCAACTTCAACTGTTTCGCGGGCTGGGGCAGTGGCTTCATCAAAATAAGTGGCATAAACTTCGTTAATCGCTGAAAAATTGTTCATATCGCTAATAAAGATGGATGATTTCAGCACGTTTTCAAACGTCATTCCAGCTTCGGCTAAAACAGCTTTCATATTTTCCATTACCATTTTGGTTTCTGCTTTAATATCATCTATAACCAAATCACCTGTTTTAGGGTCAATAGCAATTTGCCCAGAAGTATATAACATTCCACTCTTCAATACAGCTTGATTGTATGGCCCAATAGGAGCAGGGGCGTTGTTGGTTTGGATTATTTTTTTCATAATATTAAAAATTTATAATTGTTGATCTGGCTCTCGTCGCTTATCGTATTTAATATCACTTAATACGGAAGATTTTATTCCGATGAAGAAATACCAAGATGTGTTGATACTTCCAATAGGTGTCCAATTAAAACTCATTTGCCAGCTTTCTAAATCTCGTTGAAACCTAAACTGCGTTAAGGTAATTCCTTTGTTTTTAAAATCATACCCTGAAGAAACGCCAACCGTCCATCTTGGTGATAGTTCTAAATTGGAACTGAACATTAACGATTGCGAGGATATTTCACTTTCTCGTGCCCTGTTGGAGTAGGTCATGGTGTAAGCCAACCTAAAATCCCACGGAATGTCATAATTATACCAAGCTTTATCGGTTTTATCTTCGTTTTCTTCATCATCTTTATAGAGCCTGTTATCATCTATATCGCGTACATCGCCAAACAAGTCATCAGGCCTACCGCCATTTCTGAAGGTCTCATTATCAAGACGGTCTTTGTTTTCTGAATCTACTTCCAAATCCTTACTCGAAAAAGAATAATTGATACTAATGTTGGCATTGGTAAGCCTAAATAAACTTCCACCGTTATCAATGTTGAATTTATCAATACGTTGATTGCTGTTGTTTAATGCATAAGGATCCAAGCTTCCATTGAAGTTAAAATCTAATTTTTCAACTATTGGAATGCTTCCACTAAAATTTACCGGACTCCATTGTAAGGAATCACCGGCAACATTATAAGCTGTAGAAAAATTAAGGTTATTAAGCAGTTTAACCTTTTTGGGTTCTGTAGCAGTGGTGTCTTTGTCTCGTACTTTGGCTTCAAGAGTATTACTAAGGGATAACCCGATACTGCTCGAAAAAGTTTTACCTGGAGCGCCATATAATGTGTTCTGAAAACGTGAATATTCCACCACTTCGTCATTTACTTCGGGATCTGCACTAGGGATCACGTAATCATCATAGTATTGATCAAAAGCTGGATTAATTCCATAACTAATAGATGGTCGCATCACGTGACGTAACGCCTGTATTTTTTTATCTTTTCCGAAGTTAAATGTACCATAAACCGTTGTACCTAAACTAGTAGAAAAATTATACGTCAGATATCTATCAAAGCCTGGAATGGTATCTGTAACTACACCGCCATTTCCATCATTTGCCGTATCGTCATAGCGTTGATCAAAAGTCTTTAATGTCCAAGTTTCTTGTAATCGTGTACTAGCTGAAGCACTTAGATAGTTCAATATTTTAAAATTTGTACTTATGGGTATACTATGTTGAGCACCAACTAAAGCATTATCAAACATTTCAGGTTTAAAAAACAAAGAATCTGTTGTTTGTATCCTGTTTTCCGCTGCAACATCATATTGAAGGTTAATATTATCTATTATCCCTTTTTTCGTTCCCACTTTTGGTGCAAACGGAAATATACGGGATACACTCGCCGTAACATTAGGCAACGACATGTTAATGGTTTGTGTATTGGTGTTTTGAGAATGTGTACCAGCTACTGAGAAGTTAACCTGCGGCTCACCTTCAAAAGTTTTGGTGTACGAAACAGAAGAGCTTAATGTATTAACAAGAGCGCTGGCATTGTTGGTTTGGTTAATCGATTGTTGAAAATACCGGCTACTACCCAAGTTTACCGATGCTGAAAATCGAGAACTGGGACTGGCTTTTTGGTCTTGTGTATGATTCCACCGGATATTATAAACTGAACTTTGACTGAAATCTGGGAAGCCACGTTCTCCATTGATCAGGTTTTCATAGCGTATGCTTACATTTCCTCTAAATTTATATCGCAGAGCATAGGATGATTCACCCCTAAGTCCATAACTACCATTTGTATAGTAATCTCCTAAAAAAGTAAGATCAACATAATCATTAACAGCAAAATAATACCCTCCGTTCTGCAGGAAAAAACCGCGTCGGCTTTGTTCACCAAAACTTGGAATGATAAATCCTGATGCTCGATCTTCGGTTAATGGAAAAAAGGCAAAGGGTAATCCAACTGGGGTGGGAACATCGGCAATGTACATGTTGGTCAATCCCGTTACAATTTTCTTTTTAGGGACAAACTTGGCTTTTCGAGTATAAAAATAATATTCTGGATCATCTATATTTTTTGAAGTGGTAAACTTTACATTCCGAAGAAAGACAACGGAATCATTTACTTTTTTTGTTACTTCAGCAATAACATTAAAACCATTTTGCTCGGTACGTGAATTGTAAACCAATGCTTTTTCACTGTCAAAGTTAAACCGAATGGAATCTGGTTTTACTTCGTTTTGAGCCTGTACAAAAACTGGTTTTTGGCTATAAACACCAGCGCTGTCAATTCCTTTGGCATATACTTCATTTTTATTATAGTCTAATATAATATACCCGGCATCAATGCGCATATCGCCATAAACAATATAAGCTTTGTTGTACATATACACCTTATTTTGTTTCCGGTCTATATACACGTAATCTTCACCATAATAATCAACTACATCGGTCAGCAGTTCTTTTTTAGGTTTTACTGAGTCTGTTTTTACCGTATCGTTTAATACTTCGTTTACTTCTTTGGTAACACTTACTATACTTGGGTTAAGGGTGTCTTGTTCGGTTTCAATAGGAATATCCACTTCATTTTTGGGAGGGATATCCTGTGAGTGCATCGTTATGCTACACAAGAGTAGAATAAGTACAGTTGAAAAAATTTGCCGATGTGTTTGCAATGCTACGATGCTATTTTTTGTAGATTTGGCTTAGTTTTTGAAACTTCAAAATTAAGCATATTTTTTGGCTTTGTTTTTTAAAAATACAATATTTAAAATATCAATGAATATAGTCCGTTCTACCGTTATGAAAACGAAACACATACCCTTTTTCGTACTTTTAATTTGTACAGTAATCAGTTTTTCTTTTTCCACCACCAATAATGATACCACAAAACCCTTTGTGGTGGTACTCGATGCAGGACATGGAGGTCACGATAGTGGTAATACTGGAAATGGTTATAAGGAAAAAAACATTGCTCTCAATATTGTTTTGGAAGTGGGAAAGATTCTTGAAAAGAAAGAAAACATCAAAATTATCTATACCCGAAAAACGGATAAATTTATAGACCTTCATGAAAGAGGAGCGATTGCCAATAGGGCAGATGCAGATTTATTTGTTTCGATTCACTGCAATGCACACAGCTCGCAAGCCTATGGTACCGAAACCTTTGTGTTAGGACTTCATGCTAACCAACGTAACTTAGAAGTAGCAAAAAAAGAAAACGAGGTAATTTTTCTTGAAGAAAATTATGAAGAAAATTATGCAGGTTATGATCCCAATTCACCTGAATCGTTCATTGGTCTTACACTTATGCAAGAAGAATACCTAGACCAAAGTATTATGTTGGCAGGATTGATACAGAATAACTTCACTAACAAATTAAAGCGAAAGGACCGAAGTGTGAAACAAGCCGGCTTTATTGTTTTACATCAAAGCTATATGCCAAGTGTATTAGTTGAAACAGGTTTTTTAACCAACAACAGCGAAGGTGCCTATTTAAATTCAAATAAAGGTCAAAAAGATATGGCAGGTGCTATTGCCGAAGGGGTTTTAACCTATCAAAAAAATCTGGATTTAGCCACCAGCCACGCAAAAAACCCTGTTATTACCCAAGAAGAAATAGATAAAGCGATTGATACTACCGAAGAAAAAATATATCCCGGTTATACTTTTAAAGTACAATTGGCTGCAAGTGGTAAAAGGCTAAATACCAAACCAGAAAACTTTAAGGGATTAAAAGATATTACTCGGAACAAAGAAGGTGGCTTGTATAAATATTACTATGGTGAAACTTCAGACTATAACAAAATAGAATTAATGAAAACCTTTGCTAAAGAAAAAGGATACTCTTCCTGTTACATTGTTGCATTTAAGGATGGTAAGAAAATGCGTGTTTCCGAAGTATTGAAAACACAAAAGAAATAGGAGGGTTATTCTATATTTATTTTCTAAATTTGTTTGAACCCTAAAAATCATCCATTGAGATTATCAAGAGAAGTTAAAACCGGAATCCTTGCCATTGGCGCGATCCTATTATTCATATTTGGTTACAGCTATTTAAAAGGAAGTAATTTACTTGAGAACCACCGTACATTTTATGCTATGTATGATAATGTGGAAGGGCTTTCTAAATCTGCCCCCGTGACTATTAACGGTCTAAAGGTTGGTAAAATACAAAACATAGGGTTTGAAAATCAAGCTGGAGGTTTGATTGTGGAATTTACCGTTGAAAACGATTTTGATTTTTCAAGAAACAGTTTGGTACGTATATACAGCAGTGGATTAATAGGAGGAAAGTCACTTGGTATTTACCCAGAGTACGACCCAAACAATCTAGCTAAGTCTGGTGACACCCTTAGTGGTGAAGTGGAAAAAGGAATGCTCGATGCCGTAACAGAACGTCTTGGACCTTTAGAGAAAAAAGTGAATGGAACACTTTCAACCTTAGACACCTTACTGCTTAGTTTTACAGCAATAGTTGATGAAGACACCCAAGAAAATCTAAAACAGGCAATTGCTTCTTTAAAAGATGCTTCCGCCTCTTTTAAAGGTATTACAGCTAATGTTGATGGTCTTTTAGGCGAAAACAAAGAAAAACTAAATAAAACATTTAACAACTTAGATGTTACGGCTGAAAATTTTGCCAAACTATCAGATTCCTTAGCGCAAATAGAGACTGGACAAATGGTGAGAGATTTAGAAACTGTAACCTCAAAACTTAATACACTTGTTACACGTGTTGAAAATGGAGAGGGTAGTGTTGGAAAATTACTTAAAGATGATAAACTTTACAATAACTTAGAAGGAGCTTCACGTCAATTAGAACAACTGTTGCAAGATATGAAGCTTAACCCGAAACGGTATGTGCATTTTTCACTTTTCGGAAAAAGAGCTAAAGAATACAACGAACCTGAAGATCCTAATAAATAATGATGCAATATTTACCTAACATTATATTTTTTCTTGTTTTAGCTGCTGGTATCGGCTATTTTACATTTAACATTAGAAAAGTAATCCGAAATGTAAAAGTAGGACGCGAAGTTGATGCTTCCGATCATAAAAAACAACGATGGAGTAATGTCGTTCGTATTGCTTTGGGACAGTCTAAAATGGTTGTACGACCCGTCTCTGGAATCATGCACATATTTGTGTACGTAGGGTTTGTCATTATTAATATTGAGGTACTTGAAATAATCATCGACGGTATTTTTGGCACACACAGAGTTCTTTCTTTTTTAGGTCCTGTTTATGATGCTCTTATTTTTTCTTTTGAAATATTAGCTCTATTAGTTTTAGTAGGTGTAATTGTTTTCTGGATACGCCGTAATATTCAAAAGTTAAAACGCTTTTGGGCACGTGAAATGAAAGGCTGGCCAAAAGATGATGCCAATTATATTCTGTATTTTGAAATGGTACTAATGGTTTTATTCTTAACCATGAATGCAACCGATTTACAACTACAACAAATGGGAGCTGCCCATTACACTCAAGCCGGTTCATTTCCCATTAGCAGTCTAATTTCACCGTTATTTGATGGACTATCAGAAAGCACCTTAATACTTATTGAACGTGGAGCTTGGTGGTTACATATTATTGGTATTTTAGTATTCTTAAACTACCTATACTTTTCAAAACACCTACATATTTTATTGGCATTTCCTAATGTATACTTCGGAAAAGTAGTACCTAAAGGAAAGTTTAAAAATTTAGAGTCGGTTACCAATGAAGTAAAGTTGATGATGGACCCAAATGCCGATCCCTTTGCAGCTCCTTCAGAAGATGAAGCAGATGCCGAACCTGAAAAATTTGGTGCTAGTGATGTGATGGATTTAAGTAGAATTCAGTTATTAAACGCCTATACCTGTACGGAATGTGGCCGTTGCACAAGTGAATGCCCTGCTAATCAAACAGGTAAAAAACTATCGCCACGGAAAATTATGATGGATACCCGTGATCGAATTGAAGAAGTAGGGAAGAACATCACCAAAAATGGCGAATTTAAACCAGACGGAAAGCAACTATTAGACGATCATATCTTACGGGAAGAACTATGGGCATGCACCACGTGTAATGCCTGTGTAGAAGCTTGCCCGGTAAGCATCGATCCTCTTTCTATTATTATGGATATGCGTCAATATTTGGTGATGGAGCAATCTGCTGCGCCAAATGAACTGAATGTAGCGATGACCAACATTGAAAACAACGGCGCTCCTTGGCCTTATAACCAAATGGACCGTTTAAACTGGAAAGATGAAGCGTAAAAATGTAGTATGAAGAAAGAAGAAGTTGAAAAATTATTACATGATAAAGTTGAAAGTGGGGAACACGTAAGCCCTATACTTCCAAAAGACATAAAAAACTACTTGATTGATATTGATGGAACCATTACAGATGATGTTCCAAATGAAGAGCCAGAACGAATGGCAACGTGTGAACCATTTCCAGATGCTTTAAAAACATTGAATAATTGGTACGATCAAGGTCATATAATTTGTTTTTTTACTTCTAGAACTGAAGATCATCGCGAAGTAACTGAAACATGGCTAAACAAACACGGCTTTAAGTATCATTCCTTATTAATGGGAAAGCCACGCGGCGGAAATTACCATTGGATTGATAATCATTTAGTAAAAGCTACACGATATAAAGGAAAATTTACAGACTTGATTGATAAAAAAGTAACCATTCAAGTTTTCAAAGAATAAAAGTAAGAACACCATGAGTGAATCTATAAAAGTACCCACAATGGCCGAATATATGGCTGAAGGCAAAAAACCCGAAGTATTGTTTTGGGTAGGTTGTGCCGGAAGTTTTGATGATCGGGCAAAAAAAATAACCAAAGCTTTCGTAAAACTCTTACATAACGCAAAGGTAGATTTTGCGGTATTGGGAACCGAAGAAAGCTGCACGGGAGACCCTGCAAAAAGAGCTGGAAATGAATTTCTGTTCCAAATGCAAGCAATGACAAACATCGAAGTGCTAAATGGTTATGAAGTAAAAAAAATAGTAACTGCTTGTCCACACTGTTTTAATACTATTAAAAACGAATATCCTGAATTAGGGGGTAACTACGAAGTAGTACACCACACCCAATTTTTGAAATCGCTTTTAAACGAAGGAAGATTAAAAGTAGAGGGAGGAAAATTTAAAGGAAAGAAAATCACTTTTCACGATCCTTGTTATTTAGGACGCGCTAATGGCGAATATGAGGCTCCTCGCGATTTACTGCGTAAATTAGAAGTAGAATTGGTAGAGATGAAACGATGCAAGTCTCGCGGACTTTGTTGTGGAGCTGGTGGGGCACAAATGTTTAAAGAGCCAGAAGAAGGAAAGAAAGATGTAAACATTGAACGTACTGAAGAAGCATTAGAAACACAACCAAAAGTAATTGCCGCAGCTTGTCCATTTTGTAATACCATGATGACAGACGGCGTGAAAGGAAAAAACCAAGAAGGTGATGTTGCTGTTATGGACGTGGCTGAAATGATTGCTAGCGCAGACGATTTATAATATAAACATAAAGTCCCGATAACTATATCGGGACTTTATAAAGCCAAAAACAAGACAAGATACTATCTTATTGGCGTTCAAATAAATTATAAAACCTTTCCTGTCTTGATTCTTGGTCTTGTATTTTTATCCTTTAGAAGCATCATCTCGCTCTAAGTTTTCATTACTATCGCCACCTTGGCTATGTAATTTGTTTTCTTCATCATTCAAATTAGTAGCACCTTGTCCTTTTTGAGCTTTTGTTCTACCTGGAACATCTAAGTTTTTTCCGCTAAAATCAATTTTTTGGGCACGCTCTTTCAATTGTTGATCATCACCACCATCACCGTGTATATGGTTTTGTCCTAGCACTTCTAAGTCATGTTTAGTAACATCAGAATTGTACGTTGTGTCTTTACTGTCTCCTTTTTCTTTTTTCTCTTTAGCATCCATAATTTATGTTTTCCTTTAAGGTACAAGTAATTCTTAAAAAATAGGTTGTATTTAACGCCTTATAAACAAACTATAACAATCTTTTAAAGATTTCCTTTCCTCCATAAAAACTATAGTGAAAACATATTTGCTGAAATCATGTTAAAGTTGTCTTTTTTCAACTACTAAGACTAATTTTCCTATAATTTTAGATACTTATTTAAACAAATTACCCATTCTATGAAAAAACAACCATTAAAACTCTTTTTATTCCTTTTTATAGCAACGATTAGCTATACGTCTGTAAAAGCACAAGAAGAAACAGAAGAAGGTGTATTTAAGCAATTAGAAAAACTTGCAGTAGTTGATCAAAAAATCATGATGCCTATGCGAGATGGCGTTCGATTGGCTACTGATATTTACCGACCAAAAACGGATGAAAAAGTACCTATTATATTCTCAAGAACACCCTATAACTTTAATACGTGGCGAGATGGAGAAAAAAGCGAACGCACTGCTAAGGCAGCTTTACAAGCAATTCAGCATGGATATGCCTATGTGGTACAAAACGAACGCGGTAGGTTTTTCTCAGAAGGAGAGTGGGATATTCTCGGTGTTCCTTTAACCGATGGGTATGATGCATTTACCTGGATGAAAGAGCAAGATTGGTCCAATGGTAAAATAGGAACCTTAGGTTGTTCTTCTACAGCAGAATGGCAGATGGCTGTTGCAGCTTTAGATCATCCTTCTCATGCTGCTATGATTCCCATGGGATATGGTGCAGGAGTAGGTACAGTTGGTGAATACCATGAACAAGGAAATTGGTATAGAGGAGGAGCAGAGCAACTATTATTCTTCGCTTGGTTGTACGGTGTAGAACAAGATAAGTTTAAACCTAGAATTCCGGAAGGAGCTACGCAAGAAGATTTAATCCGTATTTCTCGTTTCTATGATTTAGCACCCGAGAATCCGGAAATCGATATGTCTAAGGCATTGGCACATTTACCAATTCAAGATATGCTACAAAATATGCACGGAAAAAAAGAAATATTCGATAAAATGGTACGTCGCAAGCCCAATGATCCGGCTTGGTATGAAGGCGGTTTATATCATGACGATATGGAAATTGGTGTGCCTAGTTTTTGGTTTACATCTTGGTATGATGTTTCCATCAGTCCAAACTTAGCATTATTTAATCATGTACGGAATAACGGTAAAAGTAAAGAAATTCGTGATAATCAATATTTAATTATCTCCCCAACATTACATTGTGCGTACACACGAGCAACCGAAAATACTATTGTGGGAGAAAGACCTGTTGGCGATGCCACGTTAAATTACGAAGAACAAATTTACGGTTGGTTCGATATGTGGTTAAAAGGAGAAGAAAATGATTTTAAAAAAGAAACGCCGCGTGTTCAGTATTATACCATGGGTAGCAATGAGTGGCAAGCTTCTGAAGTTTGGCCTCCTAAAAATACTAAAATGACCACCATGTATCTTAACAGTGACGGAGCGGCTAATACCCTAAACGGAGATGGTGTATTGATGTACAAAAAACCAGGTAAAAAAGACACTCCAGATTCTTTTACATACGATCCTATGGATCCAGTAAAATCACACGGTGGAAATGTTTGCTGTACTGGAAATGCAGTTGAAGGAGGTGCATTTGATCAACAAGCCATGGAAACACGGGAAGATATTTTGGTTTACACAAGTGAACCCCTAAAAGAGGGTATGGAAGTTTCTGGTTTTATTGAATCGACTTTATACCTTTCAAGTGACGTAAAAGATACCGACATTACTATTAAGCTTATCGATGTGTATCCAGATGGCAGAGCTTATAATCTTGATGAAACCATACAGCGGGTTCGGTATCGTGAAGGATATGACAAAGAAGTATTTATGGAAAAAGGAAACGTGTATAAAGTAGATTTAACACCTATGAGCACAAGTAACTTCTTTAAAAAAGGACATAGCATTCGTATTGAAGTATCAAGTAGTAACTTCCCTCGTTTTGCAAGAAACCTAAATACCGGTGGAAACAATTATGATGAAAAAGAAGGAGTAGTAGCGCATAATAAAATCCATCACTCTAAGGAGTATCCTTCTATGATTAAGCTACCTATTGTTTCTGAATAAATTAATACAAACTTAATTGATAAAGGCCAAATGAAAATTCGTTTGGCCTTTTTTATACCATTAAAGTTTCCGAAGGAATTACCTCGCCGGCTTGCATATTCTCTATTTTTAAATTACCTATTCGAACCCTCGCTAAACGAAGTGTTGGAAACCCAACTGCCGCCGTCATTTTCTTAACTTGTCTAAATTTTCCTTCTGTAAGGGTTATCGAAACCCAAGAAGTAGGACCGTGGCGACTATCACGAATCTTTTTAGCTCGTTTTGGTAGATTAGGATCTTCTGTTAAACGAAAAGCATGACAAGGTTTGGTTTTATATTTTCTTCCACTATTTCCTATTTCAACACCCTGTTGTAGCTTTTCAATAGCTGCTAAAGTAACTATCCCATCTACTTGAGCGTAGTATTCTTTTTCAATAGCTCCGCTACAAATTTCATAACTTACTTTTCCGTCTGTTGTTAATAATAATAATCCTTCAGAGTCTTCATCTAAGCGCCCAACCGCCATAGTTCCTTCAGCAAAATCATATAATTCACCTAATAATCTTTTGGTATTTTTTTTAGGACCGTTATTTACAAACTGACTTAAATAGCCATACGGTTTGTATAAAAGATAGTGTTTGTCTTCCAATTCGTGCATCCTTCAAAACTACTGATTTTACTCTTTAGAGCAAGAAACCAACCAAATTCATGTAAAATAATGTTAAGCACTGTTAATGAAATAGTTAAAGCCGTTTGTTTTCTTTAGCAGGAGTCTTTTTTTATATACCTTATTATTAAAATTAACAAGATGAAGAAGTTTTTAGTCCTTATTACATTGTTTATTGGCTTTACAGCCTTTTCCCAAGATCCTTTCTTACAGAAAGATTATGATAATTACGAAATAAGAGCAGATGCCTTAACTGAAACATATAATGCTGAATTAGCATTAACATCAAAACAGGAATTGCTTTTTAAAAAGAAAATTGAAGAGTTTTTGCCTCGCTATGATGATATACGTAAAAGTCACGAAGGAAGAGAAAAGTTAAATAGAATACTAAGTTTAGGAGAGGAAGAATCTGCTGAAATGAGAAATATTCTAACGAAACCTCAATTTGATTTGTATGTCAAGTTAAAAGAAAGAATTCAACCACTCGGAAAAGTAGATAATTAATTTTCATAAACACATTTAAAAATAAAAACGCGGAATTATATAATTCCGCGTTTTTTTATGCTGTGTAAAACCTATTATTTAAAGTTTTCATCTTCGGTTTTAGGTTCTATATTGGGCTTATCGGTATGCATTGTTTTTTCAATCCCAGCAGATTCTACCCCAAAGAAGTTCATCACGTCTGGTGGGTTTTCAATTTGCTCGGTTTTTTTTCCATTAATAGCTATAGGTTGTGTAAGTACTTCATTGTTGTTTTGAAGTATTTTTATCCAATCGTCCGTATCAAATTCAGAGGTGTTGGTATCTTTGTCTTCCATTTTTCGTTTATCGACGAGATCGCCAACTTCTTTTCCCATCGCCTTAGCTAATTCCACCCATTGGGTACCAGTCACCTTAACTTTTGAAATATCTACTGCCTCTATTTTTTCGTCTATTCCTTGTAAATAGCTTAGAGTGTGCTTACCCACACGGGTATTACTGCTATAAATTAATGTAAGTTGTCTATCGTCTCTTGCGATTCCTCCCATTTCTTTCATGTTTAATGTGTTTTCATTTTTGCTTTTCGCTTCTGAAGCTGTCTGTCTAATTGATTAATAACTTCGGCTAACGAAATCTCAAACTTTTCCTTGCTTTCTTCAGCGAATAATCTTGGCCCAGGAGCGCTTAATTGAATTTTTGTTTTTCTTCCCGTTTCAGCATCTGAAGTGTTTTCTGCTTCAAAAAAAACATCTGCTCGTACAATGAAGTCATACTTATTTACTAATTTATTTATTTTATCTGTAGCAAGGGCTTCTAATCGTTCACTTGCAGTTACGTTGTCATATTCAAAATTAATGTTCATAGCTCTTCTGTTTTAAGTTGTTTAAATATACAATTCAACGGTAGAGAGCCCAAAAATTTAATAATACTTTGTGAATTATTTCTCTTGAATAGGTTCTTTTTCTGAAGGTATATAAATCGATGCGATAATTCCTGCTGCCAAGGCCAATACAATAATACCCAGCGATACCCATTCTGGTATTTCAACGTGGTGAGAAAGAATCATTTTTACACCTACAAAAGCGAGTATAACAACTAAACTATAATTAATATACCGAAACTTTTGAAGCATTCTTGAAATTAAAAAATACATAGATCGTAATCCAAGAATAGCCAAAATATTCGAACTAAAGACAATAAAAGGATCTGCAGTAATCGCTAAAATTGCTGGTATACTATCTAGTGCAAAGAGAACGTCGGTTAATTCTATAACCATTAATGCTATAAATAGAGGAGTAGCGGCTCGAATCCCCATACGTTTTATAAAAAACTGTTCCCCTTCTATTTTATGGGTAATTGGAAACAACTTTCTAAGAAACCGATACATCGGTGATTGCTTGGGGTTAAAATTTTCTTCACTAGAAGTTAGCATCTTAAAAGCAGTGTATAGTAAAAAGCCACCAAACACATAAACAATCCAGTCTACCTTGTTTATTAAAGCCACCCCAAAAAAGATCATTAAAGCTCTAAAAACAATTGCGCCTAAAATTCCCCAAAACAATACACGGTGCTGGTATTTTTCAGGAATTTTAAACGAAGAAAATATAACGGCAATCACAAACACATTATCAATACTTAATGATAATTCGATTAAATATCCCGTTATGTATTTTATAACAGCAGTATTTGGGGTAAGCCCGGTAGGGTTTTCAACCATTCCGTTACTAAAAAGCCAATAAATAACACCCGAAAAAGCTAAAGCTAAACTCACCCAGACGGATGTCCAGATAGAAGCTTCTTTGGTTTTTATAATGTGTGCTTTTCGATTAAATACTCCTAGATCAAGAGCTAAAAAGATAATAATGACGGCAATAAAAATAATCCAAACGGTCATATAAGTGTTGGCTTGTTAGTTGTTTTCAAATACTTTAAAATTTAAAATCCATCAAATATCGTTAGAATTTGTCGCTTCTTGTATTAAAGAAAGCCGAATTAATTAAGCAGAAAATATAATTTATTGTTAAACCGATTCTAGAAAGATAGATTATTAATAACTTAATGGAAAACTTTGAACAATGGGATTAAACGTAACACAAAAACTGATAAAAGAACATTTAATTGAAGGGGAGATGACCCCTGGAAAAGAAATTGGTCTAAAAATAGACCAAGCCCTTTTACAAGATGCAACCGGTACCTTAGTACAACTAGAATTGGAAGCTATGAAGCTAGACCGAGCCAAAACTGAAGTAGCTGTACAATATGTGGACCATAACTTACTGCAAACTGACTTTAAGAATGCCGATGACCACGTATTTCTACACAGTGCTGCACAAAGGTTTGGATTATGGTTTAGTCGGCCAGGAAATGGAGTGAGCCACCCTGTACATATGGAACGTTTTGGAAAACCTGGAAAAACTTTAGTGGGTAGTGACAGTCACTCTTGTGCTGCAGGTTCGCTAGGCATGTTGGCCATTGGTACTGGAGGATTGGATGTTGCAGCAGCCATTGCTGGACAACCTTATTTTGTTAAAATGCCTAAAATAATGGGTGTAAAAGTAACGGGTAAGCTACCAGATTGGGTGAGCGCTAAAGATGTTATTCTAGAAATGCTCCGCCGTCACGATGTAAAAGGAGGAGTAGGAAAAATAATTGAATATTATGGCGAAGGGCTCAAACATTTAAGTGCTATGGACCGCCACGTGATTGCTAATATGGGAGCAGAATTGGGAGCAACCACTACTGTTTTTCCCAGTGATATAGAAACTAAACGATTTTTAAAAAGCCAAGAAAGAGAAGATGATTGGCGAGAAATCATAGCCGATGACGATTGCGAATACGATTTACATGAAGAAATTGTGTTAGATGAGCTAGTTCCTTTAATTGCTTTACCTACTAGCCCAGGAAATGTAGTTCCCGTGAGCGAAGTGGCTGGTAAAAAAATAAGTCAGGTGGTTATTGGATCTTCGGCAAACCCTGGATTGCGTGACTTTTGGATTGCAGGAGCCATTGTAAAAGGGAAAGCTACAGATGAAGATGTCTCTTTTGATATCAACCCAACAAGTCGCCAGATTATCCAGAATATGATAGACAATAAAACCTTCGGAAATTTAATTACCGCTGGTGCCCGGTTTCACCAAAGTGGTTGTATGGGCTGTATAGGAATGGGACAAGCACCCGCGAGTGGCACGATAAGTTTACGAACCATGCCGCGAAACTTCCCAGATAGAAGTGGAACCAAAGACGATCAAGTACACTTATGTAGCCCAGAAACGGCAGCAGCTTCGGCGTTAACCGGAAAAATAACCGACCCACGAGATTTAGAGAAATTATACGATATGAAATATCCTAAGTGGACTCCAAGAGAACTGCATATAATAAATACCGATATGTTGGTAGCTCCACCAGAAGACACCTCAAAAATTGAATTGAAAAAAGGACCGAATATTGCTTCAATACCACATATTCAAGACCTTCAAGATAGCTATAGCGTACCTGTGCAATTAAAAATGGGTGATAATGTTTCGACTGATGAAATATTAAAGGCAGGAGCCGAAGTGCTTCCGTTTAGAAGTAATTTACCCGAAATAAGTAAGTACAGTTACACGGTGATTGATCCCACTTTTTACGACCGCGCAATGAAAAGTAAAGATCAATATGGCGGTCATATAGTAGTTGCTGGTGGTAATTATGCGCAGGGAAGTAGCCGAGAGCACGCTGCTTTAGCCCCTAAATACTTAGGGCAAGTAGCTGTACTCGCCAAAAGTTACGCTCGTATTGCTTGGCAAAACCTAGTGAACTTTGGAATCTTACCATTGGAATTTGAAAACAATGATGATTACGAAAAAATTGAACAAGGGGATATGATTCAGTTTAAAAACCTACGGGAAGATGTGGAAAACCGAAATACCATAACTGTTACTATTAAAAAAGAAAGCGGTAATATAGAAATCCCTACAAAACATAGTATGAGTGATAGACAAATACGGGTATTGCTAAAAGGTGGTATTATTAATGACTTTAAAGAAAGGTTAGGCGCATAATTTATTTAAAATAAATTTTAGTTTCACTTCCTTTTTAATGAACCCGCCTGAATGACGAGTCGGGCAGGGGTGGTCCGTTAGGGACGGAAGGGTTGAAACCTACTAGTTATAGATGAAATGAGTTTATCTATAGCTTAGCTATCGATTACCTACCATAATAACAACAGGCTTTAAAAGGATTTGGTTATCGTTAAATCTTTTTTAAAGCCTTTTGTTTTGGTGCCAATCCTGTTATCTTTAAAAGAAAAAGCATGAGTCAGACTACACCAATTGAAAAAGAAACCCCAACCGAATACGCTATTTATCCATTAATAAAAGAACGATGGAGTCCGAGGGTTTTTTCTGAAAAAAATATTTCAGAAGAACAAGTAAAAACCCTACTCGAAGCCGGTAGATGGGCACCTAGCAGTAGCAACCAGCAGCCTTGGCGAATCGTTTGGGGAATTAAGGGCAGCGAAACCTACGATAGGATTTTTAATTGTCTGCATAAATTTAACAAAGGCTGGGCAGGCAATGCACAAGTTCTTTGGGCCTGTGCATTTAAAAAAGACATGCCAAATGGGGAAAATGAAAATTTTCATGCGCTACACGATTTAGGTCTATTTATGGGTAATGTTTGTACGCAAGCACAGAGCATGGGCATTGCGGTACACCAAATGGCTGGGATTGACTTTAAAGGCGCACAGAAAGAATTTAACTTCCCTGATAATTATCATGTTGCTACAGCAGCAGCTTTTGGATATTATGGTGGAAACCCAGACGTTCTAGATGACGACTTGAAAAAACAAGAGCTCAAAAAGGAGCGAAGCCGAAAAAAACAATCTGAATTTGCCTTCAATGGAAATTTTCAGAAATAGAATAATTAATTTAAATGCAAGGTGATTATGAGTGATAAGAAAGAGAAAAAACACGCAGACTTTCAAGATAAGTATCGAAGGTCCTCAAATTTTGGGACTTCAGATAAAGAGTTGAATGTTGATAAGGACGGAAATCTCAAAGCAACTGATACCGATAAGAAAACGACAAAAGAAGTTCGAAAGTCGGTAGATAAATTGCTAAGTTCTGAAGAAGAAGAATAAATTAAATACTAACAAAAAAAGAAAAATTATGAAAATAGGAGTTATAGGAAGTGGAAACATAGGAGGTAATTTAGGGAAACACTGGGCCAAAGCTGGTCATGAAGTATTGTTTACCTCAAGACATCCAGAACAGTTAAATGATTTAGTGCGAGAAGCTGGGGGAAATTCAAAAGCAGTAAGCTTAGATGAAGCTTGGGAAGCTAACGCTGATGTATATTTATTAGCAACACCCTTTAAGGCAATTGATGAATTAAGTGAATTATATGCTGGGGAGTATGGTGATAAAATATTAATAGATGCTACAAATCCATATCCTGAGCGCGATGGTGAAATGGCGCAAGAAGTGAAAGACAGTAATCGAAATGCTTCAGAGTATACCGCCATGAAATTCAATACCGCCAAAACAGCTAAAGCATTTAATACTATTTATGCAGATCACCTAAAAGATCGCGCATTTAGAGAAACTGATAAATTAGCGGTACCTTTTGCTGCTCAAGATGAAGAAAGTAAACAGGTAACTCAAAAACTAATTGAAGATATTGGTTTTGATTCGGTTTATATTGGTGAATTAAAAGATACGGGGATTATGGACCCTGATCAGAAAATTTATGGTAAATCAACCTCAAGAAGTAACCTGGAGTCTATGCTTTAATAATAGGTTTAACCAAAACACCACAATCAACTATCCTTCAGTATATTAAAAATTTGCACTGAAGGATTTTTATAAATAAATTAATGACAAAAGAAGAACAAGAACAGGAACAAATAGATAACGAGTTAGAAAACTCACAAACTTCTGATGACAACACAGCAAAATCACACGGAGAGATACTAAAACAACAAATTTGTGAAGGGCAAGAGGTATACAAAAAGAGTCCCTTAAGCATCTTAGTAAGTTCCTTTACCGCCGGACTTGAAATAGGGTTCAGCTACTTATTATTAGCGTCTCTATTTTTCTTTCTACATGGTAAAGTAGCAGAAGACACCGTGTTTAAAATGCTTTCGTTTGTATATCCTGTTGGATTTATAATGGTAATTGTTGGACAATCATTATTGTTTACAGAACAAACTTCATTACTAACCTTGCCAGTACTCAATAAAAAGCAAACCATTAGTAATTTATTGAAATTATGGGGATTAGTAATTTTCGGAAACTTATTAGGAGGTTGGGCCATGGCAGCTCTTTTAGTATGGATAGGCCCTGAATTACACCTGTTTGATGCTGAAACAATATCTAAAATTGCTGTTCACGTAACAGATTACAGTATGTGGGTTATTCTAGCAAGTGCTGTTTTAGCAGGATGGCTCATGGGCTTACTGTCTTGGGTAATTTCTTCATCTAAAGATACCATAAGCCGAATTTTTATTATTTATATGATTACTGCCGTCCTTTCTTTTGCAGGATTACATCACAGCATTGTAGGTAATGTAGAAGTATTTGCGGGTCTTTTAGTGCCTTCTTCCTTATCTATTGGTGATTATGCAGCTTTTCAAGCGGTAGCTTTATTAGGAAATGCCATTGGTGGTGCTGTGTTTGTGGCTCTTTTAAAATACCGGGCTTTTGTAACCAACATTAAGTATAATTAATAGCACTTTTTTCAGCCAGCTAAATAGAGTGTTAGTTACAGGAATGATTTTTGTGATAGTTTAAACATAAAATAACTTTTAAAAAACTGAATTATGAAAACCATGTTATTTATGCTTTCCCTGCTTTTAATAAGTTGCGGAAGCACCCAAACCGCCACACAGGAAGGCGAAATGAGCCAGGTACAGCAATGGGCTAATGACAAACAATTTACTATTGAATCGCAATACGCCAATCCGTTACGAGGAAACCAAATTAGCTTAATAGGAAACACTAACTTTTTGACCTTTAATCAAGATAATGTCTCTGCATATTTACCTTTTTATGGACAACGCCAAAGTGGTAATGTTTTAGACGGTGGTCCTATTGAGTTTGAAGGCAACCCGAAGGACGTAGAATTAATCTACAACCAAAGGAAAAAATCCAGTATTATATCGTTTACTATTTCAGAAAAAGGGGAGAGCTATAAGGTAACTGTAACGCTTTATGACAACAAGAACAGTACAATTACCGTAAACAGTAGCCAACGTGATTTTATGCGGTATGAAGGTACGGTAGAAGCATTACCTGAAGACGATAACTAAAACTTCAGAATATAAAAATCTACACTATTACTAACTACTTTTTTACAAGTTGTCTTTTTCTACGTTTCATTTTCAAATAGAACAATAACACCAAAGACACGCCTGAACAAATAGAAAACCCTATAAATAAGGGTAAGGCTGTTTCAGAAATAAACCGTCCAATAAAAACACTAACCGGCACCGCAATAACAATTGAGAGAAATCCGGTAATAGCCGATGCAATCCCCGCGATATGACCAACAGGATCCATCGCCATCGCTCGTAAATTTCCGAAGAGGAAACCAATAGAAAAAAATTGCAAGGCAAAGAAGATTAATAATATTTCAATAGTTGGGTTTTCAGAATTATGAAATAAAATGATATAAACAATAGAAACAATAAAAAACGCTAGGAGGGAAGTGGTAATCAATTTTTCCATTCCGTATTTAACTACTAACGTTCCGTTTAAGAAAATGGCCGATCCAATGGAGAGTGCCAGACCCGCAAAAATAAAAGGAAACTCTTCTTTTAAGTTGTATTGAATTTCAAAAATTTGTTGCGAACTGCTTAAATATACCATAAACGAACCCGTTACAAAGCCAGAAATAATAGTAAAACCGATGGTTCGTCTGTGGCGTATTAATTCTTTAAAACCGCTAACAAATACTTGGGGAGTAAAACGCTTTTTATTTTCAAGAGATAAGGTTTCTGGTTGTCGTTTCCAGAACCACAAGGAAACCAACAGACTAATCCCTATTTGAACATAAAAAATACTTTCCCAACTGTAATAGTCAAGTATAAATTTTCCCATAGTGGGCGCTATAACTGGTATTAAAATGAAAACCACCGTAACAAACGACATAATACGCGCCATATAATCGCCTCGGAACAAATCGCGGATAATTGCAATACTAATTGTTCGGGGTGCTGAAAGACCAATCCCTTGCAAAATACGCCCTAACACCATAACTTCAAGACTAGTGGCAGTAACACAGATAAAACTGGCTACTATAAATAGAGCAAACCCCATATAGACAACGGGCTTTCTACCCAAACTATCGGATAAAGGGCCAAAAAGCAAAGGGCCAATACCCAAACCAAGGAAAATCATAGTAACCAACAGCTGGTTATTCACAATATCAGTAACACCAATATCGAAACCTATAATGTCTAATGCGGGCAATAGCGCATCAATTGACAAGGCTACGACCGACATTAACGATGCCATTAGCGCTACAAATTCGAATTGGGAGGTAGGTTGGGATTTTTGCATCGCACAAAAGTAAACAAACCTATATGGAGATTAGATGGCGGTGTTGTTAATTAAACTTAAATTTAAGAATCCTTTATGGCAATAGCACAAAGACGTTTTATAACTTTATGTTATCGTAAACTATAAATTGCCAAAGAGGATGAAAAAGATAGTCATTGCAATAGATTACCACCCAACGTCAGAAAAAGTGGCAGAGACAGGTTATAAACTAGCCAAAAAACTAGGGGCACAAGTCTGTTTATTACACGTAATAGCAGACACACGCTACTACGGTATGGAACATCGTACGTTTTTAGGGTATGAAGGGTATAATTACCCAGTAAACCCAGAAATGGATTCTCAAATAGAAAATGTAGCCAAGGATTTTTTAGTAAAAGCAGCTTTGCATCTAGATAATAAGGTAGCGACCAAAATAAAAAAAGGCGAAACGGCACCATGTATTTTAGAATACGCAAACGAATGGCAAGCCGACCTCATTGTAATGGGAACGCACAGCCATAGTGTATTGGAAAAATTATTTATGGGAACCGAAGCGACAAAAGTCTTGGAGAAAACCCAAATACCGGTATTTATGGTACCAGTTAAAAAGTAGAACCCGTTAATAACAGTTTAAATAAAAAATAAATACAGAAAATACTAAATATGAGCACAGATACACCCGACAATCAAAAACATCAAGATCACGAAGATTATATTTTAAAAGACAATGCTAAAACAAAGTTTGGAGCTAGCTTTATTGTTATCGTGCTTATTGTATTATTAGTAGGAGTAGCCATTTCCGGACTCTTTTTTGAATGGTGGTAATAGACACACTCATTTTATGCTTTTCGATTCTAATGCTTTAGAAAGGGTTAAAGACACTATACATAAAATTTTTACGATTATATATAAGTGCTCTTGAAATATTCTGTTTTACATAATATAAATTATAGAACAAATATGTTATTCCGTAATTCTAATTAAAGTTACTGCTATGTTGCTATAATTTCATATTATGTAAAATATCCCAGAACATTCCGAACGTTTCATTGAAAATCCGTTGGGGGTAATTAAACTTTTTGGTTTTGGGCTAAATTGAAGGTCTCGTCGGTATGTTCTATAATTAGACGCTATGTAAAATTGCCGCGCACATTGTGCTTGATTGATTAATTCTGCTTTTTTAGGATGCTCTGTAATGGTTTTAAAACTAGTTACTTTAGAGCCAGCCGCAAAAAAGCAAATATTCGTCATATATTATTATTCTGTCCTTTTAAGAATAATACTGCTGTAAAAAAGTTTTCAAGAACATTTGGGAAAGCTTCCCGTAAGAGTAAAAAATTTATTCCAGCGCACCAACAACCAACACCATAAATTTCTTTACCCTTACTAATGAAGTACTTTTGTTGAATATTTTTTTGTTGAGAGCATTTACATTATGTCAAACAGAATTTACTCACTTCATATTTGACAAGCTCAGGAATTATGGCTGTGAATATCTTAATTTCCCAATTACTCAGGTATGGTAATAGTTTCACATCATTGCTAAAGAAAATTTTTCCGTCTGGTTTCGAAATAATTTCTGAGGGAAATACATAGATTAATATTGGCTTATTTTCAACTACCAAAACCAATCCTAAATACTGATTAGCTGTAATCTATCCTAAATCCTGCTTTAGGATTTTGATTTTTCGTTTGGAATCTAGATTGATATAACGTAAATATAATTGATAGATTTTGCCTGTTAGTGCAGTAATAATATAGTCTAAAGCCGCTACTTTATTTTTATCTGGAGTAATTGTAAACTTGATTTTTTCAAGTTCACTTTTTACAAAGGCTTGTATTTGAGATTTTGGTACTTGCATTTACAATTGTAAAGATAAAAGTTTCTTTCACTGTCTTTTTCTTGGATACGGCAATTATACTTTGATCGAGTTTGTGGCATAAAGACTAAATAATCAGCAAAGTATTCCTAGTCATAATATTCTATCTCCCTTTCTATTATATATATGTAATTGGGATTGTTCTTTTTCGTAAAAACTCGTTTTATCCAATTATTTTTTTTGTCATACAAATAAGAATATTGATTATACTGAACCTCTCTATTTCCACGATCTAATTTTCTGCAAATAATTTTATCTCCATTTTCATTATAACTATTAAATATTTTAGCATCCGGAGAATACTCTCTTTCTTCAATTAATATCCCAGAATGATTGTAGGTTTTTGATTTCAAGCTTAGAATACTTCCATTTTCATTAAGTCTTTCATAACTTATTACTTCTTTATTAGTATTATAGATAAAATGCATATAAGAAGTCGTATCACTTGAAATCCCATCACCTCTTTGAAGGGCTCCTACAGTGTTTTTCCCATAATTAATTAATCTAAATTCAGTTAGTATTATTAAATCGTCATTGTTATAAATATGCTTTTTTATCGATTTCTGAAAAGGTTCTCCACTACTATGGACAGAATAACTGACCTCTTCAATAATTCTATTTTTTGAGTCAAATTTAAAATTACTTCTATACGAACCATTATCTTTAATGTTTTCCTTTAGCATTTCAATTAAATTTCCAGAAAGGTCATACTCAAAATTAATTTTATGATGTTGACTTACTTTTTGCATGATATTTCCTTCAATATCATATCTGCATCTTTCGATTATTTCAACTTCTTTTTTTGATACTTTGCTAACGTGTTGTTTTAAATATTGACCATTGTAATAGCTAAATTCTTCCTTTTTGACTAAAACATTTTCGCTATCAAAATAACTTTTGCTCGTAATATGTTTATTTGTATCGTAATCATAATTAATTGTTTTAAGCAATGTCTTATTTTTATAAAACTGTTCCTCTACCATTAAATCGTGATTATATTTGCGTTTCCTAATTTCTTCAAGTTCTGATTTTTCGTTAAAGAGATGGGTCTCAATAATATTATTGTTTTTATCAAAAATGAAAAAATAATCTCGGTTTTCTACAATATTAAAATGAGGTGATATTATACGACTACTTTCCGAAAAATCAAGTGTATCTATTTTTCTTTTAGCTTTTATTAATGCATTGTCTTCTAAAATCCCTTCATAGGATATCTTCTTAATTGATTTAACTGTTCCACTTATGTCAAGGTCTTTGATGTAATTATAAAAATTCATATCATATATAATTTTAGCCGATAATACTTAAAATGCGTATATGAAATAAAGATATGTATTATTGAAGCTTACATTTACTTGAATGTCTACATTCCTTATAAAATTCCGTAAATAAATTTTTATTGCACTTTCTTTTTCCTTGATGAAAAAGAAACAAAAAATCAAGGCTTCAGAAAACTTTGGAAACAATATACGGGTCGCTCGCTACACTTTAGGAAAGATTGGAACCTATCAAGACTACGTAGAACCGACATTAAACTTTTGTCAAATTAAGAATATGTAGTTCTGACTCCCTAAAGTGCTTAACGCTCACTCCCCTATTGTTTTAACCAAAGTTTTCTGAGGCCGTTTGAGATTCGTCTTTCTATTTTATTTAATGTTCTATTAGAATATCTTAGACCTTTTTATTTCATTAAATGAATATATAGGCAACTCTGTTTTTTCCAAAAATTTGATAGGTAATTGATAAGATGAAACTACCAAAGATTTTACTTTATAATTATCCACTTTTTTACCAAATTTATCTGATAATTGTTTGAGATTGTCATTTAACCACTTATCTCTATCTACATGTTTAGGTAATTGCTTCTCAGCATAATTTCTTATATCTCTTTGAAAATCATACATTATTTTAGCTTGTTTCGTGTTTTTGCACTCGATTGAGTATACAAGTTTAATTTTATCATCAAATGCCAAAATATCTATATCACCATAATTTTTATTACCTACTAAAACTCCTTTTACATCAATTTTCACTTCAAAATCAATAATTCTTAATTGGGTGTTCTTAACTAACCAATCTCGCACTTCATTTCTAAAATTCTTACCTTTAATATTAAGTCGTTTCGCAATCAAATTTTTAATTTCTTTATGCTCATTCTCTACTCTAAGGCTTGCATTTGAAAACTGATCTATCAAATTATCTGATGCTTTAATTAAAAACCTTGCACTCCATAAATACCAAACTTTTTTCTCTTTATCAATAATTTTAATTAGAGGCTTTCTCAAGTAAGAGAGTTTTCTATTATATCTCCAAGGAAAGATTTCAGGAAGAATATAACCTTCAGGTGGTTTATCCATTTTCCCTCTACTATTAAGTTTAAGTACATTAAAATATAAAGTAATTTTTTCTTTATTGAATTTTGTTTCTTTTAATATCAATTCTATGAGTTCATCTTCTTCCATTTTAAAATATGAACTTTCTTGAACAAAACAATATTCTGCTAAAAACAATGATATTGTGTTTATTTCTAAAAATGTAATTCCCCAATCATATAGAAAAGCCTCGTCAATTTTATTGAAATAATCATCATCAGTTTTTTTATCTAATTCTTTCTTTTCATGTTTATTGAAATTAGATTCAAAATTCTCTTTGTAGTCAACCAATTCATCTTCTTTATTTGATATATTATAGTTATTCAATACATCATCAAAAAAACCTTTACTTATTCCAATTCTTCCAGATTCTAATAATCCCATTTTAGGATTGTCTATGTCAAATCTTATTAAATCTTGAACATAGCCAAAATAAATCATTTCATGCATTAGTGACAGTAAATAATCAACATCATCGTCATTTGGTAACTTTTCACCAAAATATGGTTCAGAACTTACAAATTCTATTAGACACCTCATTGACAATGATGCATTAACGTGTTCTGATTCTGATTCTTGAAATTCATTAAAAACGTCTGTATATTTTGAAAAACATTCTAATCTTGCTGGTATATATAACTTTCTATATTCATTGGCCTGAATAATTGCTTCATGACGATACATTAAAAATTTTAGTAGTTCAAGTGTATTGTACTCAATTAATCTATTTCTGAGTTCTTCAATAATAATATTGACACAATCAACAAGTAACTTAATCTTACTTTTTTTATCATTTATATCTTCAGGTATTTTTTCATCATAATCGAGCCATTTGACTATCTCTTCTAGAACAAAAGAGTTATCGTATTTTTGTACAAACCTTATTTTGGGAATATGTCTCGGATCTATTTTTAAATTGTAACTTGAATCTACAGTTAAAATCATTTTTGCAGAACCCAAAGGAATATGCTTATCAAGCATTAATTGTATATTTTCTTCATTTAAATCCTCATAACCAATTTTGTTAAATAATTTACTAATGCTTTCTATAACTACAGACATTAATTGTCTTTCACCATGATTATCTTTTCTATGGAGTATAGAATAAAATTCAAAAGGGACTTGTATTTTAATTTTCCCTTCTTCTGCTATAATTTCATAATGAAGGCTAAAAATATCTGTCTTAAAATCATGTAATTCTTGTGCATTGAAATCATATAATCTTTCATCCAATGCAATAATGATTTCAATTGGGAAAGTTACAGGATGATTAAAATGATTTTTAAGTGATGGATAGAGTTCATTTAACCAATGAGCAATTGCATCAATAAAGTGAGTGGTTATGGTGTCCCTTTTTTTAGGGCACGTTATCCATATTGGATAATCAAATAATTCTATTGCAATTTTATAAATACCAATATAATATTCTTGAGATAAATAAATCGGTGCATGTTTTGCTGTTTTATAAACAGGTAAATAACCAAGACCTCTTTTTGATTTAAAATACGCAACACCATGCTCATCGTTTTGAATATTGCAATCAGTTATTACTTTGCCTTGCATTCCAAAATCAAAAAATAAACTGTTATAAGCTTTATCACTATCAAAAAAAGAATCGTGATTAGTTTTATAATACTTGTAGTATGTTAAAGCAGAATAAAAGGGAGCAACTCTAACTCCTTTATTTATTGCTCTATCATAAGCCTTACAATATTTCCAAAGGGAAAGTTTATTTAAATTCCAATTGCTATTCAATCTTTTTAAATCAAAAATACTTATCATTAAAAGATTATCTGAACCATCAATATCTTTTAAAGCAAAGAACTGATCGTCTGTAGTGGAATAAGAAGAAATTATTAATAATGTTAAGAATTGATAATTTTCATTATTAATTTTATCACGAACAATAGAAATTACTTTACTTGCTCTTCCTTCATAGTCACTATCATCATGACTGGAATTCAATAGGACATTCACATATGCTAATTTATTCTCATCAAATTGCCATATGGATTCGCCATCGTTTAGTTTTAATTTGTTTTTGATTTGAGCGTTTAAATCGGTCATAGACCAACTCATTTTTCTTAACTCTTTAAAAGAATCATTTTCAGTGTTTAAATCATAAATTTTTAATAATTTTTCTAAGTAGTTATTATTTTTCAATTCACTAACAATATGATTGTTAAGAGAGTACATTTGTGCAGTTGGAAATATTAAATAATATATGTCATTAAATATGATGAACGGCTTTAAAAGAATTGGATTTTCGTCAATATTGATTAAATCTATTTCATCATTTTCTATATCAAAAATAAAATTACTTATAACATCACTTTTAATATTAAATTTATTATAAATAGCTTGAATTTCTTCTTTGTTAAAACATACTAAATCTTTATGCTTTTTAAAAAAGTCTTCGTCAGGAAAGAATAACTCATTTTCATTATTCTCTAAACAATTATATCTTTTTAATCCTATTTCAGCGGCAATATTTGAATGAATTGAAAGAAAAAATATAATGGATTCAAGCATGCTTTTTTTGAATTCATTACTTAAATCATTTTCTGCATGTAATATACTGTATGCAAGCCCTTGAACAATTTCTGTACTATTTATTACAATTCCAGGAAAAACTATATTATTACCGTTTGAAAAATGAAAATTTTCTGTGAATGATGTTTCAACTGGGTCTTCTCGATAATCACTTGGAAACATTTCTTGAATTGCATTTACAACTCCATCATAATTAAGTTCATCATTTATATTATTCATATTCTTAGCTATTAAACTAAGGATAATTTCAATTCTTAAATTCTTACCATGGTTCTCTGGACATAATTGTAGAATTGAAAATAATTTCAATAATTCAGATGTGTTTTTCTTAGATATATATTTTATAAAATCTCCAAAATCTTCCATTCTTAAAAATACATTTTAATTTAAGATTTGGTATTTACTTTTTCGTAAAAATTTGTATATTCGTAATGTCCAAGTAGCTCAGTGGATAGAGCTCCTCCCTGCTAAGGAGGTGGTCGCGGGTTCGAGTCCCGCCTTGAAAATAATATCCTTTTTAGGATTCTAAATAAAAAAGCCCTAAGTTACTTTAGGGCTTTTATCATTTTAATCCCATTCCACACACTTTTCCACCACACCCCTGCCCTACGCAAAAAAGAGTGTTCCATTAAATCCTAAAAGAAACATTGGGAAAGAAAACTTTTTAAAGAAACATTCGGCAAATAAACTTTGCTTTTACCAAAGCAAAGTTACATAACGCAAACATTATAATACAAATGTGTTTATTGTGTAAAATGGCGAATAGCTTTCTTTTTGGTTTGATTATCGTTATTGTATTTTTGAGATTCGAAAGTAGTTGAGTTTTAGTTTACCAAGACTCCCCCAATTTGGTTAATTTCTCTTGAGAGTCCTTATAATCTTTTCTCGCAGACTTACGAAACCATTTTAAAGCCTCATTGTAATCTTTCTCAACGCCAGCCCCTTCATAATACATTACTCCAAGATAGTTTTGTCCTTGGGCATCACCTTGCTCAGCTGCCTTACGAAACCATTTTACAGCTTCATCATAATCTTTCTCGACTCCGTTGCCATTAACATACATAGATCCAAGAATAGCTTGCCCTAAAGCATGACCTTGTTCTGCTGCCCTACGAGTCCATTTTGCAGCTTGAAAATAATCTTGCTCAACTCCTTCTCCTTTAGCATATGCAACCCCAAGATTAAATTGCCCTGAAGCATTTCCTTGTTCGGCTGCCCTATGAGTCCATTTTTGAGCTTTATTATAATCTCTCTCGACACCGTTTCCATTAGAATACATATTTCCAAGGTTATTTTGCCCTGTAGCATTACCTTGTTCAGCTGCTTTACGAGTCCATTTTACAGCTTTATCATAATCTTTCTCGACGCCATTTCCACTATAATAAAAATATCCTAAACTACTTTGTGCACTTGCATCTCCTTTTTTTGCTTTTCTATAAAGTTCTTGTACTAAAGGCTCCATAGCATCAGTAATAGGTGTGTCATTGGTTGTGTTGCCCCTGTTTTTATAATCATCCCCTTTTGTCCACCCTTTTTCTATTTCATTTAACCGGTCTTGTTTAGCGGGATGCGTAGCCGTTGCCTTTTCGTATCTAAAGGTTTGTATGGCACTTTGGGCTTCTTCTAACGTTGCACCCATTTTTGCAAGTATGAGACCGCTAAAATAATCGGCATCCAACTCAAACTTGTGGTTGCTACCTTTGTTATTTAGAGCATGTCCATTTAAATGGTGTCCTATCTCGTGTGCCAATATGCTTATGGCCGCCCAATCACTACCAGCCTTGATGTCCATATTACTGAAAAACTCACTATCATAAAGAATGTAACGTTTTATGTTACCTGATTTATCAGTTATATTCTTGGCAACAGCGTTATTGATATTAGGACATTTTTGAATGATAAAGTTTTTTTGCAATCCTATTATCTCCATAATATTATCAACTGCAATATGTGCTTCTTCATCGCTTGAAAAACCTAATTGATCGCATACTGAGTTTACCTCTTCAACGGTTTGGTAGTTTTGTGCAAATGCCGTAATACTAACTAGTACAATCCAAATAGTGTAAATTAATTTCATAATCAATAATCATTTCTTGTTGTAATGAATAACCTATCAAGTCTATTCTATTTTGGTTAATAGCTCTAGAGAATGCTTATTCCCTTGCCGTAAAACTTTTTGATACCACGTTACAGCTTCATATTTATCAATTCCATATCCATTTTCATACATATGTCCCTTTTTGCAAGATAGTAAATTTTAAGAATTAATTAATTACGAGACTCCGTAACCCACTGAAAAATTAGCGGCTAAGGTGCTTTGTTCCAAAGTGAATTGATCCTTTGACGAAGAGTTTAGTACAAGTGGCACGCAGAACATTCTAAAACGGTATATCTTTTTTATACACTAGAAAAACGAACTACTCTCCCTTATTTCGTTTATAGGTAGGTATATTTGCCGTAATTATTATACATACGGTGCCAAACATTTATCTTACTACTTTCTATGCCTTTTAAAAAATTACATTCCCATATTAAAGAGGTGCTCGCGCATCAAGAAATAACAACCCCTACTGCTTTTCAAAGCAAAAGCATTCCAGTTATAAAAAGTGGGTCTAATCTTTTTTGCATGGCTCCAACAGGTAGTGGAAAAACAACCACGCTTATCGTTACTACCTTGCAAAAATTAAAATGTGAGGCCGTTGGTACTGCCCCAAGGGCTGTTGTTTTGGTTGAGAATAAGGAAAAAGCCCTGCAATTACAAGAAGCTTTTTTAGACTATACGAAGCACACTTCGTTACGCGTGTATGTAGGGTATGAAGAGCTTCATATTGATATACAAAAATCAGAAATTTTTGAGGGGATAGACATTCTTATTTCCACCCCCAAGTCTATGAACCAGCTGTTCTTATTAAATGGGGTAAGTACCTCTCAATTAAAGCTATTTAGTATAGACGATGCTGATTTTCTAGTTCAAAAATCGGCCTATGCCGCTGTTATATCGATTACTCAAAGTATTAAAAAGTGCCAGTATGTGTTGTACTCCGAAAAAATGAATCCCATGATAAAACGCTTTGAGTCTCACTTTATGGAGTATTCTAAAAAAATCACTGTTAAGAATAGTCAATAGTTTACCATAAATAATAGGTTAGTTTCACGTTATGATGATACCGAAATTACAGTATATATCTCAGGGGAGTACTCCAGAAACCCATATAGAGAACATTCAAAAAGCGTGTACTTCTGGTGCAGAAATCGTGCAATTACGTTTACAAAAAGTTTCAGGAAAGAAACTTTTAAAACTAGCCCATGAAGCGAGAGAGATCACCGCTCACTTTCAAACCAGATTACTCATTACCGATGATTATACAATAGCAAAAGAAGTGAAAGCAGATGGGGTACATTTTGAAAAAGCAGCCTACTGCCCTACTGTTGCTAGAAAGCACTTATACCCTTGGCAATTTATTGGCGGAACAGCACATACCTTGCAAGATTGCGAAACACTACTAGAAAAAGAAGTTGATTATATTAGTTTAGGTCCCTTTAGGGGTACCGCAGCAAAAGATAACCTACCTCCGGTTTTAGGGTTAAATGGGTATACTGCCATTACAGAAGCCTTACAGACCGAAACTCCCCTTATTGGTGTTGGAGGTATCACAACAGAAGATGTTACCAACATATTAAAAACCGGTATTTCTGGAATTGCTGTTTCTGGAGAAATCACCCGTAGTTTTAAAACAATACGAACGTTTAACCAGTTGCTAAACGCATCGTCAACAAAAGAGCAACGCCATACATTTAAATAAAGAACAGCAGAATCTGAAGGTGCCCTTCATACACATTTTATTAACTTAGATTTATTGTTTCGTTAAGAACATCAAGTTATCTTTGCAAAAAAAGTTATGACCATCGTTATTTTTGTTTTGCTGCTTTGGTATGGAGGTTTATTTTTTCAGTCCTTCTTTTTACACCGGTATGCAGCACATCAGGTTTTTACAATGTCCAAAACAATGGAGCGCATTACATTTGTATTAACCTGGATTTTTCAAGGTTCAAGTTATTTAAGTGCTTATGGATATGGAATCATGCATCGTATGCATCACGCCTATACCGATACTAAAGAAGACCCACATTCTCCTTCTTATGACGCTAATTTGTTTGCCATGATGTGGAAAACCAAAACGATCTATCAAGATATTAATAAGCAACGTATTGATGTGGATCAACGTTTTACCAAAAACGTCCCGCAATGGAAAAAATTTGATGTATTTGCTGGCTCTCGCTTTTCTAGATTGCTTTGGGTTGCATTGTATATTTTATTCTTTGCATTCTTTGCGACCGCTTGGTGGCAATGGTTATTATTGCCTGTCACCTTTTTTATGGCCCCGATTCATGGGGTGATCATTAACTGGTTTGGCCATATTTATGGCTATGTCAATTATACCATGAAAAATACTAGTAAAAATTTATTTCGGTTTGATTTTTTAATGATGGGTGAGGGTTATCATAATAATCATCACAAGCATGCCAGCCGAGCTAATTTTGGTGTAAAATGGTACGAAATCGACATAACCTATTTGATAATACGAGTGTTAGATGCTGTTGGTTTTATTCGGTTAAAGCCTATTAAAGTAAGAAATTAAAAACGATTGAAGTACTATCGTAGTTCTGAAATCCGCACCTTTTTCTTTTTTAACCGCGTATTATTTGTTTTTTGAATAACGCTCGCCACTTTATGTTTGGGTATGGCAACAAAGGCACAGTCTTGTTTTAGCTCGATAACGCCAACTTCATCACCCTTTAATTTTCCTTGCTTAAAAAATAGACCGGCAAGATCCCCTTTTGAGATTTTATCCTTTCGACCACCAGAAATATATAATGTAGCCCAAGGCGATTGAATAGTGGTTTGCTTGCTCTTTAATTTTACTACATCAGACGTTGTGATAAAACTAGGAGTATTTTCGTGTTTCCACTGCAATACATAGGCGGTGCCTTCTGCATTCATTCGGGCTGTTCTACCATTTCTATGGGTAAATTCCTCGGCTTTTAAGGGTAATTGGTAGTGTATAATAAAGTTAAGTTCTGGAATGTCCAAACCGCGTGCAGCAAGGTCTGTTGCAATAATTATTTGGTGGGTTCCGTTTCTAAATTTTATCAAGGCCCGTTCTCGGTCTAGCTGTTCCAAGTCACCATGAAAACACCCATGCGGAATGTTATTGTCTTTTAAAGCATCGCTTACAAACTGTATGGTGTCTTTAAAATTACAGAAAATAATCCCGGGTTGGTTGCCTATATTGTGTAGTAGGTTTACCAAAGTTTGTATTTTATCTTTTTGTGGGGCTTCTACTTTTTTAATAGCTAAGTTATTTGTTTTCGTCCCCAAGTAATCAATCACCTTTGGATTCTGCACCCCAGCAAACTCCGGAATTTCAATTCCTTGTGTTGCCGACGTTAAAATACGTTTTTCAATGGCAGGGAGGTGTTCAATAATTTCACGCATTTCGGTTTCAAAACCAATTTCCAACGATTTATCAAACTCATCTAAAACGATGGTTTTAATGTTATCGACTCCAAACGTTTCTCGTCGCAAATGATCTGCCACCCGTCCTGGTGTACCAATGACGATGGCTGGTGTGTGTGCTAACTCCACTTTATCCTTCGAAAAAGGTCTACCTCCATAAACGGCATTGGCTTTAAAACCAGAACCCATTTCGCGTATCACCTGCTCTATTTGTATCGCCAATTCACGGGAAGGAACCAAAATAAGAAGCTGTACGGTATCACTAGCTACATCCAAAGCATCGAGTGTAGGTAATAAAAAAGCAACCGTTTTACCCGTTCCTGTTGGAGATAACAAAACGCTATTTGAGTTTGCAGCAATAGCTGAGAGTGCTTTTTCCTGCATAGGATTTAGGTCTGTAATGCCTAATTTTGCTAATATTTCCTGTTGAGACTTAAATTGGTTTGACATACGGTTTTACTACTTCTTTTTTTTCTTTTTCCTTTTTGGAGCTTCAGTTGGTATATTTAATTTTGAAGTTTGGTTTACGTGGTCTGCGATAATTTTTTCAATTAACTCCTCTTTGGTAAGATGATGAAAGACGGTTTTAATTTTTGTTTTAAAAGCTTCGGAGATATCTTTATTTGGTTTCGTTTTAAAAATTCTTCTAGCCCACAGTAGCGCATTATTTTCTTCAATAGCGGCTGCATCGGCTTTTTTCATTTCAGAAAAAGTAATCCCTAATTCTTGTTCTAAATCTGGAATGTCTAATACTTCCTCTTCTTGTATAACACTTAAAGAAAGGCCCTTCGCCCCTGCCCTTGCGGTACGGCCACTTCGGTGAACATACGCATCGTAGGTGTCAGGTAGATGATATTGAACTACATATGCTATTTCTTTTACATCAATCCCACGAGCAGCGAGATCGGTGGCTACCAAAATATTAATATGCCCTTCCCGGAATTGTCCCATAATCCGGTCACGAATGCCTTGTGTTAAGCTTCCGTGCAAAGCACCTGAAGAAAACTTATTAATAGCTAGCTTTTTTGCTAGTTTATTAACGGCAGCTTTGGTTTTACAAAAAATAATCCCTCGTTCTCCTTGCTTGGTGTTTAAGAAATGTAGCAACACTTCTAATTTTTCAATAGGTTCTACCACAACGTATTGATGGTCGATCCCTTGATGCCCAACCGTTTCCATATCGGCTTCGATATGCACCACATGTTTAGACATATAGTTTTGAACCAGTTGTTTAATAGTACCCGGCATGGTAGCCGTAAAAAGTAGGGTTCTCCTCTTTTTAGGCAATGCAGCAACGATGGTATCCAGTCCGTCTTTTAAAGCGGTGACCATTTCGTCTGCTTCATCTAGCACAAGATAGTTTGTGTTTTTAATGGAAAGCGCGTCCCGCTTTAATAAATCAATCAAACGTCCTGGTGTGGCAACAATAATATGGGTGTCTTCTTTTAAGCGCTCAATTTGAGGCTTTATAGGAATACCACCACAAATAGCCGCGATGGAAACGTTTGGAGTATACGCTGCAAAATCACCTAAGTTTTTAAAAATTTGTTGACCAAGTTCTCGAGTTGGAGCTAAAATTACTGCCTGAACGTCTTTATTATCTACATCTATAAGTTGTAGTAAAGGCAACCCAAAAGCGGCTGTTTTTCCAGTACCCGTTTTTGCCAATGCTACTACATCTTCTTTTTGATCTAAAATAACGGGTAGCGCCTTTTCTTGAATGCTCGTTGGACGTGTAATATCCAACGCTTCTAACCCCTTTACTAAAGAAGTAGCTACGCCTAAATTTGAAAATGTAGTACTCATATTTTGTTTTGATTTTATGTATTGGTGGTAATATAATTAAAACATAGCATAAAGCTTAATGTCTGCTATGCTTCTTCAAGAGTTCGTTTCGATTTTCTATAGGTATATTTTGGATAAATATTCCGTTTTGCAAAACGATTCAGGTTCCCGGCGTTTATCATTTTAAGGTAAACAGATTTTGTAACCCCAAAATATTCATACGTATTCCCATCTGTAAAGAAAACCTCTAACAATAGTCCTTTGTGTTGGTAATCTGCAATGGCAGCGTTGGTAATCGTTTCGGTATAAGCAGGTAGGTTTTTTTCTTTAGTCTCAGGAGCCATACTCACTAAAAAGTGATACCCATCTATAATATGACGGCTTTGAAGCTCTGCTTCTTCTTGCATGGGATCTCCATCTTGAAATTTATCTGGATGCCATTGTTTTACTAGGTCTCGGTAGCTTTTTTTAAGGAGTTTAAGGTCGATTTCTTTCTCTACTCCAAATAATGTACTGTACTCTTTTATGCGCTTCATTGTCAGGGCGTTTAATTTTGCGCAAAACTACTTCTTTTAAATGGATATATTTTTAAAACTCGGGTAATAAAAAAGCCCATCGATTAAGACGGGCTTTCTTTTGAAAATATAAAGATATATAGTTAGATCACTTTTACGTTTACTGCGTTTAATCCTTTGTTTCCTTCTTGTAGGTCAAATTCTACTTCGTCACCTTCTCTAATCTCATCGATTAATCCAGAAATGTGTACAAAGTGATCTTTTTCAACTCCTTCTTCAGTGATGAATCCAAAACCTTTAGTGTCGTTGAAAAATTTTACTGTTCCTTTACTCATTGTAATGTAATTTAATTTATTAATACTTGTTACTTTACAAAGATGGTGCCATTAAATTAGATTATAGCCATTTATCCCGTTTATTATTTAAAAAAAATATTATAAGCAAGTATCTGATGAGACCAATAAAATTTTGAATAATTAAAACAAAAGTTACTGCCGTCTCTGTTAAGGCCTTTATCTTTGCCTCTTTCTAAATTTGAAGCACAGCTATTTTGAAGGAATATTTCTATTTTTTACGCGGAAATTTTAAGAAAGTTAGTTTCGGCTGGTTGCTTACTTTTCTATCGAGCTTTGGACAAACGTTTCTTATCTCGTTGTATGTCCCTGAAATTGTAAAAGCTTTTGATATTACTGAAGGTACTTTTGGGGCAATATATGCTGCATGTACAGTAGCTGCTTCTATAATCATGCTTACTGTTGGCCATACCGTAGACCACAAACCAGTTAAAAAAGTAACTGCTTTTACCGTAATTAGTTTGGGTTTATCGAGTATTTTATTGGGGTTTTCGTATCACATTGCAGTACTTTTTATAGCCTTAATGGGCTTACGGCTATGTGGTCAAGGTTTAATGAGTCATATTAGTATGACCGTAATTTCAAAGTATTTTGACAAAAATCGGGGGAAAGCACTTAGTATTTCTTCCCTTGGTTACTCAATGGGAGAAGCTATTTTTCCTATCATAATCACCTCCATTATCGCTTTCTACAATTGGAGAATAGCTGCAATTATAAGTGGGGTTGCCCTTCTACTCTATTTAATACGATTAAAATTCACTAATTTATTAGATTTTGACAAGCAGCTTTCCCCGGAAGGAAAACCTTCTACTTGGTCGCTGATAAAAGATTATAAAAGCGTGGTTTTCGATAGGCGGTTTGGTATTATGATGCCAGCCAGTTTTATTCTAAGTTTTACCAATACCGCTATTTTCTTTTACCAATATGTGTTTGTGGAAGACAAAGGGTGGTCGCCTCAACTGTATGCCACTTTTTTTACTGTGTATGCCGTTGCTAGATTTCTATTTTCCCTTTTTGGCGGTACTTGGGTAGATAAATTTAGTGCTAAAAAAATGTTTCGATTGTACCTTATTCCGCTAAGTTTAGGGCTTATTCCTTTTGCTTTAATGGATAGCATTCTTGGAGCACTTTTATTCTTAATCACCGCCGGAATCACTACTGGAATGGCTGGAACCGTTAAAACGTCACTGATTGCCGAAATTTACGGTACCGAAAAAATGGGTGCAATTCGCAGTGTTTTCACCATGTTTATGGTCATTAGTACGGCTTTAGGGCCTTTACTGGTTGGTTTTTTAATAGACGGCGGAGTATCTTTTAGTACTATTATCTTAATGCTTTTCGCAGCTATGTTCCTTGTAGTACTCAACTCACAACGGATTAAAAATGTAACGAAAAAGATTTCACTTTAAATAACTAAAATAGTTTTATCAATAATGCTAAATTTCAGCAATTAGATATTCTTTTTTAACCTCAAGAGGTTAGTTGTTTTCACAAGATGCAGTAAAAATTGAGCCTTGTTCAATCGTAATACGTTCTTTTGAATTTTTTAAAATAGCAATGCGTTTGTACGGCTTCAATTCTTCAGGTGTGGGGTTTTCAGAGTAAGGGAAAAATTCGTCTCCGTACTGAAGCTTTTGAGGAAGCAAACTTTCACTTGAATACTTTTTAATGTACATGGTATCTTCTTCATTCAAACTTTGTAGGGGTTTCTTTTTCATCCCTTCAGAAAAACTACCAGCATACAATAAACCATCCTTAAACGTAATCGGGATATTTGATTCGGTTGTATATTCCGAAGGTAAATTGACCACTATCAAATCGTTATAACTTTTGGGGTTTTTAAACTGAAATACCCGGGCTTGGTTTTCAGTTCCTTTTGATCTATATCCCGGAAATTCTTCCAATAAAGCAAGGTTAAACTGGTGTATTGGGCCTTTTTGATTTATAACGTATGGAGTTATATAGCAGTTGGAGTTGGGGTTAAACAATCGTTTTAAAAAAGTCGGGTTCTTGGCGTTAAACCCTACTAGCAAACGGTTTTCTGAACGTGTTGAGATCTTAACTTGCGTTTTATTATCTAATGCTGTGATCTTTCGTCCATAAAGTGCAAATTGAGGCTCAACGGTTTTAGTTACTTTCAACTTACCGTTTTTCAACTCCCAAGTCCCTTTTTGAATACCGCCAAAATAAGCGATTGCATACGTATGGTTTGATGAAAAAACCAACGTATTTCCACCCATAGGATCATTACTTTTTAAATGATAGACGCCGATTATGTCTTCTTCGGAAATTCCTTGTGCGAATATACTCCCGGAAAATAGCACGCAAATAATCAATAGCAGTTTTTTCATTAAGCTAAGATATTCAAATTATTTGTGAGAGAATGTTTACCATTTATTCGAAATTATTTTATTTTTACTGAAATATTGTGCTATGATTGGTATTTGGCAACTTATTCTACTTTTTATTATTATACTCGCTATCGTAGGTCCTATCGCTCTTGTTGTTTATTTAGTGCGCAGGGAAAACAAAAACAAATAATATTAGTAGCAACCACTTCTGCTATTCAGTATCAACAGGCGCAATAATAGTCCCTTTGCTGTCCACTACCTGGAAATATTTGTATTCCAATTCTATACATTCAATCAATATTTTTGTGTCTTGCGCGTGCAATTCTTCTACACCCCAACCTACCGGAAGGGCTTGTTCAATTTTCCAGGCACTTACTAGCTTTTCTTTGGCGTTTAAAAGTTTAATGGTTAGGTTTTGGGGTTGTTTCTTATGATTGTTGATAGCATCCATACACCATTCAATCAATTTGGAATTGGGTTGATACGCTCGCTTTAGAATGATATTTTCAAATTTTGTGTGCTTTTCCCTATTATGTTCATTTTTAGAAATTCTAACCTGTAACCCTTGTACCGATTGAAACCGATAATCTAGTTTGAACTTTTTGCTGTCAAACTGAACCTTGAAATGCATGTTTAACGGCGGATATGTTTTGTCGTCTGGCATCATGTATCACTATTGCCGTTTATCACTACAATACCTTCATGAGCCAATTCCATCCGTTCGATAAAGATTTCGGTTTTTGTTGAATGAAGTTTGGAGTATTTTATAGAAACTGGCCAGGCATATTGTACTTTCCATACAGCTGTAGGTTCATGTGATTCGTCTAATAGACTAATAGTAATATCCCGTCTTTCCTTGCTAAGCCTAAAACCGTTAAACCACTCAAAGAGTTCATTATCGCCACTTAAAACTCCTCTTTTCAATACGATATCATTATATTTTGTGAGGCCCGGTAGTTTTTGAGTAGAAAATTCTGGACTGGCTCCGTGACGGTACTCTAGGACTTCATATTCCATATCAAGACCGGTAACTTCGGTAAAACCTATTTTTGTACCTCCCCAATCTACCGAAAAATGAAAATTGACTAGTGGTATTTCTTCCATAACAATGCTATTTAAAATTTAGTTAACTGTTTATCAAGGTAGTGAAAAATTATTAAAGAGGCACATGCAAAGTCTTAGTAAAAAAAATTCCATAATGATAACACTATGGAATTTTTAATCACGCATGTATGTTTCTGCTATACTGGAATGGAATCGGTTACCTTTCTTCTATCCCAGTTTCTATGATTTGCAATACTCTTTTTAAAAGCTTCCACTTTTTTATTAATATGCACTGCAGTATCATCTTTATGGTCTGCTACAAAGGTAGCGTCTAATAATTCTTCGCCCTCATCATCTGCTGCTATGGCTTTACAATGTTTAAAAGCTTCATTTACAAACTTCATAAATTTTGCCTGCTTCATCAATTCTTTTACAGATTTCTTTCCTCCGGGGATATAAACCGCATCGAACAGCACACTTTCAGTTGTCATAATAGCAGCATCTACTTTGTGCTCCATGTTTTCATCGCAGGTAATAGTTCCTCCTTGGGGAGCTATCAGCTTCATCATAGCTCCATCATTTTCTAAGGCTTTCTTAGTGCTTTTTAAGTTTTTCATACTAAAACCATCTGCCACCAATACAGCAATTTGTCGCGTTGCAATACTATCAAATTTGGTATTTGCCATACTTAAAGCGGGTGCTTTATCAAGATACATTTTCTTTTTACCTGGTTGATGTTTCTTTACGTCTGCATCAGCTCCTATGGCTTGATTAATAGGTTGATCAATCTTTTTTGGTACTTTCATTCCCAGACCTTCTGCTACTTTTTTAGCCAAATCTTCATCTATCTGGTTGATAAGCCACAACATTCGTTCTTTAATATGGTCTTGCTTGCACTTGCCTAATTCGAAGGTGTAAGCACCGGCAACGTGTTCTTGTTCCCAGTCTGCAAGACTTCTATAAAATAAAGCGGGTTGTGAAAAATGATCACTAAAGCTATCGCTTCGGGTTCTAATTTTTTTGGCATCAATGCGTTCTTCATACGAATCAAATGCACCTTCTGCCATTTTAGATAAATGCGGGCAACCTCCACCTAATGTATTTGGAAAATAAGCGGTTTGTCCTTTAGGAATCTCTGTTTGCATATGACCGTCCCGCTGGTTGTTATGGGTTTCGGTAATAGGACGGTTAATCGGTATTTGATGAAAATTAGGACTTCCTAAGCGAGAAAGCTGTGTGTCACGGTACGAAAACAAGCGACCTTGTAGCAACGGATCGTTTGTAAAATCGATACCAGGAACAATGTGGCCTGGTAAAAACGCTACCTGCTCTGTTTCAGCAAAGAAATTCTCTGGATTTCTATTCAACGTCATTTTTCCAATTTTCTGAACGGGAACTAGTTCTTCAGGAATTAACTTAGTAGGATCCAGCAAATCAAAATCGTATTTGTGTTCATCTTCCTCGGGAACGATTTGAATTCCTAATTCCCATTCGGGATACTGTCCGGCATCAATGGCCTCCCAAAGGTCGCGGCGATGGAAATCGGCATCGGCTCCATTCATTTTAACAGCCTCTTCCCATGTAACGGAATGTACACCAAGTGTAGGTTTCCAGTGAAATTTTACAAAATGAGCTTCCCCTTTTTTATTAATTAAACGAAATGTATGAATCCCAAAGCCTTCCATCATACGAAAACTACGCGGGATGGCACGGTCGCTCATCGCCCAAATATGATTGTGGAGCGTTTCTGTAGTATGAGAAACAAAATCGTAAAATGTATCGTGTGCAGATGCTGCCTGCGGAATTTCGTTATTAGGCTCTGGTTTTACTGAATGAACAAGATCTGGAAACTTCATGGCATCTTGAATGAAGAAAATAGGCATGTTGTTTCCTACTAAATCCCACGTTCCTTCTTCGGTATAAAATTTAACGGCAAAACCTCGTACATCACGGGCTAAATCTGGCGAACCTTTAGAGCCTGCTACGGTTGAAAAACGTACAAATACTGGTGTTTTTCTTTTGGTATCGGTAAAAATACCGGCTTTACTGTATTGTTCAATGCTTTCGTATAATTCGAAATAACCGTGAGCTCCACTTCCTCTAGCATGAACTATACGTTCAGGAATTCGTTCATGGTCAAAATTAGTTATTTTCTCCCGTAAGAGAAAGTCTTCTAATAATGTGGCACCCCGTTCCCCTGCTTTCAGCGAATTGTTTGTATCGTTTACTTTTAATCCTTGATTGGTAGTCAAAGGTTTTCCAGAAGGGTCTTTTTGACTCTTTTTTAAATCTGAAATTTTCTTTGTTTCGGAATCTTGCTTTTTCTTTTTCATAATAGTTTTTGTTAGTTACAGATAACTTGTCCCATTAAATTTACAATTTTTACTTGGCACAGTAAAAAAGAGTAAATCAACTTTAACTTTTAAAGAGAGATTCTTATAAAAAAGACTCACCCTAATTAAATTAGATAACGAAAAGGGTTTCTTTCGGAAAAAAGGACACTTATAATAATGTATTACCTAAACTCTCTTTTTAATTAATCATTCACTATAAATGCGTGGATGACACCGGGTAACCAGCCAATAAGAGTTAATATAATACTGATAAGCAAGGTAGTTCCTACCCCATGTTTCATAAAAACAGCAACAGGTGGTAAGAGAATATTTAAAATAATAGTAAGTAATGACATATAATTAGGTTTGGTTAATAAATAATAACTTTAAGAAAACTTCTATACTTGTTTTCTAATCAAAAGATAGAACAATCTATTGAGGCTGTGCATACTTTTAGGAAAGTATTGTCGTAACTTTAAGAGCAATTAACACCTAGCTATTTTAGTAATAATTTTTAAGACACACTAACTAACACAAGTCATTCTTTCTTTGTTAATCTATTTTTAGGCTCAATTTCTGAAATCTCACTAATTATAAAAGCCTCTTTGTTTATTACAAAGAGGCTTTTGTGAATCTAAAAATTAGATACAGTCGTTTATTAGTTCAACTGTTTTAATAACATTTCAGCCACTAATTCAGATGAAGCAGGGTTTTGACCGGTAATTAAGTTACCATCTTCTAAAGCGTACGCTGCCCAATCTTCTTTTTTAGAGTAGATTCCGCCATTTTCTTTTAGCATATCTTCCACTAAAAAGGGTACCACTTCGGTAAGTTGTACAGCAGCTTCTTCCGTATTTGTAAAACCGGTTACTTTTTTACCTTTTACCAATGGTGTGCCATCTTCATTTTTTACGCCCTTTAACGCAGCTGGTGCATGACATACAAAAGCTACTGGTTTGTCTTGACTATTAAACTTTTCAATTAAGGCAATGGAGTTTTTATCGTTTGCCAAATCCCATAATGGACCGTGACCTCCTGGATAAAATACAGCATCAAAATCAGCTGCATTCATATCTGCCAACACCTTTGTGTTTTTAATTTTCTTCTGTGCTTCGGCATCGTTTTTATAACGCTTCGTATCTTCCGTACTAGCATCTGGAGTATCACTACTTGGGTCTATTGGTGCTTCCCCACCTTTTGGGGTTGCCAATGTAATATCAGCTCCTTTATCTAATAGACTGTAATATGGATTTGCAAATTCTTCAATCCAAAAGCCTGTTTTGTTTCCTGTGTCTCCTAATTGATCGTGAGACGTTAATACAAATAATATTTTCATATCGTTTTCTTTTTTTGATGTTACGTGTTCTTCTGAAATTTTTTCAGAAGTATTCTTATTTTGATTGTCCTTACAACTTGAAACGACAACCAGAGTACATATAATTAGTACTGACTTCAGAAATTTCATAAAAAACCTAATATGTCATTTTTACAATTTTCTCTGCATCTTTTGGAGTTAGCGCTTGCTTTTCTCCAATACCATCCCATCCTCTATCTGTGAAACGTTTTGCTATTTTCTCGGCAGTACCCTTATAGTCAGACGTGTAATCAGATAATTTGGTGCCAATCCCTAATTGGTGAAAAAATGCTTCGGTTTTTTCAATAGCAGCGTATGCTTTTCCTTCTTGACTTCCTTCGGTTATATTCCAAACACGTTCTGCATACTGAGCTAACTTCTCTTTTTTAGCTTCAAAATTGTATTTATAATGGCTTGGTGTTACTACTGCCAATGTTCTTGCATGGTCGATACCAAATAAGGCTGTTAATTCGTGCCCCATCATATGTACCGCCCAATCGCCGGGAACTCCTTGTTGAATCAATCCATTTAGAGCCAGCGTACAACTCCACATAAAATTGGAAGCTGCTTCGTAATTAGAAGGATCTTCTACTACTTTAGGTGCTACTTCAATTAAGGTTTGTAAAATACTTTCAGCGAAACGATCTTGTAACAACCCTCCTACAGGATACGTCATATACTGTTCTAAAACGTGTGTAAAAGCATCGGTTAACCCATTTGCTAATTGACGTTGCGGAATAGACGTTATTACTTGCGGATCTAAGATTGAAAACTGTGGAAACAAGCCAGGACCGCCCATTCCTAATTTTTCTTTTGTTTCTTCTCTGGTAATTACAGCTCCCGAATTCATTTCAGAACCGGTAGCCGGTAAGGTTAAAACGGTTCCGAAAGGCATTCCTTTCTCCGTTCTAATTTTATTAACTAAAATATCCCAAGGCGTATCACCTTCATACAATGCTGCAGAGGATAGAAATTTGGTTCCATCAATAACCGAACCCCCACCAACAGCTAGTAAGTAGGTAATGTTTTCTTCTTTAATAACTTGTAAGGCTTCTAATAATATTTCATATTCAGGATTGGCAGGAATGCCACCAAATTCTACTACTTCTACATCGGTTAAGGCATTTTTAACTTGTTCGTAGATTCCGTTTTTCTTAATGCTTCCGCCTCCGTAAAGCATCAGTACCTTAGCATCTTGAGGCACTTCTTGACTCAGTTTCTCAATGGTGTCCTTTCCAAAGATAATTTTGGTTGGATTTTTAAATTCAAAATTGTTCATAACGTTTTATTTTTTCTTTTTTACTCAATTACTGTTACTAGGTCTTCAGTGCTTTTTCTCACTTTCACTAGGTTTGCCAACCAATCGTTTTCTTCTTGACGATACCCAATAGGTAATAATACCGCACTACGAAGCCCTTTTTCTCTTAATCCTAAAATTTCATCTACCGCATCCGGATCAAATCCTTCTACCGGTGTGGCATCTACTTTTTCAAAAGCCGCTGCAGCAATTGCTTGTGAAAAAGCTATATATGCTTGTTTGGCAGCGTGATTAAAATTTTCTTCAGCATCTTTTTGTGGGTAGGAATCTAACAACATTTGTCTGTAGTTTTCCCAACCTTCGTTTTTAAACCCTCTAATTTCGTTTGTTAAATCGAACATATAGTTGATACGCTCTGCTGTGTAGGTATCCCAAGCGGCAAAAACTAACAAGTGAGAACAATCGGTTATAATGGGTTGATTCCACGCAATTGTTTTAATTTTCTTTTTCACTTCTTGGTTTTTTACCACAATGATTTCAAAAGGTTGTAAACCGCTAGAAGTTGGAGCTAAACGCGCTGCTTCTATAATTCGGTCAACTTTATCTTGATCTACCTTTTCACCACTCATCGCTTTTGTAGCGTATCTCCACTTTAAATTCTCTAATAACTCCATTTTTTATTTGCTCTTAATTTATATTATAATTTAATGCTATCCCAAGCTGCTTGATACGCCTGTTCTATATGTTTTTCTTCAATTTTAAATTGCCCACGTTGTTGTGTTAGCATTAAAAAAGCTAACGGGCTTATGGTGTATGCATATAATAAATAATTAGATACAGGTTTAATTATTCCTTTATCCTGCCCACGTTCCCATAAATCGAGTAAGGGTTGTAAATGTTTTATACCCTCTTCCCTACTTGCCTCATCTATAATAGGTGTGTTATCACATTGCGCTAAAAACAAAGCTTGTTTACACTCCTTTAATTTAAAATTGGCTATTCGTTTCCAGATTATTTCAAATCCTTCTACTACGCTCATATCTTCGGTGTATGTTGCAAATGCATAGGCTGTAAATGCTTCTTTAACTTCTAAATACACCTTATTAACTAAATCTTGTTTACTTTCAAAATACAAGTATATAGTAGCTGGTGAGACATTTGCCATTTTAGCAATTTTAGATATGGGCGTAGCATGAAAACCATTATTATTGACTAATTCTATAGTAGCTTGTACCAAATTATTCTTCTTTTCTATGCTTTTTTGAAGCTTCGCCATACCTTTTAATTTTAAATTACGGAACAAAGATATATAGAAAAATGAACGTTCATTCTTTTTTTAACAACAGTTTAATACTAGAGATTGAAATACGTTATTTAAACGGATAAGGATAACTAAGTTACCTCTTTAGGAAAGCGGAATTTGATGTTCCCAATCCCACGTTTTTCCTTTAGGTCGTGATATTAGGGTGAGATGGTCAACCTCAAATTGTCTATCGGTATAATCCATTTTCTGAAAAAAAGCTAAACTTTGATATAACATCTTATTTCCTTCGGTTTTAGAAATAGTAATATGTGGGGTCGTTGATAATTTTAAGGTGGATTGTTTTCTATGAAGATCCCGTTGCCACACTACTTTAATATTTGTTATTAGGTTTTTAATGTCTTCAGTAATTGGAACCTTTAATAATAGTACGTTAGCATTATTTTCAAATATTTCAAAGCCTTGAATGATTAGTTTAAATTTGTTCTGAGTTGATAATTGATTAAATATCTTTATGAGAATATCTTGATATTGGGAGTCCATTTTAAATACTGCCAACGTAATGTGCGGTTTTGAGTTTGATAAGGGTTGCTTCCCAAACGTAGCTATAAATTGTTTTTTAAAATGAGTCACTTCATTATAAACTGGGTCTGGAGGAACAATCCGTAGGTTGTATATTTTTATGTCAGACATTTGTAGTAGCCTGTATCAATAAATTCATTAGCTTTTTTAATGTTACCTAAGTATAGCTTTTAAAGTTTGCTTTTTATTTCCAGTTTCAATAGTTATAAAGTATAATCCTGAAGAAAGTTTTATTCCTTCAGAATTGATTCCACTCCAAATAATTTTTTGTTTTCCTAAGGTTGTTTTATTCAAAAGTATATTTACACTTCTGCCCAATATATCATACACCTCTACCCTAGTTTTAGATTCTTTTTCTACAAAAAACTCAAGAATCGTTTTTGATGTAATCGGGTTTGGATATAAGCTTGCTTTTAAATTAGCACTAGTAATATCATGTACGTTTAAAATTCCTTCAGGTGAAATACGGGTATAATATACGTCTTGTCCTCCGTTGATGGTATTGGCCCACGCCAAATGAGCAAAATCATTATCAGACACTAAATCAAAATAGTCTCCCATTTTGTCTTGTTGTGGATATCCAATATTGGGATCAAAGGCAATAGATATTGCTTCATTATCTGACCAAGTTTCCCCTTGATCTTCTGAATAGCTATAGAAAAGCTCAGAATCATTAGTTCCTGCAGCAGCGTTTCTAGTGTCCAGCCATACAATGTCAATGCGTCCATTTGGGGCAACTGCCATAGTACCAAACCATTGATAGGCATCGTTCCCTACATCATCTTGATTAATACGAAGAGGGGTGGAAAATGTTTCGCCGTCGTCGGTGCTTTTTGCAAACATAACGTCGCTTGGGTCGTTATTTGAAGAACGCTCAACTGAAGCGGCAACGTATACATTTCCTTCTCCTGGTCCATTAGAAATATCCACATCTACCCAAGCTTGTCCCATTAGGCCGGCCGGGTTTACTGATGCGAGGACAGTTAGACGTCCGTCAAGATCTACCGGACTAAAAGAGTCCCACGTTACAGGGGTTATAGCAGGATCTTTTGCAGTAGTAGATTTTGCTACTACGATATTAGAGTTATTTGTAGTACCCGTTAAATATAAGATTCCATTTTTATTAACTGCTAAGGTACCCCAATATGGGTCTCCATCAACCGTTACACATTCTTCAAAGGTTTCACTACCGTCTATAGATCGCGTAAAAAATCCTGGAGAGCACGTAGATATGGAAGAATTCCAATATGAATAATTATTCTTGTCTCCCACTCCCCCTGTACGGTCTATACGCATCCATTGTTTGTCACCACCATTTGCTGGTACTGGGGCTTCCCATATTACCCCGCCGTCTGTAATTTCAAATACTTCGCACTCAAAACCTTCCATAAGGCTATTATAATAAAAATTACCTTCGGCATCAAAATCTAATACTGGGTCTGAACGAAAATTACCCGGATCCAACACTCCTGGGAACGTCCAAGTTATTCCTCCATCGGTAGAATAGCCATACCCGGCTTGCCTGAAGTTGCTACTTGTAGTCTCAAAGTGCCGCCAACCAATCACAATACGATCTGGGTTTGTTGGGTCTACAGCGATGGAAGGTTCGTTAGCTGCATCTCCTATCATATCATTACCATTCGCATCCACGTTTACTTGTCGGGTAAAGTAATTCGTATTAGTGATTTGATATGCAGGGCTTTTTTCCATCGAAGATCGAGAAATAGGAATATAAGCATCATCCGGTATTTCACGATGAGCATTCCGGTCTTGTGCGAGCATACTACTTGATATTAAAAAAAGACTAGCAAAGGATGTAAAAAACGATACAAATGAATAGAATAACTTCATAACAGACTGTGTTTGATACTTCTGCTAAAGTTACTCTTTTTTAAATAAAGAAAGGAAATAGTAGGCGTTTAAGTCTATTTAGACTTTATCAGTGTTCTTTTGCCTACTTTTTTTATAGATAAACTCAATTAGAAAACAAAGTGTGATAAGTCCTAAAGAAATACTCACTCCCAATGTATTTTCTTGAAATTGTTGAACAGTTAGGATAATGAACGCTGCCAAACATAAGAAGGCCCCAGTACCAGTAATAAGACGGTTGGCATTTACTTCTTTATTTTTTCTGAAAGCAATATAATTCACGATGGCAAAAATGAGTAAAAAACCAGCACTACCTGAAGTAGATATACTTTCTACGTTTAAAAAATTGGCGACAAGCAAGGTTAAAATCACTGTTATCAATAAGCCAATGGGTTTATTCCATAATTGATACGTAAACTCGTGTGGAAGTTCGTCATCTTCAGCCAATTCAAAGCTTACCCGACTCCCTCCATATAAGGTGGCGTTGATAGCTGAAAAGGTGGAAATTAGTGCAGCGACCGTCACAATAGTAAACCCTATTTGCCCAATTAAGGGTTGGGACGCTTCAGCCAAGACGTAGTCTTTAGCTTCTTTAATAGTGTCAAAAGTGAGTGAGCCCACTGTTATTGCTGCAATGAGGATGTATAATAAAACAACAAAACCTACAGAAATAAAATAAGCCTTTGCCACATTTTTCTTCGGGTTTTCCATATCCGGAACGGCATTGGCAATGAGCTCGAACCCTTCATACGCAACAAATATGACCATACCACCAGCAATTAACTGTAACGGTGACTCCCAATTTTTAGGGTTTAACTGACTTAAGTTTGCATTACCTGAAAGCCCATACAAACCAATACCAACAAAAGCTAAAAGGATAAATAATTTTATAAATACGGCAGCGCTTTCTATTTTACCCACTACCGCTAGACTATAGTAATTGATTAAAGTAGCTAAAAGCACCACCCCCGTAACATAGATGTGACTGTCCATCGATTTATCTCCTGTAATGGAAAACAGTTCGGGGCCATATGAGCCAAAAGCGCTAGCGTAGAGTGAGAGCATAATAATATAACTTACCCAAAGCACGTTGTTAATGCCACCACTAAAGATTCCTTTACCAAACCCTTTATTAATAAATTTAACTGTACCTCCCCTATCTGGATAGGCTAAAGATAACTTAGTGTATGCATAAGCTGTAAAAAGTGCAATAACACCTGCAAACAAAAAAGCAAGCGGTGTACCGCCCTTTGCCAAAGAAACAGCTAAACCAAGTACGGCAAAAATTCCTCCGCCCACCATTCCGCCAATACCAATGGCGATAGCGTCTTTTAATTTAATGGAGTCTTTTTGTGGCATTTTTAAAGTTAAAATAAAAAATTGAAAAACTATCCCTTCAGCTCCGCTCAGGGATCAAGTTATGTTTTATTTAGAGCTTATTACTCTGACCAAATGGCAAGTTTATTTCCGGAAGGATCGGTAAAGTGAAACCGTTTTCCGCCAGGAAAAGAAAAAATATCTTTTGAAATAGTTCCTTTAAATTCAATGATTTTGGTTTTTATCTGCTCTAAATTTTCATGATACAAGACAACCAACGCACCATTAATAATTTCAGTATCCGTTTTCTCAAAACCACCTTGCAGCCCACTATCTGAAAATGCTACGTACGTTGGTCCATAATCTGTAAAACTCCACCCAAAACAAGTTGAATAGAATTTTTTTATTTGTTCAAGGTCATTTGCTTTTAGTTCAATATAGTTGATGTGGTTGTTTGTCATAACTTCAAACTTTTTAGATAATAAATATACACCTTTATAGGTTCTTATATAAAGGTGTATATAATAACTAAAGAATTAAGCTTCTAACTCCTTTAGGTCAGCTTCTGCCCTAGCGGTGATACTTTTATAGCAACCGTATCCCCATCGAGCAAAAATGATTATTCCTATGGTTGTTGCTGCATAGAAAATTAAGAGTCCAGTAGATTTTTCAGTCTGAAAGAAATCCTTATTATTAAACGCCATCATAAAAACAGGAACCACCAACCACATCAACAGAGCACTCAAAGCAGCTCCTGAACGTTGGATTAACAGCATCCTTTTTTTCTTTTTAGTAAATTCAACAAGGGTTTCTTTGTAATTGTTTGTAGTAAGATTTAGGTGTTTCATTCCATATAAGGAGCGTAAGCTTATAATAGGTAAAACCAAGAAAAAGATTATTGAAAGGATACTACAACCCATTAAATACCAAGTATTCATTTTATCTAAGTTGAGCACTATAACTACTGCCGCTGCAAAGCAAATAAACGCTCCTAAAACTTCATAAAACGAAAGCGTACTAAATCTGTTTTTAAATTTCTGTTGTGTCATCTCTATAATTATTTTATCGGTTAATTTTTTCTGTTGTTCTAATTGGCCACTCATTTGGGACCAGACGGTTTGCATTTCTTCTAATTCCATTGTGTTACTCTTTTATAATTTCTTTCTTTAATTTGTCTTTTATACGAGCCATTCGGGTTCCCACATTGCTGGTAGTTAAACCGGTTATATTGGCTATTTCTTCATATTTTCTCCCTTCAAGAAACAGGAAAATAATTCCTTTGTCTATATCTTTTAAATGCTTGATACTTGCATACAAAACCTTTAAGCGTTGTTCCAAAACTGGGTCATACGTTTCTTGAACCAACACGACTCCATCAAGCGGAACCTTATACCCCTTTTTCTTTTTTGAATAAAATACAGCTGTATTTAGTGCGATGCGGTACATCCAAGTGCTTACTTTCGCATCCCCACGAAACGTTTTAAAGCCTTTCCAAAGGTTATATACCACTTCTTGATACAGATCCTTTTGGTCATCTTGATTATTTGTATACAACCGGGTGATCTTATAAATGATCCCTTCGTTTTCTTTAATGATGCTTGTAAACGCTTGTTCTGTATGCATTAAAAACCTTCTTTACTTTATTAGAGTTCAAGTTGGCAAAAAAATCACACTTTTATTGAAGTTTTTTTTATTGAAAGAAAAAAAAAGTACCCTAATAATTAGGGTACCCTTTTTAGTAAGGTTTTATAGGTAAAGAAAAATTATAGTTCTTTCATCACTTCTGAAAAAATTTCAAACGATTTAATTCGTGCTTCCGGATCATAAATATGAGAGGCAACCATAATTTCATCAACACCCGTTTTAGTTAAAAACTCCTTAGTTTCTTGTTTTACCGTTTCTTTACTTCCGATAAAAGCATATTTCAACATTTTTTGAAACGCTGGATTTTGAAGAATTTGTTTCAAGTCTGAAGTCATTTCAGTAGGCGGTTGTACGTAATCTATGTTCCCTGTCATCACACCAACCATCATTCTAATTAATGAAGTTGTTATTTTTTCGGCTTCAGCATCGGTATCGGCTGCAATTACATTTGCACACGCAATGGTATATGGTTTTTCAAGATAAGGAGATGGCTGAAAATTATTGTAATAAATGTTTAACGCTTCAAATAAATGTGTGGGCGCAAAGTGACTTGCAAATACATAGGGCAACCCCTCTTTTGCAGCTAAATAGGCACTATCGGTACTCGAACCTAAAATATAGATAGGCATTGGTACGCCTTCGGCTATGGGCGCTCTTACTTTTGCGTGTTGATTGTCTGTTGAAAAATACTGTTGAATATTCCGAAGTTCTTCTGGAAACTTATAGACTGCTTGCATTCTATCTGGCCGAATGGCTTGGGCAGTGACTTGATCGGTTCCTGGTGCTCTTCCTAGTCCTAAATCGATACGATCTGGATATAACGCTCCTAAGGTACCAAATTGCTCTGAAATTAATAAAGAAGAATGATTGGGCAGCATAATGCCGCCGGAACCTACACGAATTGTTTCGGTACCACCCGCTATATGCCCAATAAGTACTGAGGTAGCCGAACTGGCTATACTCTTCATATTGTGATGCTCTGCTAGCCAAAATCGTTTGTAACCAAACGTTTCAGCTTTTTGCGCTAAGGTAAGGCTGTTTTTAAACACATCGGTAGGCTTAAAATCGACCCCGATGGTTGCTAATTCTAGTATGGAATATGGAGTAGTGTTACTTTGTTCTTCTTTCATAGTAGTATAGATACTTTTCTACAAAATAAGTCAAAAGTTAAGTTTATTATAGTTAATAAACCTATAAGTATTTTAGCGAGAAATTATGCTTACTTTTTCTTAACTCGAACTGCGTTCATTCCGCGTTGTCCTTTTTCTAATTCAAAGGATACGTTATCATTTTCATCAATCTCATCAATTAGTCCGCTTACATGCGTAAAGTATTTTTCTTGATTTTCTGAATCAATAATAAATCCAAACCCTTTACTATGGTCGAAAAAGGAAACTTTTCCATTTCTAACTGGATCAAACGCTTCTTTATCTGCTTCTGTTTGTTTAGGAACTCCCACAACAATTTCATCTGCCTCTACCTCTACCTTTTGAGAAGGATCTGGAGGTGTATCGGTTAAATTACCATTATGGTCTACATAAGCAAATTCGATGCCTGGACCTTTTTCTTTTGCTTCTGCTTTACGAGCTTCTTTTTTCTTACGTTTTTCTTCTCGTTTTTTTAATCTTTTTTTTTCTTTTTCTTTCTTCTCGTACGTTTGTTGTGACTTCGCCATTCGTGTGTTTAATAGGTTATTATGTAGTTTAATTAAAGAGTATCTTCAATCAATTAAAAATTATTAAAAAAGAGTATGTTTTTTAAGATTGATTGAGAATAATTGACAGGTTTAGCACCCTATACCTCTCTAAAAACTTTTACAAAGATAGTAGATAGTACAGACATATATGTATTTTTATCAATTATTCTTGTAGACAACAATCTATTAGAGGCTTTTTATTTCCCATAAAAAAACCACCCAGATAGGTGGTTTTATGGTTAATTAATTGAAGTTAGTTACGCCAACCGAACGTTAATAGCTTGTAAGCCTTTTGCGCTGTTCTCAGTTTCAAACATCACTTTGTCTTCTTTTTTTACTCTATCTACTAGTCCACTTTTATGGACAAATATATCTGCATTAGAACTAGTTGTGGTAATAAAACCAAAGCCCTTAGTAGTATTAAAAAACTTAACGTTCCCTTGTTCTATACTTGTAGGCTGTTCTTTTTTAGTTTGAAATATGTTTGTTATAATTTGTTTAAATGATTTCATTTTATTCTATATTATTGTTATTAATGCGGCACTACCCTACAGCACTGAAAGTTAAAAAGTAATTCGTTAGTAAGCTGGTTTTTCTAATGAATTAATTGGTAGTGAAAAACACAGCTATTTAAGTTTTTATGTGTTTTTTAATTGTATAAAAAGTCTTTCTGCGTGTAGTAAGTAAAGTGGAGAGAAATTAATTGACTAGTTGCTGTATGATTCTTTAATGCGGCTAAAGTAGTTTAAAATTTATTAGTACAGGGATTAGAAGTGTTAAATTAAATTATAACCCTATTTGTTTATCTCTGCCACTAGTTGTTTTGTTTTGGCCAACGTTATAGGTTTAATAAGTATATCTGCAACGATTTTATTTTCTCTAGCTCGCGTATGGTCTTCTGGAAATATAGAAGAGGTAATTAGGTAAATTGTTGTATGTAGCAGTGTAGTTTCTTTTGACAGTATATCGATAAATTCCCATCCGTTTATGAAAGGCATATTAATATCAAGAAAAATAATATTTCTTTCCTTTTCATTATTGGTTTCTTTTAAAAACGCTAGTGCCTTTTTTCCTGAATTAAATATAATAGGGTCATTAGACAATCCGCAAATTTGAAACATCCGTTTAGTTACTTTGCAGACTATCTTATCATCATCTACTATGATAACATTTCGTGACATTTTATAAAGCTTCTAGTTTTTATTAATACTCTTTAGCTTTGCAAAAGTATTAATTGCTGTTCGTTTTATCTGAAATTTCTTTTATAGTACTATCCATCTCTTTTGCAGACTCAAGAATATCTGACAGCAATTCTTCTTTCTCTGAAATTTCTAATGCTCCGTTTTTTATAAGGTCGATAATACCCATAAGCCTTGATAATGGTGCTCTAACCAAGTGCGATTGATCCCAAGCAATTTGTTTAAGACGCTTATTTTTATTTTCTATAGCTTCAATGTAGGTGAGTTTTTCAGTGATATCTGTCGCTAGTATAACTTCGGCATTTTTATTGTTAAATTCAATCTTGTTGCCTCTCACTTCTACAAATATAACATCTCCATTTTTTTTAATATGTTTAAAAACTTTTCCTAACCTGTTATAATGATTGCTTCTTAAACGCTCCACACTTTTTTTAACCTTATCTATTTCACTTTTAGGTCTAATATCTAGAATGGTAAGTGATAAAAACTCTTCTCTTGAATATCCGTAATGCAGAATGGCAGCATTGTTAACTTCTAAAAATTTATACGTCTCGACATCGTACAACCACATAGGGATGGGGCTTGAATGAAAGAGGTCCATGTATTCTTTTTGCGAGGTTTTTAAAAAATTGGTAAGCTCTTCTTGTTTCTCATCTGCTATTTTACGTTCTGTAACATCGCTTAATACACCTATCATCCGTATGGCTTTTCCGTTGGCATCCCGAATAGCATATCCTTTCTCCTCAACAAATGCATATTCTCCATTTGCTCTTTTAAAGCGATAGTGTGCTTTCCATCGGTCTTGAGATGGTGTATTTAAAAAATGATGTAGCGATTTTAAGTTACTTTGTAAGTCTTCTGGATGAACTAATGACTCCCATTTAGACAAAGGATATTTTTCATTACTAACTGTGTACCCAAAGAGACGTGAAAAGCTCATTCCCCAGTTTAGGTCGTCTTCTTGTATGTTCCAATCGTAAATTGCATCGTTTGTTGCTAAGTTTACATATTCAAACAATTCATTATTAGATTGTAAATCCACTCTCTTTTGATGGTGTTCTAAAATAATACCTATAAGAGATGTGGAGCGTTCAAAAACTTTCAATTCATTGTCTGAAGGCGTTCTAACACTACCGTAGTAATTAGCAAACGTTGCAACAACCTCATTGTCCGCATTAAAAATTGGTTGAGACCAACACGCTTTTAACCCTAAAGGAAGGGCTAGTATTTTATATTTTTCCCATAACGGATTGTTCTTGATATCTGAAACAATCACTCTTTTTTTAGTGTAAGCTGCCGTGCCGCATGAACCCGCTACAGGACCTATAGACATTCCATTTATAGTCTCAGAAAATTCTTTTGGTAATGAATTTGAAGCAACATGCCAGACTTTATTGTTTTCTACTTTTAATATGGACGCTTTTAAAGAAGGAAAAATATCCTCTAATCCTTCTATATAACTATTTAACAGTTGTTGTAAACTTTTAGAAGGGTCTATTGCTTGCTCCATTATTTTACGTTCTAACCGTTCTACATAATAAGGTTGCGCTTCAACTTCATGATCCAGCGGGTTTTTAGCAATTCCATAAACAACATTGTTATCACTATCAATGATAAAAGACCAATTTAACTCAACAGAAATAGTGCTTTTAATTCTATGGTTTACAATAAAGCTGTGAGGGACTTTACCGTTCTTATCAAGGTTTAGCATGGCACTAAAACTTTGCTTATCTTTTTCTTTTAAAATGGAGCTAAACTTTTTATTTAATAAGGAGTTCTTATGAGATGACAATAATTGGGTTGCATTAGCATTTAACCATTGAATAGTTCCCCCTGTAGTATCTAAGATGCATACTACATCAGTAGTACCATCTAATAAGTTTAAATAAGCTTTAGTCATATTAAATAAATTGTATAGGGGAGCAATACTGTTAATTTATTAAAGTAATATTACAGAAAAGCAATTATAATTATACGAAAGGTAATGAATTATATAATATTCGTAAAATTTACTATCTATCAATTATAGGTTATTTTTAATAAACCGTATTTGAACCTATCAATAATAAGGGAATTTGTTAATATAGGTTTCTTTCTTTAACACTTAGGCATAAATAAATATTAAAGTGAACATCAGGTTATTGCAGGTATTAAAATTGCTCTATCTTTAAGATATTCAAATAAAACAATAAAAAAACATAAAGACTATGAACAACGGACAGAAAAAAGGAATCGCAGCAGCTTTGGTAGGTATAGGAGCTAGTGCTTTTGCATGGTGGCAATATAAAAGAATGTCTCCAGAACAAAAACAAAAATTAAAATCTAAAGTAAACGAAGCTGGTGATAATATTAAAGATACAGCACGCAATGTTGAATCGTCTATTAGTGAAAAATACGATCAGCTTAAGAATACAACAAAAGAAAAAGTAGAGGATATCAAAAAATAAATCTGCTTTTGCATTTTAAAATCAATCCCGCTCCAACGCGGGATTTTTTTATTGTTGAGTTTTACGAAATCAAAAAATCCATATCTTTATATAAAACAACATACCATGAAAAAACTCTTAAGAATTATAGCTGCAGCCTGGGGTGCAAAAAAAATAGGCGGTGGCAAATGTGGATGCATTGGAACCATCGTGGTATTTCTTATCTTATATTGGCTATTGGGTTTTGTATTTGATGTATTTTAAAAGCCGCTTCCCTCCTATTATTTTACGCAACAGTTTGCATAATAATAGTCAAAGAGGCAACCGAGATAAACACCCAAATTAACACGGCCAAAACCAAAGGTTTTACCCCTACCTTCTTTAGAGAAGAATATGTGAGGTTTGTTCCTATTAAAAACAAGGTTACCGTTAAGGCTATTTTTGCCAAAGTTACAATGTGAGGGGCTACACTTTCAATGCCCGGTACATACGTATTTACAATTATGGCAAGAATGAACAGTCCTATAAAATATGGGACTTTTACTTTCTTAACACTTCCAGATTTATAAACGGCAAAAAGCACCGATATAGGTAAAATCCATAAAGCTCTTGCCAGTTTTACTGTTGTTGCGGTTTGTAATGCTTCGTTACCATACTCATTGGCTGCTCCTACTACCGAGCTAGTATCATGAATAGCAATAGCACTCCAAACTCCAAACTGATGCTGGGTCAATTCAAAAAAGTGACCCACTACTGGAAAAATAAACAATGCCAAAGCATTTAAAAGAAACACAATCCCTATAGAAACAGAAATTTGTTTAGCATTAGCCTTGATAACCGGAGCAATAGCCGCAATGGCACTTCCGCCACAAATAGCTGTTCCCGAAGATATTAATTGTGCAATCTTTTTATCTATTTTAAAAAGCTTTCCTAGTAAGATTCCTAATGTTAGTGTTGCAATAATAGAACTTACCGTTAATATAAACCCATCTTTACCAGCTTGAAGCGCACTAGAAACACTCATCCCAAAACCCAAACCTATAACAGCGAACTTAAGCAACCAGCTTACAGCCTTACCACTAATTTTTTCAAAAGGGTTTCCTGTAATTTGTGCTACAGCAACTCCCATTAACAAAGCTATTGGTGGGTTTATAAGTGGTGTAAGGCATAAAAGGCATAGTACTACAAAAAGTACTTTTGCTATTAATGACCTATTTTTCTTATGGATATTCTCTTTGGGTTTCATTATAATACACCGTATTTATATGAAACAAAAGTAGATTGCTTTACCCTGCAAATCAAATGATAAAAAAGCATCTGTTATAACAATATGTTATAGTGATGTTTCAAAAAGTTTAAGAACAACGTAGCTAAAGGGGATTGATGTCCTTGTTTAAAAATATAGCTGAAATATCTGTTTATTGAAAGCTCTTCAATATCAATAATCCCCAATTCTGTTGCTTTTAGCTCCTTTAAAATAGTATTGATACTCAAAAAGGCAACGCTTCTTTGGTCTTGAATGTAGGTCTTCATACTTTCTGAGCTTCCTAAACGGATAACAACGTTTAATTTTTCAACTGGGGCTTGTGTTTCTTTTAATGCTTGTTTTATAATTTCGAGGCTACCTGAACCTTCCTCTCTTAGTACCAATGGAAAGTTGTAAAGATCTTTTATCGCTATAGCTCCTTTGTTATAAAGCGCATGACCTTTAGCCGCCACTAAAACAATTTCATCTTTCATAAAGGGATGATAGGAAATCTCCCGGTTTTTAGAATGTCCTTCTATAAAACCCAATTCGACTGTAGAATCGAGTACTTTCTTTTCAACATATTGAGTATTAGCATTAATAAGCGTTAGTTGTACTTTAGGAAATTTCTGATGGAACCTTGACAATGCTTCAGGAAGAATATATTGTGCCATAGTTGTACTAGCAGCAATTGAAAGTACCCCTTGAGTACGATCTATCAAAGCGTTCATATCAAACTCTAAAGCTTTATGCTGTTCTAGTATTTTTTTGGTGTGTTCAAATAGGACAGCACCAGCTTGAGTAAGAGCTATACTGTTGCCTTTACGCTCAAACAGTTTTTGTTTAAAATGTTCTTCAAGTTGCTTAATATGTCGGGTTACTGCTGGTTGTGTAATGTGCAATTCTTCTGCCGCTTTTGAAAAGGACATCCGATTAGTAACAGTATTGAAAACAAGTAATTTATAGTGCACCATTATTAACAAAAGTAATACTAAATTGACTGCATTGTACTAAAACTGAAATAATTTTCCTCTTTACTCTTTCAATACTGGATGCTCCATACTTCGCATATGTTTTGAAAATTGATGTAAGAGAAGTTTTATTTTTGGATTTATAAAGCGCTTGCAGAAAGGCCGTTCGGGATTTGTTTTGTAATAATTATGCAATGATTCTCTTGAAGGTTTAAAAGCTGAAAAAGGTAATACTTCAGAAATAATCAATTCATCAAAATCTCGTTGCAAACTTTTAATATACTCCTGAGCTAGTTGCTCTTGCCTTACATTAAAATAATAAACAGCCGATCGGTATCTTTCACGCAAGCTATGGTTTGAAGTGCTTTTATGGGTGTGCAGGTGAATTTCAATAAGTGTTTTCAGATTGATTTTTTCTGGATTAAAATGAACAACTACCGCTTCAGAAAAACTAGTATTATCCCCTGTTGAAGCAACGTAACCTAGCTCTACCCTCTCCACACCAACCAATGATTGAAAAACGGCCTCTGTACACCAATGACATCCACCGCCCAATGCTATTTTTTTTGTGTGCATACTTGTTTTCCTTTATAAGTTATTCAATATGTCGTAAAATAATAGATCGCTTTCATTTAAAACTACCTAAGTTAGTGTATATAAAGACATTAATTATTTTCATCGCAGTCTCCTTTATCTTCAACATAAATTCCCTTGGACACTAAATATTCATAGGCACTACAGACACCCCAATTAGAAGCTTTTTTTAAGTAATCAAGCCCTTTTATCTTGTTTTGGTCTATACCTTCTTTGCCTTCATAAAGTTTTACTCCATAAAGAAAATTTGCATTTTCATCACCTACTTTTACAGCTTTTCTTAGGTATGAATTTGCTTTATTGTAATCTTTTGGCGCTTTTTCACCTTCAAAATAAATTTTATAAAGTTCGTAGTTAGATCTTCTCGCACCTGTTTCTCCTTGAAGCACATCAAGTTTTAACCATTTGATCAGGTTTTTATAGTCTTTTTCTTTTTCATAGGTCCTTATAAGCAGACCGCTTGCTCTTTTATTATCGTTTATATATGCTTTTTCAAGATACGATTTATGCAAATCCATATTCACGGGCAATTGCAATGTCCTATAGTTGCTATTGCTGTAGCCTTTCCAATCTCCATATTCCATGCCTAACCAAAACTGTGCATCTGCAGTGCCATAATCTGCTTGCTTAGTCAACCATTTTTTTGCGGCCTCTTTATTATCATGTTTATCATACAAATGATAAATAGACAAACCAATGCCTTTTTTTAATGCCCAATCTTCGTCTTTTTCGGCCAATAGTATTAAATTTTCAGCATCTATGCGATTATAATATCTCAAGTCTTTTTCTTCTACCTTACTTTTGAGTTCTTTAAGTTCATCGGCGCTTCCTATGATGGTAACACCTTTCAAAAACTCCTTATAACTCTCATAAACAGTTTTATAACACGTTTCATTATTTGATATCTTCAAAGTTATATATATGGGCTTATTCTTGGAGCCTACCACTGATATGACAGATGCCATTTTATCCCCTTCGTTATAAGATTCAAAAGTGCCGCGTTGAGAGATTCCTTTTACGTCATTAATAACGATGTCTTCTTTGCTTGTTTTTGTATAATTTTTATAATTTTTTTCAACAGCATTTATTATTTCCTCTTTAGTGTCAGGGGATCCAAACGAACTCCAAACTGAAAACGTCAAGTGTGCTTCACAATTTAAGGTGTTGTTAAGTTTGAATTTAAGAAAATTCAAACTATCATCTTCTTCCGAAACAAAAGTCCAATCATCTGAAGAAGTTGGGGCAGGAATACCAATCATATTTCTATAATCCCAGATCATTTCTCCCGTGTCTTGGGCAAACAGAGAAGCGTTTATAAATATGCCGAAAAGTAGAATTGCTATTTTCATAATAATATAAATTTAAAGTAATTGATTATTGTTTTTTTTCTGAAACTTCCTTAAAAAAGTTGTCTCCAATTGGTTTCAACAACAGTGATAACCCCTACTTTTTATGCTATTCTGCTAGCGTTCAGTTTTATTAGCCACTGGCTTTTACCTGTCCATCCATAAACCTATTAGTTCATCAATGCTTGCAGCACTGCCTTCTATTAGTTTTTCGGGTTCAAAGGCATCATAAAGTTCCCATTTACCATTTGTTTTTAAGGCACAGCCATAGGTATAATCGAGATGAACATATTCAAAATCGTCAAAACTGGGTTTAAAGACTAATTTAAAATTACTATTGTAGTAACCCACCTTGTTGTTTTTCCAAACTTCATAAGTTCCTGTATATTTATGTTCTATGATGTTGTCATATTTTGGCGGAATACTTTCAAATGCTTCACCTTCGCCTACATAAAGGCCAAATAATTTAGTTTTTTTATTGCGTCCTTTAAAATAATAACCATTTTCATCTAAAGCAATTAATAAATCTATATTGTATTCTTGCCGGATATTTTCCATCATTTCTAATTGGTAAACTTGAAAGCCTGTAGCCGGCGGTACTTCTTCTGGAGAATTGTACAAAAAATTACGGCTTAGATAAAATAGGTCATCACCTCTTAGTTCAATCAAGCCCCATGTATTGTCTTTCCTAACTACTATTTTATCGATAATTATAGCAATTTTTTCTTTTTCATTATAATCTTTATCATACGTAAATATGGTTTCCTTTTTGGTGTTGATTACCACTTCATCAAAGCCCATTTTGGTTTCCACTTCTTTGTCATAAAGATTCACAAGGTAGGTTTTTCCTCTGCGATTGGCGAATGTAAAACCGTGTTGCTCCATAACTGAAGTAGGAAATTGAAAGCTGTACTTACGGCCTTCTTTTTCCATATACAAGTTTTCATGACCCAAATGAAAAAGCACCCAATTTCCTATTTTATTTTTTAAGCGAAAAGGAAAGTCTGGGCTGCGGTTGGTGTTAAACTCAATAGCTGTTGCCTTTTGCTCTTTTAAAAAGGCGTTTATTATATTTTTGTGGGTTTTTTGGTTGATTTCGTATTCTTCTCCAGTTTTTTCGTCATTATAATAAACTTGAGCTTTTGCGATTGTAGTGAAAAGCAGGGCGAAGATTAAGTATAAAGTTTGAGTTGCTGTTTTCATTGTTTTTTGTTTTTGCTTTCTATTCCAAGTTCAGGCTGGTTTGCATCAAAAGAAACATCAACATTGTCAATGTTATAGATACAACTGCGCAATTGTTTTCTTTCAAAAGACTCAACTTCAAAATCGTTGTTTATTACCAAGTGTGCTATAAATTCTTCTATTCCATTTCCACACATGCCTTTGCCATAAGACCCCGGTTTTGATTGGTGTGAATACTTAATTAATAGGTGAAAGGTAGTGCCCATTCTTTTCACTCCTATTATTTCTATGCTTTCAATATAGTTGTTTTGGGTAAGTTCAGTTAAATTAAACGTTTCAATTTCAACACCATTAATATTGAATAAGATAGTAGCTTTTGTAAGCCAACTAAATTTATGTATTGGTTTTAGGCTTACGGGATGCTTTTGGTCATCATCAGTTTGCCTTTCAAACCTATCTGACTGCCAACCGCGCTCTTGTTTAAATGATTCCTTTGCCTCTATTAAACGACAGTTTTCATCAAATGAGTAGTTAATGGGATCTATTGGCACAAACAACTCTACTAAATTTTTACAAGCATTATCTTGGCATACATAACCTACTAAAGGAACTTTTTTACCAGCTTTGTTATATTGGTACCAGCCATAAACTATTCGATCTGTCCGGTTTCTAGAGTTGTCACTGCAAGCTTCATACGATTCTTTAAAATACATATTTATTTGATGCGTTTTATCTATCACGCCTTCATAGGTTATGAACCTATTGAAATCAACTTTTTGGTCGAAAGACCAATTTGCCTGACCAAGTAAGTTTTGACCTAACACAAATAAAAGTGTTATGAATAAAATTTTCATATAATTTAAGTTTCAGAATAGTAGGTTTCTAGAAAACATAAAGAATGAACAAAAATTTTACAATACCCAAAATTGGGTATTTACGTATTTTAAATTTAAAACTAATCCCACTTAATTAGTTTACAGCCTGTTAAAAAGTCAATCACTTTCATTTCAGGCATTTCACAAGGTTTTAATACTTCAGTTTTAGAAGTTTTATAATAATTTAGGCTTATAATATCGGTTCCGCCTAGCTCTTCTGCATACACTTTTATGCTTTTCCCATCGTTATAATCAGTTCTAGACACGCCGTACTTTTTTTTATGATACCATACTACGGAATATCCTACAGGCAATTTCTCTATATATGAAAGGATTGTTCTTTCCATAATACTAACAATCTAAAGTATAAAAGCCCTCTTATTACGGAAGGCTTTTTTGTTTATCATTTTTTATGAAGCTTTAAGCCTTTTATCCAAGAAACTTCAGAATCATAAAACAAAAAATACGTTTTTTTGTTGGTCGCTGTTTCACCTCTTGGCATTTTTTTTATAAATCTTGCTTTGGTATTGGTAAAGTCTAGGGTATATTTTTCGTCTATATCAGCTTCTTTATTGGTGTGAAAAAGAACGCTCTTTTTATCTGCTTCCCACGTTCCTTTTCCGTAAAAATTTTCCTTAGGTTGTGTTGGGTCAATGTTTCTATAAAAGTGAAAAGTAAAGTTCCCATCTGGTTTTAAGGAAAGGGTATATTCTATGACAGTACCTTCTTTGGTCTCAGAACGTT